>JBGSOR010000201.1:0-62005 GCA_041738985.1 Chromatiaceae bacterium | reverse complement strand
TTCGGCCTGATCGCCGCGGCCGCCTGGCGCTATCGCCGGGTCTCACTGACCCTGGGGTGAACCCGGGTCCGGGCGCGCGCCGCGGACTTTTCCGCGCCTTACGCGGTGACCCTGGTTAGACTGCCGCATCGCCCGGCTGGCGCTGGGTACCCGCCGACCGGCCGTCTTACGCGGAGAGACCGATGATCGACAGTTTGCGGGCTACACCCCTGTTGTCCGAGCTCAGCGACGCGCAACTGCAGCGGGTCGTCGCGCATGCCGTCCGCCACACCCGGGACGAGGGGCAATGGCTCTTCAGTCAGGGTGACCCGGCGCGCTGCTTCTATCTGGTGGAGTCGGGCCAAATGCGGCTCTTTCGTCTCGCTCCGGACGGGGCCGAGAAGGTCATCGAGATCGTCTCCCCGGGCCAGACCTTCGCCGAGGCCCTGATGTTCCTCAACGCCCCCCGCTACCCGGTGTGCGCGGCGGCCCTGGCCCCCACCGTCCTGATCGCGATCGACGCCCGGGACTTCGCCGCCACGCTGCGCGAGTCCGTGGACACCTGCTTCGTTATCATGGGAGCCCTGAGCCGCCGCCTGCGGGGGCTGATCGGGGAGATCGACAACCTCACACTGCACACCGCCAAGAGTCGGGTCGCCCGCTACCTGCTTGCCCATTGCCCGGAGGACCGGCGCGCTTTTGCCCTGGACGTGCGCAAAGGGGTGCTGGCCTCGCGTCTGTCCGTGCAACCCGAGACCTTCTCGCGGGTCATCAAGCACCTGGCCGACGACGCGGTCATCAGCGTCCACGGCGCCCACATCACGATCCTGGATCGCGCAACATTGAGTGTGTTGGCGGAGGAAGCAGGTACGGGGGAGTTGGGTGCTGCGCCCAGTGAGGTTGCGTGTGGGCAGGGGCGTTAGGGGGGCGGGGGAGCGCGCCCAAGGCCGCCATCCGAAGGTTCTGAGTTGACCCAGATCAACGCTTGGGTCGGTCGCGGCGGCCAGTATCGCAGCTGCTTTCCACCCACATCGGACCAAGGCGCTCATGACCTCAGCCATCACTGATTCATTCACGGACGATCATCACCGCTGTGACCGGTTGCTGGCGGAAGCCGAACGCCGCGTCGGCACCCAGGACTGGTCAGCCGCCGGGCTGGCGGCGCGCGAGCTTAGCGTGGCGCTTGACCGGCACTTCACCCTGGAGGAGGAGACCCTGTTTCCCGCCGTGGCCCAGGTCTTCAAGGTGGCCGAGCAGCCAATCCAGATCATGGTCGCGGAACATGCACAGATGCGAGCCCTGCTTGCGGACCTGGACGAGACCATTGTGGCCCGCGACCAGGCGGCCTATCTGGGGATCATCGAGACCCTGCACTTCCTGATCCAGCAGCACAACTACAAGGAGGAGCGCGTGCTCTACCCCATGGCTGATGGTGCCCTGCCGACGCGGGCCGCGGAGCTCGCGACCCAGGTGGCCAACCTCTGAACACTCGGCGGTTCCGGGCCGCTATCCCTGCAACCTGCCAGACGCTGCATGGCTCTGACCCTTGGCCGGTGGTGACTGTCAGATGAAATTGACATCGTGTTTGTCCAGTCACCTTGACCCGAATCAAACCGCACTCTAATGCTCCCCCTTGGTACGGAGCAGTCCGGCAAGCCGGTTGCCTTGCTTCTGTGGGCCACCGCGAGGAAAGAGCCGATGCAGACTGGCGCTGCTGCCCGCCTCCCGGCCCCAGACTTTGCTGAAGTGCCGGACCATGTCCCGCACCGTGGCCTGGGTCCCGGCCCGGGCGAAATGCTCCCGCAGGTAGCGGACCAGCTCCCAGTGGGGGTCAGCGAGGGTCAACCCTTCCGCCGCCGCCAGCGTGCGCACGAAAGACTCCGACCAGTCCGCCGGATTCACGAGATAACCTTCGCCGTCGGTCAACACCGGACGCCCGTCGACCTCCAGGGTACGCGTCTGCATGTTGGGATAGGCGTTACTGCCCATGGGCATATGACCGGCCAGCCCCTGGGAGTCGTTGGGGGCTTGCGTGATGGACCACAGCTCCACTTGGACCTCCCCCGCCAGGCGCCCGTGGTAGCGCTCCACCCCGTCGACCAGAACCTTACCACTGGCCTCGGGGATGTCGAAGCGCGCACGGCCCTCGCGGTCGGTGTGCACCGGCGGGGTACAGTGTCCGTCCGCATCCAGACACAGGGAGACGGGGACCCGCTTCAGCGGGGTCTGATCGAGCTTCATACGCAGGCTGACGGTAATCATTTCAGACTCCTCGGGTGAGACGGCACGGACCCGGACACCACGCTGGGGCGTCAGGGCTTGCCTATCGTTCATGGATGCCGCCCGCAACCATGCCGCGTGCAGGCCATGGCGGCCTTGATGTCGATCAAGCCGCAAGGACCCGCTGGCATGCGCCGATGCGGGGTTTGCCGAGATCGGGCTGCCAGGTAAGCTTCTGGGGCTCGTTGCCGAACGATTCGGATTGTCTCGGAAGCCCATTGGTGCGGCGTGCCACACGCCGTTACCTCTGCTTGTTATCGGCGTTGTCGGCCTTGAGCTGGCTCCCCGTGGCCTCGGTATACTGCCGACGAGACAGTCCGCCTTGCCGGGGACGCTCCCCCGAAACCAAAGGGTACAGACCATGATCGACCGGCTCGATCTAGCGGAATATGTCAGATCGGCCTGCATGCAGACCGCGTTGGACGCGTATGAGCAGGCAGGCGTGAGCGGTCTATGCGGCGAGGGACGTTGGGAGTTCGCAGTGCAAGCGATCAGGAATCTCGATCTGATCCATCTGCTTGCAATGTATCCCGAGCTCAAGAATGCCCCGTCGTCCAGTCCGTCTTGATCGAGGTCAGAGCGCGTGCCAACCCCGCCGACGCCCAATGGCGGGTAGCCGGGACTGAACGCGCCCGACCTAGGCCCCGGCCCGCGCCAACTTTGTATCGGAGAGCCCGATCTGCCCATGACCACTCCAGGCCCCCGCATCCGCCAGGAACGGCGCACGATAGACGCCATGCTGGAGATCTCCTGCCGGGATCGGCACGGCGGTCGCGGCGCGCTTTGCCCAGAGTGCCACCGGCTTCGGGATTATGCCCACCGCCGACTCGCCACCTGCCCCTTCCACGAGGAAAAGCCGGTGTGCAACCGATGCGAGGTCCACTGCTACAGCCAGGCCATGCGCGAGCGCGTACGCGACGTCATGCGCTACGCAGGCCCGCGCATGCCCTTGCGCCACCCCTGGCTCGCCCTGCTGCACTGGGTGGATAAGCTGCGTGCCGCCTCCGAGCTGCCTCACCGTTCCCGGCGGACGAGGCGGTAGCGGGGCGAGCCACCTGGTACCCACACCTGGTCCCTGCAGCCCCGGGCTCTTCCTCGGCGGGACCATCGTTCAGCCGCGACACCAGCCGGTACGACGCCGATACGGGAGACGGTTCGCGTTCGCCGCCCGCAGGGCCTCCGCCCCGCCGCTGGAGCCGTTGATGCCGAAAAAAACCCGGCGGGCGCCGGGCAGAAAGGTGCCTCACCACGAGTGAGGCGAGGAGGACATAGGCTGTCAAGCTGGTACGGTGCAGACCGACCGGCCTATTCGAACGACACGACGTTCTAGCCCGTTTGGCCGCCATCGGATCTGACCCCCGAAGAATCCCCGCTCCAACTGGGATTCTTTCTAAGTTTCCGATTTCGCCATACGACTCACTTGGATGTCCGACGTGAAGACAACCCCCATGTGCTTGTTGAAAAAGGGTGCCAGTCCCTCCAGGATCGGGCTGACCAGGTTCTGCGGCACGGCACTGACAATCATTACGAGCACCGAATCGTCGTTGAACATCAGATGGCTTTTGTGTGTCCCATGCGTTCCCTTTCCGGATAGGTTATGGAAGATCGTATAGCCGCTTACGCCAGCTCGGTTGAGAAGGTCGACAACGAACCCCTGATATTCGCCTTCAACGACGATCTCGAGCTTTTTCATGGCGCCGACCGTGAAATCGCTCATAACTGGTTCTCCATTGCGGCAGTATCTGTCCGGAGCTCGGAGCGAACTGGTCGTGGGGTCCGGCCGTTGCTCGCCCCCCATCCGATTGCGGGTATTGACCCTGCACAATCCAGACGCCACCCTCGAAGAGATTGGCAGAACCGGTCTCCGGGTCAAGCACCAGGAATCGCACCCAACCGTTGTACACCAGATCCCGAATCTTGCAGACCCTGGCCAGAACGCTCTGGACGAATGGCAGTGGGGCCTCGATCAGGGCGATCAGACGCATGGGCTCGTGATAGGGTCGCTCGCCCTGAAAAACGGTCTGCGCCGGCAGGCCCGTTCGCAAGTCGCTGACGTTACCCGTCATGACGCCGAAGCGGCCAACGACATTGTGGTAAATCTTGCTACCGCTGCCGAAGACCTCGTTGTCGACGACGGAAAAATAGTGCTCCATGTTGATCCACTGAGCGACGATCAGCGGCCCGGAGACGATCGCCTCGAGCAGGCTACCCGTCGTATCCTGGCGATAATCATAAGAGTGCAGGAAGGCGCGGCCGCCGAGATCGAGCCCCCGCGTAAGGGCACGGCTGGCCACGATGAAAGACGCATTCTTCGATAGACCCCATTCCGGTCGAACCTGGGACCAATCCATAGAACAACGCTTGACGCATCTCGACGCCGCTTCGGGAGAATCCGCCGCGGACTCCCCGAGCTCATAGCAACGCTCTTGCGCGCAGAGCCGTCCGGCGGCGGCCAAGTCCTCCTGGATGCGAGTCAGTTGTGTCAGCCGGCCCGGTGGTAGTTGCTCGATATCGTGGAGCATCGTCTCGTCGGTGGTCGTGTCGTGAAGCGCCGGGATGAACCAAGTATCCTCCGGGATCCGGATGCCCTCCTCGGACAGTCGTTCGCGCACCTCGCGCCGATTCGCCATGGCCGCGAACACGCGAGCGTTCACCAGCCCTTGCTCCCCGCCGCAGGCACCGCAGTCCAACGCCGACTCGTAAGGGTTGTTCTGGGACGTGCTGCCGTGTCCGACGATCAAGACGAGCTTCGCAAAACCGTCAAGCAAGCCGATCGTCGTCAGCGTCTGACGAACAAGGAGCGCTTGACGCTCGATGCTAAAGCCGATCCGTGCCATGTGCTCTAGCTGGATCTTAGTCCGGTCGGGGTTCAACCCATACTCCAGGCGAAGCCGCGCGATGAAGAACGCCTCCGCGGCGGGGTCGATGTCGAAGCGTCGCGCGAAGGCGCTGGGAGATGGGGCGTTACCCAAAGCGATCTCACGCAGCTCAAGGATCATCCCGGTCGTGATGGCCTCCCGCTTGATCCCGAAATGTCGGTCTACGGCCTTGACCACCATTTCGTCCTGGAGATTGGCAATCAGGTCCATCGCGTCATGCTTGGCGATCTTGTCGATCATCAGCCGCGTCGGCTTGCGCCCGTTCCCGAGCTGCTTGCGCCAGGTGTTGTAGGCAGCGGGTGCCAGGGTCTTGCCGAGCATGTCGCATCCGAAAAGCAGGCCAACGGCCTCGACCGTGATATAGGGTGACAGGACCGTCGCCTTTAGATCGTGGACGACCTCGGTAGCCAGGTGGAAGAGCGAATCTTGGTGCTGCTCGTGCTGATGCGGCATCTCCAACACGACGTTACGCGGCGCGACGATGGCCGGACATAGCGCGACTTCATGGCCCTTGCCGAACGCGATATAGTTGATCGCGATGCCGAAAAATCCAGCGACGCCATAGGTGTCGTAGTGCCCGAGCTGCTCGAGCTGTCGGCGCAGGCGCTCCGAGCGCACATCGATACAGAACATCGCCTGAACCCGGGAGCCGTCGCCCCGGTTGTCTGCGGGTCCAGAGTCCGAGCTGCCAAGTGCCCCCGAACCGCGATGCTCGGCCAGTTTGGCGAGCAAGGCGCGGATATAGGTTCTCTCGAGGGCTTGCGTCCAGACGAAGCCTTCCACCGACCTGAAGGCATAGACGGTCTCTATCATCTGTCGAAGGGAATGCGAAGGCTGTCTGGCTAAGACTGCACGGGGAATGCCCGCGCGCTCGCAGAGCTCCTGCAATCTGCGTGCACGCGTGGCCGCCTCGCGTTGCGTCTTTTCCGTTTGGTACTCGAGGCTCAATGCCTTGATACGCGCTGGATCGCCGCTGTCGAGTGCAACCTCGACACGATGCGCGTAATCTGGCAGGATTGCCCCGGAATGCAGCTCATGGCGCAACAGGCATTCGTGCGGGCGTTGCTCGATGTACTGAACCCAGGCCAAGTATCCAAAGGGGCACTGGTAGCGCTTCTGAGCCTCTTCGAGCAAAGACAGCGACAGTACCAGCCGGATGGCGATAAAGTCGACCAGATCCGCGGGGTTCCGTTCCTGCCAATAATACTCCTTGGCATGAGATCGCCAGCGCACGAAACCGGCCCAACCATGGAGCTTCGAGAGCTCGACAGCGAAATATTCCATCCATAGTCTCTCGGGAACCTCGAGCCGCTTCATCACCAAATCGATTGCCGCTTCTGGACCATCCGCAGCCTCCAGGATGTGACCAACATCGAGGCCGTGCAGACGCAACCGATGATTGCGTTTGGCGATCGCCTCCCATGCGCGGAACAAGCCTTGCCGGCGCCCCGGCATCCGCCAAACGGATTGCCCCTCGTCGAGGAAGTCCATGCATCCCTTGATCAGCAGCTCGTTAAGCGTCGATTCGATCCTGCTGCCAAAGAGTCGATCGATGAGATCGTAGAGCGTCCACTGGACACCGATCCCGTCTTTATCAAGCATCTTCATCGCTAATCCAGGAATGGCCGCAGTTGCGCCAAGATGGCGTCCGTACTCGGATAGGCGTTTCCCGCACTGGGCTGATCCATCTGCGTCATGAGCGTAAAGAGGACCCGCCACAGATCGAGACCTTGGTCCCAGTCGGTCGTAACCCCCTGATCGGGAAAGCGATCGCGCAGGAACTCTCCCACCAGATCCTTGATCGCGTCCGGGTCGATCTTTCCCTCGTGCATCAAGCCCTGATAATCGGTGCGACGGAGATAGCCTCTGGCATGGAAGAGATCGCTCGCCCGGGCAATAGCCTCCTCGAAAGGAAGGTGCTCGAGCCCATGCAGGGGGTTGTGATGGATGAAGTTGCGCATTGGCCACACGAATGGCAGGGGCTCCCCGGCGACGGCGACCATGGAGCGGATCTTAAGGTCGTGCCCCAGCCTCGAATCGCTCTGTGTCCCCGACCCTTCAGCGACCGGGTCGGCATCGGGCCATTTGACGTCTACTGCTAATGCGGTCACAGGGCTACCTCCACTAAAACAATGCCGAAGAATCCGAGCGCGATCAAACTGCCGCCGAGGCCGAGGGCGCCCTGTCGACTCAGATCGCGATAAAAAAGATCATCCCGCGGAACGCCCCAGACGATCCCAGTCAAGAGGTTGGCGCCGGCCCAGGTCCACAGGAGCCAGGACAGGCAGATAGGAAGCAGCACCACCACCTCGTCCGACCCGACGCCGCCGAAGGCGAGCGCCGCGACGGCGAAGAACGAAGGCGAAAAAGGCACCGCGATCGCGGCAAGCACTGCGGCAATGAATAGATGCGCGAACAGGGGCATGCACGAGCAGAGTCCCGGGTAGAGTCCGCTGCGCGCAATGCCGAATCGCCCGGTTAACTGGTCTAACATAAACACCAGCGGAATCAGGGAGACCGACAGCCCGATGGCGGGTAGGATTGGGTTCACGCCGTAGGGTATCCCCACCCATATCAACGCAACGGCGGAGGAGAACAGGTGCGAAATCCAGATCTCGCCATCCTTGGCGCTGAGCAGCCGAAACGCATAAAGCACCGAGGTCAGTCCGCCCCAGACCCCAAAGACGGTCAGCACCATTGAATCTCCGTCCGCCAGGATCGTCGATCCCAAGGCCACGAGCCCAATCCCCATCACCGGAAATAGCATGACAAGCGCGGACTTGAGCACCGGTCCCCGGCGCCGTTCCGAAACGAGCCTGGTCGTGCCGCCCAATCGGCCTTGCAGGAGGGCGTTGGGCAGGATGCTCAAAGGATAGAGAGGCAAGAACAGCCCGGCGATGAGAAACAGCGCGATGCTCATATCAGACCCATCGCATGAGCGCATTGAGGCGGCGCGAGCGCGTTAGCATCCCACCGGCCAGCCGACCATAAAGATCGCCGATATAGAATTCGCGCGACATCAAGGCGTATATCGAGAGATAGCTGTCGCGGTAGCGTCGCCTGAGGGGCTCCGGTTGCGCGGTGGACCAGAAGACCAGTAGCCAACCCGCAGCGATCAGGGTGACCAACACGAGCATCAAGACAGTGAAAATCGGGTCTGGCAGCGACGCGGCCCGATACAGCGCCTCGCGAAAAGCGGGATCCGGATAGAGCAAGGTGTCGATCGTATGCCCCGCCAGCACGTAGATTACGATAACCGCTGCGAAGGAAAGCATCACGTATCCCAGTAGCTTGAACGGCTCCTCGCCCCCAATCTTGTAGACGAAAAAGAGGGTCTGAACGCCGGTGATCCACCCGAACAGCAACAGAACGATGGCCCCTTGATGGCTGAGAAAGCCCTCGTCGACAACTTGATGCGCAGCGAGCACGATGAACAGGGGAACCGTGATCGTAATAGCCGCGAAGATTACCCAGGAAAGGGGCGGCTTAGGCGGCTTGCGCTCCACCATGAACTTGTAGATCTCGCCTTCCGGGATATTTGGGTCCCTGCGCGCCCGGGAGATCGGACTGCCGGAGTCCATGAACAACGTCGCCTTGAAAACGCCGTGGGCGATCAGATGGACAATCGCTAAAGAGAAGGCGCCAAGACCGCATTCCATCACCATATAGCCCATTTGGCCCATGGTCGAATAGCCCAGCGCCTTTTTGATGTCGCTCTGCATCAGCATCATCGCTGAGCCCATGATCGTCGTCGCCAGGCCGATGAGAAGGGCGACCTGCAGAACCGAGTCGGTGTGCGCGAAGACCGGCGCAAAACGGTTGATCAGAAAGCCGCCTGAGTTGACGATACCGGCATGCATCAGTGCCGACACCGGAGTTGGACCATCCATGGTATAAGGCAGCCACGTGTGTAATGGAAACTGGGCGGATTTCGCAAAGGCCGCGAGCAGGATCAGGAGGCCGACGGTCTCCGAGATTGGCAATCCAAAAACCGTGGAGCGATGGGGGTCTGCGGCGATGCCCTCGAAGATGAGCGGAATGCTCAGAGTGCCGTATGCGTAGTACAGGAGGGCGGCGGCCGCCATCAACGGCAGATCGCCGACGCGATGCGTGATGAGGGTCCAGAAGGCATACCGGTTGGCGGCTTCCCGGCGGGTGTCGTGGTTGAGTAGAAAATACAGAATAACGCCGATGGAATGCCAGGCAAGCAGCAGTGTCAAGACGTCGCCGGCGAGCACCATCAGCATGATCGCCGCGTTTATCGCATCCAGCAGCACGAAGAAGCGGACATAGGAAGGGTCGTCCCGCATATAGCGCGCCGAATACAGATGGACCATCAGGCTGATCGCGCTCACGGCGAGCGCCATCAACGCCGTAAGCGAGTCGAAGTAGATTGTGAATAAGCTAATTCCGATCGTCGCCAAATGACCCTGATCGACCGAGAGCTGCCGCAGGAACAGCCCCAGCGCCACAACGAAGATGACGAGGCTGAAACCGATGCTCAACTCGGAGATACGCTCGCCAATACGCTGCGCCGACGCCAATACTGCTAAAGCGGAAATTAAGCCAAGCAGGGGCAGCGAGTAGGCCAGATGGGCGATCAAGTCTATCTAGCTCCTAAGGCCGTCTTGAGAATGCGCATGTTTCGAATCCCTGAGTCGGAGTACCGAGGAACCGCTTGAGTGAGCGGTACCTTAGGCAGGCTGATCTCTGGTGACCGCCATCCTTGTGGCACGATTGTTTGAAGCACGAGCTATGCCAGAGGACGTCCAGCGCAAGCCCGGCGCAAGCGGATCCCGGTGGACCTAGAGGTTCAAGGCGACAGATCTCCTGCCGCATACGCCCATCGATGTTTAAGCTAGGTCAACCCTGTATGGCGAGTCTCGCGATGCTCAGCGCAGTTAGAACCGCAAGCGAGTGTCGGACAGTGCATCCGTCGCGCAACCCTCGGCGGAAGTCGCTTTCATCGCGCCCGGCTCGGTTAATAGAGCGGCAACTGGGACGCAAGGAGCGGACTGAGACAAACCGACCCGACCTGCTACGTGGGTTGGGACACTTTGTCCCAGGCTTTCGGGGCGCTCTTCGGAACCGTGCTCAGACCAAGCGCAAATCAAAGGCCGCAGCAAATTTGGTCGTTGGCATGCGTCGTGCTGATGCGAATCGGTAGGGTTTGCGCGCGCCATGGCATTTCCAATGGGCCACCCAACCCCCCCTCGCTTCGATCCAGACCCCTTGGGAGCCCGAGTGAACAAAGAAACAGGTCACTGTCGCGATCGCCAGAACAGGCACGATGAAGCCGGCGGGAAACCCGGCCTGATAGATCGCTTCGGACGACGCATCACCTATGTGCGATTGTCGGTGACGGATCGCTGCGATTTGCGTTGCGTCTATTGCATGTCGGAGCGGATGACGTTCCTGCCGCGCAATCAAGTCCTTACGCTCGAGGAGATGGCACGTGTCGGCAAGTGTTTCAGCGAGCTGGGCGTCACCAAGCTGCGGGTGACCGGGGGCGAGCCACTGGTGCGTCCGAACGTCATCTGGCTATTCGAGAAGCTCGGCGTCCTTCCGTGCATCCAGGATCTTACGCTCACGACCAACGGCACGCAGTTGACACGCTTTGCTCTCGCCTTGAAGGACGCTGGCGTCACAAGGATCAATGTCAGTCTCGACACCTTGAGGCCAGACCGATTTCGCAGTATCACGCGGGTGGGGCAGATCGAGAAGACACTGTCCGGGTTGGATGCAGCCCTCGCTGCCGGATTCCGGCGGGTTAAGATCAATAGCGTGATACTCAAAGACCGCAATCACGACGAGGTCGTCGATCTGGTGCGTTTCGCCATCGACCGGGGCATCGATATTAGCTTCATCGAGGAAATGCCCCTAGGCACGATCGGCGATCATGACCGGGCATCGGCCTACTATTCCAGCGACGAGATCCGGCGCGACATCGCCAAGCAATTCGAGATCTTTCCGACCATCGAGACGACGGGGGGACCGTCGAAATATTTCCGGGTCGCGGACACAGACACGCGCGTCGGCTTCATCTCCCCCCATAGCCATAATTTCTGCGGCGACTGCAACCGCGTGCGGGTCACCGCCGAAGGCCGCCTGTTGCTGTGCCTCGGTCAGGAATTCTCCGCGGATCTGCGGCGCACCCTGCGGGGCAACCCAACGGATGACGGTCGACTGAAGCAAGCGATCGTTGCTGCCATGGACCTAAAACCCCGTGGTCACGATTTCGACCTGCAATCCAAACCGGTGATCTTCCGCCACATGAATATGACTGGGGGCTAGATCGGGCTGTGAGTCGTCTGACCGAAGGGACGCGCGGGTCGATTGGAGACGATGCGCGGCAGGCGCCGCCGAGCGATCCGTATCGCGCTGTCAGAAGCAGGATCGGCACCGACCCTGCTCGTCATGCCAAGCGCCGAGCAGGGCCAACACCGAGCCGGTATCTGGCCGCGCGTCTCTCCAATCAATCCGCAACGACCGCGCGGCACGGATCGCCCCATTCCTTGAGTTTGCGCTCGATTGTCTTCCGCGATACGCCCAAGGTACGTGCCGCCACGGACTTGTTGCCATCGGCGGCGGCTAGGGCGCTCATGATATGGGAACGTTCCATATGCTCCAAGGAGTGCGGATTTGCCGGCCGCTCAGCCGGGACGGTTGGCGCTTGGGTATCCGATAGTGCCAGGTAATGAGACACAGGTTTCCCCAGGAGCAGCGACCGTTCGATGACATTGCGAAGCTCCCGGCAGTTTCCAGGCCAATCATAGGCGATCAGCTGCTCCCGGTCCCAGGCGGTGAGACCTGGGTTCGGTAGCCCCAGCTCGGCGGATAGGACCTCGAGAAAATGGCGTGCCATGCGCGGTATATCGCTTTGGCGTTCACGCAAGGGCGGTAACCGGAGCTCGATCACGTTGATCCGGTAATAGAGATCTTTGCGAAATCGGCCTGCCAGCACCTCGGCAGGCAGCTCGCGGTTCGTCGCGGCGATCACTCGGGCATTGACCGGGATCTCTTTGTTACCGCCGACTGGCCGATAGCTCCTTTCCTCCAACACCCGCAGGAGCTTAGCCTGCATCGCAAGCGGCATCTCTCCGATCTCGTCCAGAAACAAGGTCCCTCCATCGGCATGCCCGAATAGCCCGGTGCGAGCCTGATGGGCACCCGTGAATGCGCCCTTGAGATGGCCGAACAGCTCACCCTCGATCAGATCGGAAGAGATGGCTCCACAGTTGACAGGTACATAGCATCCACGACGGCCGCTCAGCTCGTGCAGCGCCCTGGCGACTAACTCCTTGCCTGTACCCGTTTCGCCCTTGATCAGCACCGTGGATGGCATAGGCGCAATCATTTTGATCGTGCGCCAGATCTCCTTCACCGGCTCGCTCTCGCCGACGATACTTTCCGAAGCAGGGCGCGGATTGCTCTCCCGCTGCAGCAGAAAGTTCTCGCGAGCGGTACGGCGGCGGTCCTTTGCGCGTTCGATGTGGGCAACGAGCTGCTCGATGTGGAAGGGCTTTCTAAGGATATCCGCGGCGATGTCGCGAAGTCCGTCGATCGCGGCATCCAGGTCCGCAAGGCCGCTGATATAGACGGCATCCAGGTCCACATCGCTTTGTTCGCGTAGCTCGCGCGCCAGCGTCGGCCCGCTGGCAGGACCCGATAGACCTAAGTCGGCGATCAGGAAGTCGATACGGGAACGCTGGGCGATTGCCCGCGCCTCGACGGCGTCGCTTGCGCAAACTATTTGGGCAAAATGCGGGCGAAGGGAGCGCGCCAGGTAGTTTCGCATCTCTGGCTCGCCCCCGACGACGAGAAGTGTGTCGCTAACGTCGTCTGGGGACGCAACCTGGTTATCTTCGTGGCCATTGCCGACTCCAAGAGCTGGGGAAATCATGCGTTGCTCCTCTTTCGGTGGTAGTCGCTATCGTTTTGGGTGCAGCGCTGCGATCTGGGTCGCAGGGTTCCAGCGTCTCTTGCCGGGCTCTGACCGGATGGAAGCACGATGGGACGCGACGGCATCGGTCCCTCGGCAAGCTCCAGAGATCGGTCGCCAGCGGTTGCACTATCGCTGACGAACGACGCTAATCCTGTCATTGATTTGTTGGAAGTCTCCTGTCCTTTCAATGGTTAGGATAGCGATTCCGTTTGTGCCATGACAAACGAAAGTTTTTGGCCTTTAATATCTACATCATCGATACTAACGACCCAGACGTCGATAACGTGTAACTTGGACAGCTGCACGGCGCTTGGACAACCTGTACCTACGGCTCGATCGGGGCAGCCACGGGGGGCGCACTGTCGGAGAAAGCGGAGGTTGTTGTCCTGAGACTGAAGCGTAGCGAAGATTTACCGCAGTTACCCAGGACGCTTATGGTGACGTTCAACCACGCCTAAGGCCGTGTCGCCGTGGTAGGACGGGCTCAAATTGCGTCTAAGCCGCAGGCCGCCGCACTCACTGGGTGGACTCGCATGCAACGAGGCGGGCTCCTATCCCATAGTCAATGGGGGTGGATCCGGGATAGACGGTCGGCCTCAGCCGCCGGTGACGGGCGGGAACAGGGCTACCTCATCGGCACCTTGGATCTGGGTCTCGGGGCGCGCCAGCTGGTGATCGACGGCGACCATCAACCGGTGCTCCGGTCCCAGCGCCCAGGCCCAGACTCCGCCGCGGTCGCGCAAATGCTCGATCAAGTCGGCCACGGTCGCGACCCCAGGCGGAGGGGCGAGCTGCTCGCCGTCGCACCCGAGAGTCTCCCGCAGGCGGGCGAAATAGAGTATTCGGATCATCGGTCTAATTGGTTCGTGACCGGGGGGCAGATCCGACCGCGACCGCCCCTCGCGCGTTCGGACCTGAAACGGGGGAACAAGCCCGCAAGCCGCGGGAACGGTGGCCGGGCGGTCGCGATTTCACGATAGGAGCCCTGAGAAGGGGATGTAATCGACGGGGTCCCCGCGGGCGATGGTGCGCCCCTCCGGAATCTCCACCAGGCCATCCGCCCAAGCGGCGGAGGAGAGCGCGCCCGCAGAACGGGAGGGGTGGACTCGGACCTCCCATTCGCGATCTGGCCCAAGCTCCAGCCGGCCGCGCAAGAATTCCCGACGGCGATCGGGGTGCGGCCAATCGAAACCCGCTCGGACCTTGAGACTCAGCGGCTCCAGGTCCCCGGCAACGCCCTGCATGCGCAGCAGCAAGGGTCGCGCGAACAATAGGAACGTCACGAACAGGGAGACCGGATTCCCTGGGCTACCGAGGAAGGGCGTACCCGCCACTTGGCCGAAGGCGAGAGGCTTGCCCGGACGGATGGCGACGCTCCACAGATCCAGGGCGCCGAGCCGCTCGACGGCCGGTTTCACGTGGTCCTCCTCCCCCACCGAAACCCCGCCGCTGGCCAAGATCAGGTCCGCAACCTCCGCTCCGCGGGCCAAAGCGTCCATGGTCCCGATCAGAGTGTCAGGAACCGTCCCCAGGTCGACGACCTCGCAACCCAGGCCTTGAAGCAGGCCGTTCAGGGTGAACCGGTTCGAGTTGTAGATCTGGCCCGGTCCCAGCGGCACGCCGGGCGTCGCAAGCTCATCGCCAGTGACGAACATCGCGACCCGTACCCGCCGATAGACCTGAAGCGCCGCAGCCCCGACCGAGGCCGCGAGACCCAGATGTTGGGCCCGCAGACGGGTGCCGCGGGCGATCGCCTCGGCACCCGAGCCGATGTCCTCGCCCGCGCGGCGAATGTTGAGGCCGGGGGCCACGCGGGCCGGAATCTCGACCCAATCGCCATCCCGCTCGCAACGCTCTTGGATCTCGACCGCATCCGCTCCCGTCGGAATAGGTGCCCCGGTGAAGATTCGGGCGGCTGTCCCGGGCTCCAGCGGTTGGCCCATCGATCCCGCCGGGATGCGCTGGGCGACCCGTAGGCGAGCGGGGCCTAAGGCAACGTCGGCGCAGCGGATGGCGTACCCGTCCATAGCGCTGTTATCCCAAGCAGGAACATCGACCGTGCCGATCACGGGCGCGGCGAGCACCCGGCCAAGCCCTTGGTCGGTAGGGACCGTCTCGCTGCCGATGACTGGATGAACGTTGCCTAGCAGGAGGTTCAACGCGTCCTGCTTGTTGAGCGGGGGCCGGGACACGGAGTCCGGACAGCAGTGCCCGTCGCGGCTCGTCGTCGAGCTCATCGATTTTCTCGAGACCGTGTCACTGCTCGCGCAGACGCGGGATCAGTTGGGCGAAGTTGCATGGGCGGGTGCGGGAGTCGAGCTGGCTGCGGAGAATCTGGTCCCAGGCCGTCTGGCAGGCCCCGGTGGAGCCTGGCAGGCAGAAGACAAAGGTACCGTTGGCAAGGCCGGCGAAGGCGCGGGACTGGACGGTGGACGTACCGATTTCGGCGAACGAGACCTGGCGAAACAGCTCGCCGAACCCCTCCACCTGCTTGTCTAGCAGCAGTGCTACCGCCTCGGTGGTGCTGTCACGGCCTGTCAGGCCGGTGCCGCCGGTGCTCAGGATCGCCTGAATCTCCGGGTCCGCGATCCAGCGGGAAAAGATCGCCCGCAGCTGATAGATGTCGTCGTGCACGATCTCCTTGGCGGCGACCCGGTTGACCGGCCTCTTCAACCCGGGTCCTGAGCAAGTGGCCGGAGCTGTCCTCCGCCTCCCCCCGGGTGTCCGACACAGTCAGGATGGCGATGGCGAGGGGCACAAAGCCCTGATCGGTGAAATGTGTAGTCATAGGCTTACTCGCATCCGACCAGGCGAGATTCCAGGGTCACGCGACCACCTCTTCGCTGGATTGCGCATCCACGCGTTCGCCTGACACGCCCTCGTAGGCGCGGTGGAAGGCATCCACAAAGGGGCGGAAGTCTTTCACCGTGCCGTAGATCGCAACGACACCCTCTCGCGCGCGATCGAAGACCAGGTTGACGCCCTCGGTCCGCCCCGCCGGATTCGGGCGGGCCTTGCCGTCATAGTAGATCCAATGCCTGGCGTGGATCGAGGCATAGACGAGGTCTTCCCCGGAATGAACCACCCACCACACGACGAAGTTCCAATTGCCGATGCTGAGCTTGGTCTTGTAGGTTTCGGCGTCCTGAGCATCGGGATCGACCTGCCATTGAAAGACGGCCAATGACCCATCGTAGGCCGGATCGCTGTTCCCCTGAGGTCCCTCGAGTGCGGCCATCTCCATCGCCGCCGGGGCCTCCGTCGGTGCCGTCGGGATGGGTTCCTTAGCGCCAACGCCGGCCAACAGATCCTTGATGTGTGGGGCCCCACCCCCGTCGGGGTCGGGAGTAGGATCGAGCCCATACTCGCGCAGATCCACCTGGAGCGGGTTCACGGAGGCGCCGCCAAGCAGCATGGAGTCGTCGTCGTAGGGCGGCTCCGAGTGGATCTCGATCGTCTCGAATTCCGCCTGACGCAATAAGCCGCGAACCTCGTCCTCCATGGCCGTCACCTTCGCGACGTTGATCGTGTCGGGCGTGAGCTCGACTTCGATGCAAGTACCCTGCACCGCGATGCTCTTGACGAACCCCAGTGCCACGATATCGCGTTGGCGACCGGGCAATCGAACCTGCCGCAAGAGCTCTTTCACTTCTTCAGGCTTCATTGGCGCCATCGCTTCCCCCTATGGATCGTTCGGGACCATCGTGCCCGGGACGCGACCCCCGGATCAGGGTCGGCTCGGCGCGAGCGGGTCGCCGCATCGCGATTCCGGAAACTCGAGACCTCGATGAGTGGCACAAGTACACTCAGATCGTGGCGTGTTCGATACTAATGGGGTCCGAGCCAGCTCCCTGTCGGGAGGTCGGGGTTCGGACGTCTGGGCAACAGCAAACTATGGGCCAAGTTGGCGGCCGGGACTTCCGGCTGGGTGCCCAAGCTGGACGAGATGACATGCTGCTTCGGTCGATGCTCCAAGTCCAGGCACACGCGGTCCTGTGCGCGCTTGGCCACGAGCCCTTTGTGAGCGAATCGGATTCTTTCGCGAGGATTCCGGATCGGCCTCGACTGGGCGGCTCGCCCAGAAGTCCCGCACAAAAGGCTCCGAGCGCAGGGGCCCCGTCGACTGGGATCCCGGGTGCGACAAAGTGTCTCGCCGCGGATCGGCGCTCAGGCCATTTTGTCCATACTGGAATCGCTTCCGAGGCGGCAGACCGCCGTGCTGGGGCGGAATTCCCGCTCGACCGAGCGCACGGGACGCAGCCAGGCCGCAAGGGTGCTCGACGCTGGCGAGGGCGCACACGCCGCGATCTAGGCTCAATTCTCGCCGATACCGTTCCTCTAGCATTGTTTATGGCGGGCTGCCACAACCCTGGTCCGCATTCGTCCGAGCGCCACGCCATCGCATGCCCTGGGGCGTCTGCGCATCCCGGTTCGAATGTGGCCTAGTTCGTGCTTCATTATAAACGCGCCGGGGATTCATGGTTGCCAGCGCCGGGGCAATCACCGGACGGCAGATGACAGGCGCGCCCCTCAGGGTCGTCTATGCGAACCCCCAACTCTCTTGCAGCCCTGACCTGGAGATCGTTATGCCCGAGCTCGCGTTTGCTTCCCAATCCGGCTCCGTACCATGGCGTCCGAATCTGATCCCGCTGTTCACCTTGATGACCGCCACCTGCGCGCTCACCGCCTATTTCTTGGTCGACACCTATTTCTTCCGAGAGCCGACATCGAAATACGCCAAGGACGGAACCGCATTCATACTCCGGCTCAGGGAACCGCTCGACCAGTCGCTAGCGATCAAGGCGGGCGGAGCACGTCTAATCCAGGCGCTCGCTCAGGTCAAGCGACAGTCGACCGACCTGAGGGCGGAGATCGCCGAACGAATGACTACGGACCAGACCTACCGGACCGAGATCGCGGCATTCATGGGACAACTGGAGGACGCCGAGCAGATGATTGCCAACCTAAAAAAGGAGATCGCGGAGCTCCAGCAGGAACAGGCACAGTCAGGCACGCGCGGCTCCGGAACAACGAACGTTCAAAGGATCACAAGCGACTGACGACGCATCCTTATCCAAAGCCATGCGCAAGCCGCTGCGGCATTCCGCCCGTCCCTTGCGAATAGCCCTTTGACGCTAGGAGGAAAATCTCATGTCCACGACCGCTGATCCCCTGTCGAGCGGCGGATCCATCGCCGATTCGCACCTGGAAACCAAGCCGAGCCGCTGGATCACTAATTGGAACCCCGAGAACGAAGCGCAGTGGAGCTCCGTTGGTAAGAAAGTCGCGCGCAGAAACCTGATCTGGTCCATGGTCGCCGAGTTTCTCGGTTTTGCGATGATGGGCTTGTGGGGCATCGTCGTCCCCCGCTTGCCCGATGCCGGCTTCACCTTTACCGCCGATGAGCGCTTCTGGCTGATCGCCGCGCCGGGCCTTACCGGCGCCCTGATGCGCTTCCTCTACACCTTCACGGTCCCCGTGGTAGGCGGGCGCAACTGGACCATCGCCTCGGCCCTGCTGCTGATGGTGCCCGCGGCGGGACTCGCCTACGCGGTCAGCGATCCGACGACCCCCTTCTGGCTGCTGATCGGCATCGCGAGCCTGGCGGGCCTGGGCGCCGGCAACTTCACCTCATCGATGGTGAACATCTCCTTCTTTTACCCGGAGCGCGAGAAGGGGTTCGCGCTCGGCCTCAATGCCTCTGGCGGTAATCTGGGCGTGGCCTGGGTTCAGTTCACGGTGCCGATCGTGATCATCACGGCTGGCGGCCTCGCGCTTGATCGAGCCGGCCTGATCTTCATCCCGCTCTGCCTCATCGCGGCAATGGGCGCTTTTTTTTACATGAATAACCTGACCTCCGCTCGATCCGATATCAAGAGCTTCGGGCTAGCCCTAGCCGATCGGAACACCTTCATCATCTCCTGGCTGTACATTGGGACCTTCGGCTCGTATATCGGCTATGCCAACACCTTCGCGACCCTGTTGCGGTCCGAATTTCCCGAGGTGTCGATGAAAATCGTCTTTGTCGGCGCCCTGACCGGGGCACTGGTGCGTCCGATCGGCGGTTGGCTCGCGGACCGCTACGGTGGGGCGCGCATGACGATGATCGTTTTCGCGCTCATGTGCTTGGGGAGCCTCGGTCTGGTGCTGACGCTGGAACAGCTGAATTTTCCGCTCTTCTTCGGACTCTTCATGCTGCTATTCGTGGCCGCCGGCATGGGTAACGGAACCGTGTATCGCATGATTCCGGCGGCCTTCCGGGCGAGTGCCACGGATCATGCTACCGGGAAGCTCGATCCAGTCAAACTGATCGCCGCACGCCGCCTGGCCGGTGGCTGTATCGGCGTCGCCGGGGCCATCGGGTCGCTCGGGGCCTTCTTCATCCCGCGCAGTTTCGCCATGTTCGGCATTGTCGGCGGCTTTACGCTCTTCCTCGGCTGTTACATCACGATGCTGTTAATGACCTGGTACTTCTACCTACGGCGCAGCTCACCGTTGTCGATCGCCAATGTCTAGCCACCAATACCGGAGGGGAATGACCATGTTCAAGAACATCCTGGTTCCTACCGACGGGACCGACCTATCGCGAGAGACTTGCCGGGCGGCAATCGCCCTGGCAAAACAGCTCGGCGCCCAGATCACCGCCTATCATGCGAGGGAGCAGATCACCTCGACGACCTTCTCCGCGGCGATCTTCGACGGCGACCTCGTCGACGAGGCCACCCGCGGGGAGTTCGAGAAGGCGGTGGATGCAGCGACACGCGCGAGTCTGGATTTCGTCGACAATCTCTGTCGCGAGACCGGGGTTCCGTGCAAGACCATGACGACACCGACCGATAGCCCTCACGAGGGCATCGTCGATGCCGCATCTCAGTGTGGTGCCGATCTCATCTTCATGGCCTCACACGGCCGCAAGGGCCTCAGGGCCCGATTGATCGGAAGCGAGACTCAGCGGGTGCTGACGGACTCGAAGATCCCCGTGTTGGTCTACCGCTGGGGGGATGCACCCCGATGAAGGGCGCGGTTGCGGTGGGCGCCAAAGGATTGGTCATGCCGTCGACGGCAAGTGGCAAAGCGGCGGTACGCCGGTGTCCATGCTAGTGCTCGTGTCTGGTGCTCCTAACGTCGTAGCGGCTCGCCGCTGTCGCCATTTCGGGTCTGGGCGCGGGCACATCGGTACACCGGCGTCCCCTGCCAACCCGAGATGAGTGACGGGGAACAGCGACGGCGCTGGCAACTCCCCCCTTCAAAAGCTCAGAGTCCGCGCCCCGTGCGGATGACGGCACGCGCCGTTGATCGCGTTGGCGCAGGTTGGAATGCCATCGCGGCTCGAGCCGGCCCTTTACCAAGGTGCCCAATGAACCTTGGTTTCATCGTTGAAGCGCATGGACCGACATGTTCAAGCACCTCATTGTCCCAACCGACGGCTCGCCGCTCTCCCAGGAAACCGCTCGCCAGGCGGTCGAATTTGCCAAGCAGCTCGATGCGCGCATCACTGCATACCATGCCAAGCCGGATCTGGCGGCGGCCTATTTCTACGGCGAAGAGGCAAAGACGGCTTCGACGCCGTTGGACCAGTTTAACCAGCAGATCGACAAAGAAGTCCAAAAGAATCTGAGCTACATCGAGACCTTGTGTCGGGATGCGGGTGTGCCATGCGATACCGTCTCGACAGCGAGCAATAGCCCCTACGAGGCGATCGTGGACGCTGCCGCTCTGTCGGGTGCCGATCTGATTTTCATGGCCTCCCATGGCCGAACCGGTATCAGGGCGAAGATCCTCGGCAGCGAGACCCTGCGGACCCTGACGCACTCCCCAATCCCGGTGCTCGTCTATCGCTATGGCGACCTCCTGCCGACACCCGGTTGAGGCCCTCGCAACCCGTCATCGGGCAGTCGCGCCACCACACGCAACGGGTCGCGCCTGCCCTCAGGCGCATCGTTCGATGCGTATGCGCTCCAGCCTCACATATCGACCGTCGGTCGTCCGCCGTTATCCGCAGGGAAGCCGGTAGCCGCGCCCACCCAGTGGGCATCCCCGCATCTCGATCGGGCACCTTCTACGATGACGCCTGCGTTTCGGTTTGTCAGGCGCACACAGAGCCGCTCCCGCGAAGCGGACCGCTTGCCACAGATTTGCCACCGCCACATCGACCCTCGGCCAAGGATGGACAGAATAGACCAACTCGGGAAGACACCCGGATCATCCTGTCTCAACGGCCCGCTTCCGCAAGTCCTCCGGCGAGCCGGCAGGCTCACCGCAAACCCGCTCCCCGCGACTCATAACGACTCAATTCCCATCGGCATCCCTGGCGCGGCATAGGCGCTTCTAGCCCCGCCCACAACGAGCCACCTGGCACAGCAGCACTTTTGGCGGCGACGCAACGCCTTCTGTCTGTTGCCTTCGCCAAAATTCGTTAGGCGTCCACTTCGTCGTGGCATGTGCCTTGCTCAATTAACGACAGCCGAATGCGTACATGGTCGCAGCAAGGGTGAATAAGACGCCGCGCTGACGAGCGGTGGAACTGGCGAACAAACTGCGGGGGTAATTACGCGATGGTAAGTGTGGAATCGGAACGAGTGCGGGATCTACTGCGCGAGGTCGGGTATCCCGGGTTCTCTCGGGATATCGTTGCCGCGGGTTTCGTGGGTAACATCATCGCCATCGGCCCGATGGTGGAGGTCCAGTTCAAGCCGGATACGCGCGACCAAGGCAAGATCGCCGCGATGGAGGACGCCATTCGTGCGGTACTGCAACGGGCGAGCTTCGCCGATGTGCAGATCCGCCGGGTCGCGCCTTTCGTTACCGAGGTGCCGTTACGCAGTGCCGCGGACCTTTCCCGGGACGCCGGTCTTGCCACCGATATCGGGACTGCCGCCCGCAGCGGAGCGGAGGCCGGAAGCCGACTCATGACGCCGCTCCAGGCCGAGCTTCTCGAAGACGGGGAGCTTCCGGAGGCCGATCTCCTCGCTATCGCGCTCGGGCGCTTCGATGTCGCACCTGTAGCGGGATACGGGCCCGGCGGACCCCAGCCCCTCGCGGGTCCGCGGGAGGACCTCTCGTATGAAACCGGGGTGCAGGTCCTGCAATGGGATATCGATCCCCAGGACCCCTTGGCCATGACCTGCCAACACGAGATCCGAATGGATGACTGGGACTACCGCGTGTGGTGGCAGATCCACCCCGGCGGCGAACTTCTCTATGTGTCCATGCAGGCGATGAAGGAGGACTGGGTCGACCACGACAACAATGCCGTTCCCCATCCGATCGGCCGCTCCGAGGCGGTCAACCTGGTCTATGACGAGTCTCGTTCCGCGGTCGTCGCCATCTACGGAACAGTTCGTGACTTTCGCCCGTTCGTAAAGGCATTCGGGCTGGCATACGCCAACGAAATTCGTGGGCAGCACGTGCCCCCAACCGAAGAGGTAGCTGACCAATGAGCAAGGGTAATGGCAACGGCAACGGCGACAAGGGATCCCGCTGGTTTCGGGAGCTCGACGAGCCGCGCAAATGGGAAGACTTTTACCGGCGTCGTTGGCAGTACGACAAATCCGTGCGCACGAGTCACAGTGTCAATTGCTCCGGCTCATGTTCCTGGGAGGTGTTCGTCAAGAACGGCATGATCACATGGGAGCTCCAGAAGACCGACTGGCCCCAGATCAACGACGAGACGCCTAACTACGAGCCCCGGGGCTGTCAGCGTGGGATTTCCGCCTCTTGGTATCCCTACAGCCCGGTGCGTCCGAAATTTCCCTATGTCCGGGGCGTGCTCCTCGATTTCTGGCGCGCGGAGCGCGAGGCGGGAAAGGACCCGGTGGCCGCGTGGGCGGCGATCGTCGAGAACCCCGAGCGCTCGAAGGCTTACCGAAACGCCCGCGGTAAGGCCGGCTGGCGTCGTACCACCTGGGATGAGGCAACCGAGATCATCGCCGCGGCCAAGGTGTACACCATCAAGGAGTTCGGTCCGGACCACCTCGCCTCGTTCTCGCCCATACCGGCCATGAGCATGGTGAGCTTCCTGTCCGGCCACCGTCTGTCCAATCTCTTGGGCGGGACCATGCTCAGCTTCTACGAGTGGTACCACGACCTGCCCCACATTATGCCCATGATCTGGGGTGACCAGACCGATGTGCACGAATCCGCGGACTGGTATCAGAGCGCCTATTGGATCGTCATGGGCTCGAACCTGCCGATGACGCGTACTGCGGACGCCCACTTCGCCTCGGAGCACAAGTACAACGGCGGAAAGCTGGTCAACCTCTCGCCCGACTACTCCGACGTCACCAAGTTTGCGGACCTCTGGGTGCCGGTGCGTCCCGGGACCGATACCGCCTTCATCCTCTCCTGCATCCACGTCATCCTTCAGGAGTTCCACGTCAACCGGCGGTCGGAGTACTTCCACAACTATGTGGCACAGTTCACCAACCTGCCCTTCCTGGTGATCCTGGATCAAGAGGGCGATCACTACGCCAGCGGGCGCTTCCTCAGGGCAAGCGATGTCGCGGCCTATGCCAACGAGGAGCTCGCGGAGTGGAAGCTCCCCTGCTTCGATAAGCAGGGTGAGCTGCGCCTTCCCGGCGGGACCCTGGGCTTCCGCTGGGAGGAACAGAACACCGGCCGCTGGAACCTCAAGAACGAGGATGCAGTGACCGCCGAACCCTTCGATCCGCTGCTCACCCTCATGGATGGCGAGTACGAGGACGTGATCGTCGAGTACGCGGACTTTACGCACACCTTCAATGTGGAGTTCGGCACTACCGCACTGCGCGGCGAGAAGGCCCAAAGGTCCCTCCGCGGCGTCCCCAGCCGTGTGTTGACGAAGGCCGACGGAACCAAGGTCCGGGTTGCTACCGCCTATGACCTGCTCTTGTCCCACTTCGGGGTCAACCGGGGCCTTTCTGGTTCGGGGTACCCCAAGGACTACGACGACCCGTCCCAGGCGTATACGCCGGCATGGCAGGAGCAGGAGACCGGGGTCGACCGGAACCTCGCCATTCGCGTCGCGCGCGAATGGGCGGACACCGCCGAGAAAACCAAGGGCAAGTGTCTGTTCATCACCGGATCGGGAATCCTCCATTGGTACCACGGCGGCTCGCTCACCTACCGCTCCGAGGCCGTGATGGGCATCCTGACGGGCTGTCAGGGCCGCAACGGCGGCGGTTTTGCGCACTATGTCGGTACGGAGAAGATCCGCAACGTGGCAGCGATCGGCACCATCGGCAATGCGGTGGACTGGGGCAACGTCGGTCGTCAGATGAACTCCACGTCGTATTTTTACTTCCATACCGACCAATGGCGCTACGACGGCATGAGTCTCGATCCACTCTGGGCCCCGCGCGCGAAGGAAATGCCCGCCAAGGCGAATCATGCCGCCGATATGAACGCCGTCGCGGTTCGCAATGGTTGGCTGCCCTTTTTCCCGCAGTTCGACGAGCGCAATCCGCTGGAGGTGATCAAAGACGCGCGGAAGGCGGGCTGCAGCAGCGACGCCGAGGTTCGCCAATGGGTTGCGGATCAGTTCAAAGCGCGCAAGCTCAAGTTTTCGCTACCCAATGTCGATGCGCCGAAGAACCACCCCAAGGTGCTGTGGATCTATCGGGGAAATCTAATTGGCACCAGCATGCGCGGGCACGAGCTCAACCTAAAGCACATGCTAGGCACCCACCACAATGTGCTGGGCGGCGAGGGTCGCGCGAAGGATATGGTCAAGGAGATCGACTGGAGCGCGGACGCGCCCTTAGGGAAGCTCGACTTGATCTACAACGTGAACCTGCGAATGGATTCGTCGGCCAACTATTCGGATATCGTGCTGCCGACGGCGCACTGGTACGAGAAGTTCGACCTCACCTGTACCGACCTGCACTCCTTCTTGCATCCCTTCACACCGGCCCACGATCCGGCGTGGGAGTGCAAGCATGACTGGGAGGCGTTCCGGATTATTGCAGAGAAGATCAGCGAGCTGGCCAAGACCCATCTCCCGGAGCCCATCGAGGACGTCGTCATGACGGCGTTGAGTACGGACACGCGGGACGAGCTGGCGCAACCCATGGGCGAATTGCGCGACTGGTGGACCGGGGAGAGCGAGCCGATTCCCGGCAAGACCTTCCCCAATGTCAACGTCATGAAGCGCGATTACACCAAGATTCATGACATGTACACCACCCTGGGTCCGGAAGTAACCAAGCCGAACGGCTATGGCTCCAAGGGGATCAAGGGCGATCTCGCAGAAGTGTACGAGCAGATGAAGGAGAGCTATCTGGTCGGCGAAAAGGATGGCCGGCCATCGCTGGAAACGGCAGCCAAGGTCTGCGAGGTGATCCTGCGGATTTCCCCGGAGAGCGATGGCGAGCTGTCCTATCAACTGTTCAAGAAGCTGGAGGAGCGTTGCGGCGTCCCGCTCGCGCATATCGTCGAGCATGAACGGGAGACCGCCTATCACTACCCCGATCTGATCTCTCAGCCGCGGCGTGCATTGACCTCGCCACACTGGTCGGCGATCGAGACCAAGGGGCGTACCTACTGCCCCTGGACCCTGAACATCGAGGCCCTGAAACCCTTCCATACCCTGACCGGGCGACAGGAGATCTATTACGACCACCGCATGTTCCGCGACCTGGGCGAGGACTTCCCGGTGTACAAACCGCCAGTCGACATGGTGTCCATCGGCGACGTCGCCGCCAAAGACATCCAGATGAAGGGGGCCAAGCTGTTCCGCTTCATTACGCCGCACCAGAAATGGGGTATCCACAGCATGTTCGGCGACTCCTGGCAGATGCAGAACATGTTCCGCGGCGGTCCCACGGTGTGGATCAACGACGACGACGCCCGGGATATCGGCGTTGCGGACAACGACTGGGTGGAGATCTTCAACGAGAACGGCATTCAGGTCGCGCGGGCGGTCGTGAGCCATACGGTGCCCCGGGACATGTCGATCGTCTATCACCAGACCGAGCGCCACGTCAATGTCCCCTTCTCTTCCCTCGCCAGAGAGCGCGGGGCGAGCGACCTGCGGGGGGGCAACAACAACGCGACCACCCGGATCATGATGAATCCGGCGACCATGGTCGGCGGGTATGCCAACTGGACCTATTGGCTTAACTATCAGGGCACCAGTCCATCGGAGCGCGACTGTGTGGTGCTCATCCGCAAGAAGCCGATGGAGACTCGCGGTCGGAAGGTCATTTACCAAGAGTCACAGCTCAACCTCGGGGCATAGACATGCGAATCAAGCAGCAGATGGGTATCGTATTTAACCTGGACAAGTGTCTGGGCTGTCAGACCTGCACGATTGCGTGCAAGAACGTCTGGACCAACCGCGAAGGCGCGGAGTACATGTTCTGGAACAATGTGGAAACCAAGCCAGGGGCCGGCTATCCCAAGGAATGGGAAAACCAGGACAAGTACCGGGGTGGCTGGAAGCAGGACCCGGAGGGCGATGTGCCGAAGCTGAACCAGGCGACCCGCTTCTGGGAGATGATCAGCCTCTTCTACAACCCGGTCCTACCCCAGATGGGTGATTACTACGGCAAGGGTCCCTTCACATTCACGTACGAGGACCTGCATTCGGAGCAGCCCACCAAATTTTCCCAACCGGTCGCGCGGCCCAAGTCCCAGATTACAGGGGAGGAGGATATCGAGCTGACCTATGGGGTGAATTGGGAGGATAACGGTGCCGGCACCCATGAGGAGGGGACCGGCAAGCTGGACTACAACTTCAGCGACATGTCGCCAGCGGCACGGCAAGCGCTATTGAAGTTCCAAGACTCCTTTATGATGTACCTGCCCCGGATCTGCAACCACTGCCTGAACCCCGCGTGCGTGGGGTCTTGCCCGTCCGGCGCGAATTATAAGCGCGAGGAAGACGGGGTGGTCCTGATCGATCAGGACCGCTGCCGGGGCTGGCGCTATTGCGTCTCGGGCTGCCCCTACAAGAAGACCTATTACAACTGGCGGACCGGCAAGTCCGAGAAGTGCATACTGTGCTTCCCGCGCCTTGAGACCGGGCAGCCACCCATGTGCTTCCAAGCCTGCGTGGGCCGTATTCGCTATCTGGGTCCCTTGCTCTACGACTTGGATCGCGTCGCCGAGGTGGCCAACACGGCGGACGAGAAGGAGTTGGTGGCTCGCCACCGGGGCATCATCCTGAACCCCTTCGATCCGGAAATCATCGCCGAGGCCAAGCGGCAGGGGATCTCCGACAACTGGCTGGAGGCTTGCCGCCGCTCCCCCGTCTACCAGATGGTGAAGGAATGGGAGATCGCGCTACCGCTCCATCCCGAGTTCCGAACCCTGCCGAGTCTCTTTTACATACCGCCGGAGAGCCCAGTGGCAACGGCCAAGCCTAACGGTCGCAACACCCTCGACATGGTAAATGGTGGCACCGTACTGCCGGATCTGAAGGAGTTTCGGATACCGATCGAATATCTTGCGCGGCTGTTGGCGGCCGGGAACATCCAGGAGGTGGAAAAGGCCCTGGTACGGCAGCTTGCGCTGCGCGAATTCCGGCGGTTGGAGCGGGTTGAGGGAATAACCGATGACAGCGTCCTCAAGAAGGTCGGAATGACGGTAGAGCAGGCCCGGCATATGCACCGGCTTCTCTCCCTCGCGCATTTCCATGAGCGGTTTGTGATCGCAACCGCGCGGAGCGAGGACACCAAGAATGCGCCTTACCTCGAGCGCGGCTTCACCGGTTACGACCTCTTGAGCCCCGGATCGGGCCCCAAGCGGCGCACGGAGTTCCACGGCAACAAGATGGGTGTGGGGAGCTGAGCATGAACGGGCAATCTTCGACACAGCAAGCAGCGGGGTCCGCAGGGTGGGACCTCCCTGCCGCGTACCGGGCCATAGCGGAGCTGATGCTCAATCCCGCGGTTAGGGAGACTGCGGGAATTCACTCCGCGCTGGCCGCCGTGGCTGGAACCCCCATTGGGGAGACGATGCAGCGCTTCTTGGCCTCCCCGGCTGCCCACAATGTGGATGAGTACACCGCGACTCTGGAACTTACGCCCCCCTGCCCGTTGTACCTGGGGGCGCACATGTACGACGAGCCTACGTCATGCCGGGGTGCCGGGGCCTGTGGGCGCAATCAGTACATGATCGAGCTGGGGGCGGTTTACGAGCACTTCGGCTTCCGGCTGGCCGGCGAGCTGCCGGACTTCGTTCCGGTGATGGTGGAGTTTCTCGCCGTTAGCAGCGAGCACCCGGAACGGGACGGGATCGGATTGCGACGCCGGTTCGTGGAGACCTACTTGCAGCCGGGTTTACCCCATCTGCGCAAGGCGCTCCAGAAGTACGAGAGTGTTTACGATCTATTGATCGAGGCACTGGAGTGCGCGGTCAACGAAGACCTGGAGCGATTGGCGGACGACCCGGTCTGGCTCGATCCCGAGGTGAAACGGACGATCCCGGTGCGCATGGGAAATTCAGTCCCCAATGAAATGTCCCTGAGCGGGTAGGCACGCCAATGAACGACTTCTCGTCACTGAACTACATCTTGTGGGGGGTCTATCCCTATATCGCCATCACGCTCTTCTTCGTGGTGCCGTTCTTGAGGATGATCTACCGCCCCTTTGGCTTGACGACGCGCTCCAGCGGTATCTTTCTTGGACGAGACCTCTTGGGTCTGGCGGCCCACTTGCTCCACTGGGGCATCTTCCTGGTCTTCTTCGGCCATCTCGCCGGCCTGATCGGCGGTATCCTCGGCTGGGGTAGCTGGGTTGGCGCCTTCTTCTGGATGGGCACCCTGGGAGGCTTGGCGGCGATCACGGGGTCGGTGCTGGCGCTGGCGCGCCGCACCCTGGTCCCGGAGATGCGAGCGATGAGTCAACCGGACGACTACATCGTGCATCTCTTTTTGATTGCTATCCTGGGGATTGCCATCTACCAGGCGGTGATCGAACGGATCTGGGGCGTTAGCTATACCGCAGCGCCCTGGTTCGCCAGTCTCTGGCGGATGTCGCCGCAACCGGAGCTCATGGCCTCCGCGAGCACGATAACCAAGCTGCATGTGTTCTTGGCGTTCACCTTCGCTGCCTACTTCCCCTTCACCAAGCTGATTCATGCCTGGACCCTGCCAGTCAACTACTTCGTGCGGCCGTACCAGGTCATGCGCACGGCGGCCCGCAAATTTCACGATAAGTGGGAGTTTGGCCTCGTATCCGACAAGTCCTATATGACCTACCTCGCGCTCGGAGTCGTTGCGGTCCTGGTGTTGATCGGGGCAACCCTGCCCGGACCCACGGGCAAGGGCATTACCAGCGATGCCCTGGCCGCTTCGCGTGCGGGGGGCCAAGGGACCGCGGAGGAAATGGGCACTCGGAACGGCCGCTCGACCCTGGATGGCTACCCGCTCTATGTGAGCCAATGTGCCCGCTGTCACGGCCTAAGCGGTAAAGGCGATGGCCCCGGGGCAAACTCGCCGACCTTCAAGGCTGTCCCGCGCGATCTCACCTCGGGGCATTTTCAGTTCATTTCGACGACGAACGGGGTCGCGTCCGATGCGGATCTGCGCCACACGATCGTCAATGGATTGCAGGGATCGGGAATGCCGGGTTTCGGCGCCCTCTCCGAGCCTCAGATTCAATCCTTGATCGAGACGGTGGGCGATCTCTGGAAGGATCGTCCCACACCGGGCGAGGCACTCGCGGTCCCGCCGCGTCCGCCGACAACCCCCGCGTTGATCGCGCAAGGCAAAGACCTGTACGCGAATTACTGCACGACCTGCCATGGCAATAACGGGGCCGGGGACGGGGTTCTGATGAGCCTGCGGACGGACGCTGCCGGTCGAACCGTGCGGCCACACAATTTGAGGTCAGATCCCCTGAAAGGTGGGCAGAGCGCGGCGCAGCTTTACTACCGCATCGCGGCGGGGATGCCGCGCGCCAAAGGCGAGTGGCTCATGCCGAGCTACCCGAACCTGGGTCCGGAGCGGATTTGGGCGCTCATTGCCTACCTGGAGGATGAGGTCCTGCCACGCCGGCTAACCTCGGATGCTGTGGCCACACGTTAAGCCGTCGAGCGAATGCCAACGAGGGAGCGCCGGCAGTGCGAGCGACTGCCGGCGCTCGGGGGCTCTTACGTTCCGGCTCTGCCGATCCTCCGGATGGGGGTCCCGCGGCGACATGCAGGCAAGTAACGATCAGCGGCGGAAACGGGCCAATGGAAAGTTTAACGCGCGCGCAAGGCATCGTGGATATCTTGCAGTATTGGATCGAGAATCTACCCCCGTCGTATTTTTCGCTGGTGATGGCAACCGGGATCGTATCCATCGCGAGCGACCTCTTAGGATTGGGTCCGGTTGCGAAGACCTTGTTCTTTATCAACTGCGTTGCCTTCGCAATACTCTGGGCGATGACGATCCTGCGCATTCTCGTTTATCCTAAGCGATTGCTCAGCGATCTTCGGATGCATTCGCTTGGCCCGGGTTATTTCACGGTCGTCGCCGCCGCCGGTGTGCTCGGGATTCAGGTCTTGAGGCTGACCGGTCATATCGATTGGGCGATCGGCCTCTGGATCCTCGCGGGCTTGCTCTGGTTGGTCATCACCTACGCCTTCTTCACGGCGATTATCGTGCATCCGGCGAAACCTTCGCTCATGGAAGGCCTCAGTGGGGTATGGTTGATTGCCTCGGTGGCGACCCAATCCATCGCGACGCTGGGAACCATGATCGCGTCCCACTGGCCCGAGCACGAGCAGGGGATATTGTTTCTGAGCCTGTCCTTCTATTTCATGGGGTGCATGCTCTATATCAATATCATCGCCCTGGTCTTTTATCGCCTGACGTTCGTCTCGCTCGAGCCCGCCAACTTCACTCCTCCCTACTGGGTGAACATGGGGGCCACCGCGATCGCGACCCAGGCCGGCGCGAATCTGATTCTTCACAGCCACCAGTCGGCTCTGCTTGTGGAGCTGGTTCCCTTCCTGAAAGGCTTCACGCTGTTTTTTTGGGCCGCGGGGACCTGGTGGATCCCCCTCCTAATCTGCCTGGGGGTCTGGACCCATGTCGTCAGGCGCGTGCCGGTGACCTACACACCGCTTTTCTGGGGCGCCGTGTTTCCCTTGGGGATGTACACGGCAAGCACCTATCAACTGGCGTATGCACTCGACCTGAGATCCCTGTTGGTGGTTCCCGAAGTGACTGTCTATATCGCGCTATCGGCCTGGTTGCTGACCTTCATCGGACTGCTGCGACGCGTAAAGCGAGGGGCGCTAGCGCTGATCCGGGTGGGTACGGCCTCTCACGTGGCCTAGAGCCACGTCCCGGGTTTGGCCGACGCGGCTCACCGACGAGGTGCCGAACCATGACAGATCTACATGGCTATTGCCCGCTCTGCATCTCGCGCTGCGGGTCGATTTCCACCGTCGAAGGGGGGCGGCTGACGAAGGTCCGACCGGACCCGGACCACCCGACGGGCCGCAGCTTCTGTATCAAAGGCCGGGCTGCCCCTGAACTGGTACACAGCGACCGTCGCCTGCTCTACCCGCTGATGCGGACTCGACCCAAGGGGGACCCCGATCCCGGATGGCAGCGGATATCCTGGGACGCTGCGCTGGACTTTGCGACAGAGCGTATGGGTCGTAGCGCAGCGGTCTACGGCCCAGAGTCCGTGGTCTTCGGAGTCACCACGCCGAGCGGCACGGCCGTCGCCGACGCGTTCGGTTGGATCCACCGCTTGGCCCACGCCTTCGGCAGTCCCAATGTCCTGTTCGCGACGGAAAACTGCAACTGGCACAAGGATTGGGCGACTGCCCTGACCTTCGGGTCGCCGATCGGCACCCCGGATTTCGAGCACACCGGTTGTATGCTCTTCTGGGGCTTCAACCCCTCCACGTCTTGGCCGGCCTATGCCCAGGCGGCGACGGAAGCCCGTCGCCGGGGAGCGCGGCTCATCGTCGTAGACCCGCGCCGTGCCGGACTTGCGGCCGCGGCGGACCAATGGCTGCCCGTGCGGCCGGGGACAGATGGCGCCTTGGCGCTGTCGATCGCCGGGACCATGATCGCGAACGGCTGGTACGACGCCAAATTCGTTGCCCAATGGACAAATGGACCACTTCTGGTCCGAACGGACGACGGTCGATTCATGACCGTCGAGGCGTCCGTCGGTGGTGGCACGCGCCGCACCTTGATATCGTGGGATGAGCTACGGTGCGGCGCCGTGGGCTTCGATCCAGCCAGCGGCGAGCACCTGGGCAAAGCACCGGTTCACCCGGCACTATTCGGCGATTTTGTGCTGGAGGAGCGGGGTCAGCAAGTCCGCTGCCGCCCAGCGTTTCAGATCTTTGCCGAGCGTTGCGCCCAATACGGGCCGGAGCGCGTCGCCTCCCTGACCGGCGTACCGGCGGCGCAAATCAGGGCGACCGCGCAACTCCTGTACGAGTCAGGCCCAGTGAGCTACTTCCATTGGGCCGGCATCTGCCAGCAGTCTGAAGCAACCCAAACCGGCCGCGCCATCGGCTTGCTCTATGCTCTGACCGGATCGTTCGACGGTCCCGGGGGTAACGTGCGTTTTGCGTCCCCCCGTCTGAACGACGTGCTCGGATTCGACCTGTTGCCGCCCGGTCAGGTCGAGAAGACCCTGGGTCGGGACCAGCGACCCCTCGGACCGCCGGGCAAGGGCTGGGTCACCAGTCGCGACCTGGCCCGCGCTGTGGTGGACGCGGTGCCCTATTCGGTGCGGGGTCTCGTGAGCTTCGGGGCCAATCCGCTCCTCACCAAACCCCATACTCCCCAACTCGTGCCTGCCCTCTGCGCAATGGATTGTTACATCCACGCCGACATGTTTCTGAATCCCACCGCGCACTACGCCGACCTGGTCTTACCGGTTGCGTCGCCTTGGGAGCGGGGAGGTTTGGCCCCCGGCTTTCAGCTTGGCGAGCGGGGCTCGGCCTGGCTGCAACTACGCAAGCCCGTCTTGGCACCCTTGGGCGAAAGCCGCTCCGATACCGCCATCGTCTTCGAGTTAGCGCAGCGGCTGGGGCTTGCCAGGCACTTCTTCGGCGGCGACCTAGAGGCCGGTTTACGCCACGTCCTCGCGCCGACGGGTGTACAACTGGAGGATCTGGAAAGTCACCCCGAGGGTCTACCGCTCGCACTCGATACGCGCTACCGGTCATATCGGCAAGACGGATTTACGACGCCGACCCGGTGCATTGAGATCTATTCGGAAGTCTTGCTTGACGCAGGATTCTCGCCAGTGCCGGAATACGTGCCTGGGGCAGGCGACGCAATTGACGGATATCCGTTGCGTCTGACGTCCGCGAAGTGGCCCTATTTCTGCCACAGTCAACACCACGCACTGCCGTTGTTGCGGGGCAAAATGCCCGAGCCGTTGGTTGAGCTGCATTCGGCACTCGCGAAACTGAAGGGCATCGAAGAGGACGATTGGGTGGTGATCACGACGATGATCGGCAGGATGCGCGCGCGTGCCAGGGTCACCGATACGATCGCGGTCGACGCGGTCTGCGCACAGTACGGATGGTGGGAGCCCTGCCCGGCCCTCGGCTTGCCCGGGTACAGCATTGCGCAGTCGAACTATAACGCGCTGATCGATGATGAGCGTTTCGACCCGGCCAGCGGCTCAAACGCCCTGCGCGGTTATCCCTGCGCGATCACGCCCGAGCATCCGCGGGTTCGGCGATAGCGGCAACTCGCCGGCCCTGCGCTTGGGTTCGTCCGCGACAGGCAGCGGCTTAATGCCTGTTTCAGAATTCTGCTCGGAGGAGAGTCATGAATCCGCTCACTTCAATCACAGGCGTCTGGATCGCTGGCGTCATCCTGTCGTTGATTTTGGTTGTCCCCGTCAGTCTCGTCAGCGGTTCTGGGGCATTCGATCTTGGCGCACTCACAGTCCTGCGCTGGGTCCATATCGTCGCGGGAATTATCTGGGTTGGGCTCTTGTACTATTTTAACTTTGTGCAGATGCCCGCAGTAGCCGCCGCCGTTGCGGATAAATCTGGCCCCGGCCCAGCCGCGATCGCGAAATTCGTCGTCCCGCGGGCATTGACTTGGTTCCGATGGGCGTCTGTCGTGACCTGGGGCGCTGGGGCTTGGTATCTCGTCAGGACTGGCCAGCTGCTCAACGCCTTTAGCCTAGGCTTGCTCGGCGGAGGGGATCCTCGCTATGGTCTCTCAATGGGGATCGGCGCGTGGTTGGGTACCATCCTCCTGATCAATGTCTGGCTGGTGATCTGGCCGCACCAGAAAAGAATCCTGGGCTTGACACAGACCAGAGGCGACGCCGATCTCGCGAGGTCAAAGCAGACCGTCGCCCGATTCGCTCGGATCAACGCCGTATTGTCTCTGCCCATGCTGTTGTTCATGGTCGTGGCCAGCCATGGTCTGGCCGCTTGACCAAAACCCGGCGAACGGGGATGCGGCGACCGCAAAATGAGCGCCCAGGTCTCCTCGCTGGACAGCGAGAAGGGTTTGCTTGGAACGAGACTATCGCCATCGGGGTCCATCCGTTCGATTGACCCCTCCGCCCGAGGTTGACCTGCGGCGACCTCTGGCCCATCCCGGATTCCTCGCGATTCCGCTGGTACTGACGAGCGAGGATAGAACCGCCATCCGTTCGGGAATTGCCGCTCGATGCCACGCTGTCCGCGTGGCTTCAAATCGCAATGAAGCCTTTGCTCGGCTGCAGGGCGATCACATTCGCCGCGCGATCAAGAACTAGATAGCGGGTAAGATCTTGGCCGGTCGCCAAGTCGTTCGCCATCTTGTTCAGGTACGGCTCCGCTTCTTCGCTGCTGGGTGCTGTCCCTTGCGCGCCTCCAAGGCTCGCGACGAATACCATGTCCCAGCTGTCCGACACCTGGTCCGCCTCGGCAACGAAAGACTCGAAGCTCGCGATTTCTTCGGGCAACCGATCGACACAGGCGATGGGCGTGATGGTGCCCGTTTGCACGCCAGGCCGCTTGGTCGTGCTCGAATCCGCCTTCGCCAAGAGCAGCAGCAAGCGTTGCGGCTGATCCTGTGTTTTGGCGGCGGTCAGCAGATCTTGAAAGCTCGATATCACGGCGGAAGGACCTCCATCTTGGGGTTTAGGGGGGACGCTGACTCGGCCACGCGTCAGGTGTAGAGTTATACCATGGGTTTCGACGAAAGCAGGTCGTTGACATTGATCGGCTCGGATCTGGGCAGCGGGAGATTACACAGTGAATTCGTCACGGGCTGGCGCGGCCACGAGAGCAACTCGTACCCTTGATCGCGCGAAATGTAATAAACCAGCTCGATCATGTATTCAACCTAGAGAAATCGATGGAAACCCAAGGCAGTCGTTTCGCGTGGTCGCTGGCTACGCGGTGTGAGCCCCGGTCCCAATGTCGCGCGACCAGAGGCGCGCGCGGCCCCTCCTTGGGCTATGCTGTTTGGACGTCGATTCTCCCGCTGTTTTTATGGACACCGAACAGGTTCGAACTTTCCTTGCCGTCGTGGCCCATGGCAGTTTCCTGGAGGCCGCCAATCGCGTACATGTCACCCAGTCGACGGTGAGCGCGCGCATCCAAAACTTGGAGGCTGTCCTGGGTGCGCGGCTCTTCGTGCGAAACCGCGCCGGGGCGGTCCTGACGCCCGCAGGCCGACGCTTCTTGCGACATGCGAAGAGCCTGCTCCTGACGGTTAAGCGAGCACGACACGATGTCGGGTTGCCGGACCGGTTCCGCACCAGTATCACCCTGGGGGCGCGCATCGCGTTGTGGGATGGGTTCCTGACCCGCTGGGCGGGGCAGATGCGCGAGCGGTCGCCGGACGTGTCGATTCGCAGCGAGATTGGGTTCGAGGACGATCTTATGCGGCGGCTCGTCGAGGGCACGATGGACCTGGCGTTGATGTATACGCCACATCACGGTCCCGGCCTGCATGTCGAGCATCTGTTCGACGAAACCCTGGTTCTGCTGAGCAGCGACCCAGAATATCGGAAGCCGGACGATGCCTATGTCTATATCGACTGGGGTCCGACATTCTATTCGCAGCACCACGCCAGCTACCCGGATCTGGAGCGCCCCGCGCTGCTTGCCAATATCGGGTGGCTCGGTCTGCAATTGATATTGTCGAATGGTGGGGCCTGCTTTCTGCCCGAGCGAATGGCCGAGTCCTATCTCCAGAGGGGCCAGTTGCATCGGGTGCCCGACAGCCCACGGTTTCGTCTACCAAGCTATGTCGTATACCCGCTGGAGAGCGAATCGGAAGGTCTGGAGCCCGCTTTGGCCGTCTTGCGAAAGGTTGCCGCGGAGACCTACTAAGCCCGGGGGCGCCAAGGTGCGCTTCGAGGAGCGCCCCCGCTGACTGTCATAGCTCATTACATCAGGCCGAGTTGGAGCCTGGCCTCATCGCTCAAATTGGCCTGACTCCATGGCGGGTCCCAGACCATATCGACGTTGATCGCCCCGACGCCTTCCACCTCGCTCACCGCGTTCTTGACCATCAGCGGCATCATCCCGGCCACCGGGCAGGAGGGGGCGGTGAGGGTCATGTCGATGTTCACGTCCCCGTTTTCGGCGATATCGATCCGGTAGATCAGTCCCAGATCGTAGATGTTGACCGGGATTTCCGGGTCATGTACGCCGCGCAAAGCGGCCACGATGGGCTCGCGAAGCTCATCCGGGTCCATCCGCTCCACGACCGCATCGTGATGGTGCCCGGCATCCTCGGGCAAGGCCTCGTGCTGGCCGAAACCGGCGAAGCGAGCCAAACGGTTCATGTGCGACCTCTCAGCGACTTGCATTTTCAAACCCCATCGAAACTGGTGTGCGGATGGCGGTCTTTCGGGCAAACCCTCGGTTCGGAGTCTCAGGTGAGGGGCGACTGCTCCAGCCGCCGACCCACCTGCTCTGCCACCTGCTCCCGTAGGGTCTCGGGGGTCAGGGCGTCCAGGATCTCGCCGGCGAATCCCAGGCATAGCATGCGCCGGGCGAGCGGCGCGGATATCCCGCGGGAGCGAAGGTAAAAGAGCATCTCAGGCTCGATCTGTCCGACCGTGGTGCCATGACTGCATTTCACGTCGTCGGCGTTGATTTCCAGCTGGGGCTTTGTATCTACCTCCGCCCCCTCGGAGAGGATCAGGTTCTTGTTGGACATGGCCGCATCGGTCTTCTGCGCGTCCCGGGACACCAGGACCCGACCGTCGAAGATCGCCCGGCCCTTCCCGTAGAGGATGCCCTTGAAGTTCTCCCGGCTCGTGCAGCGGGGCACTCGGTGCTCGACGTCCAGGTGAAAGTCCATCAGTTGGCGGTCCCCCGCCAGATAGAGCCCCTTAAGGTCGCACTCCGCCTGCTCCCCGGCGAACAGCACCCGCAGCTCGGTGCGCGCCCAGGAGCCGCCCAGTCCGAGGTTGATCCCCTCATAGCGGCTCCCGCTCCCTTGGCTCAGGAAGACCCCGGCGATGTGGAAGGCACTTGGGCTCTCGGTCTGGATGCGCTGGTGCTTGAGCACCGAGTCGCGCCCCAGGCTCAGCTCCAGAACCGAGTTGGTGCAGTACAGCGAATCGCCTGCGCTCAGGTAGCGCTCGATCAGGGTCGCCTGCGCACCCTCCTCCAAGGCCACCACATGGCGGGGCTGGGCGACCCTAGGCGAGTCCGTCGCCACCGCAAGATGAACGACCTCGATCGGCCGGGGGAGATGGACACCCCGGGGCAAGAGCAGAACCAACCCATCGTCGACGCCCGCGGTATTGAGTGCGGTGAACAAGGGCTGGGCGTCCCCCGCCACCCCGTTCAGACGCTCGCGCAGTGCATCCGGATCCGACTCCAGGATCTGGCGCAGCCCGCCGATACGAACACCGGCGGGCAGATCGCGCAGATCGGACAAGTCGGCCGCGAATCGGCCGTTGACCAGGACCACCCGGTTGGCATCGAGCCCGGGGATCGATAGACGCTGGATGACCTCGGGTCCGACTTCTGGGACCCTCGCTGCGGCAGGCACGAACTCCTGCTCCAGGAGACGGGTCAAGCTGGTATAACGCCATGCCTCCTGCTTGTTACTTGGGATACCCTGGTCGCGCACCCGCTCCCGCGCCTGGGCGCGCTGGGTTTCCAGCCAATCGAGGCGCGGTCTGGACGACCCCTCCGCACCGGCGAGCCAGCGGTCGAAACCGTTGCCGAGCTCCGCGCTCACGCCGCCTCCTCCCCGGCAATCCAACCGTAGCCCTTCTCCTCCAACTCGAGGGCAAGCTCCTTGCCCCCGGACCGGACGATCCGCCCCATGGCAAGCACATGGACGAAATCCGGCTCGATGTAGTCCAGGAGTCGCTGGTAATGGGTGACCACGATCATCGAGCGCTCCGGGCTGCGCAGGGTGTTGACCCCGTCCGCGACGATCCGCAGGGCATCGATATCGAGGCCGGAGTCGGTCTCATCCAGGATGGACAGCCGGGGCTCCAGGAGTGCCATCTGGAAGATCTCGTTACGCTTCTTCTCGCCCCCGGAGAAGCCGAAGTTCACCGGTCGCTTGAGGAGCGAATCGTCCAGATGCAGAACCTTGAGCCGCTCTTTCATCAGGCGCAGAAACGACACTGCGTCCAGCTCGGGCTCGCCGCGGGCCTTGCGGATGGCGTTGAGTGCCGCCTTAAGGAAATAGGTGTTGTTGACCCCCGGCAGCTCGACCGGGTACTGAAAGGCCAGGAAGATCCCCGCGTGGGCGCGCTCCTCGGGCGCCATCGCGAGCAGGTCCCGACCCTCGAAGTCCACGCTGCCGCCCGTGACCTGGTAGCCGTCCCGCCCCGAGAGCACATGGGCGAAGGTGCTCTTGCCCGAGCCGTTGGGACCCATGATGGCATGGATCTCGCCGCGTCCGACCTCCAGGTCCAGGCCTTTTAGGATCTCTTTCTCGCCGACGTTGGCCCTAAGGCCCTTGACCGATAGCATCTTGACTCCCCTCGCGTTCGATACGACGGCGCACGCCGCGCGCCAGTCCGGTGACGTTACCTAGCCTACGGCCCCTTCAAGGCTGATGCTCAAGAGCTTCTGGGCCTCCACCGCGAACTCCATCGGCAGCTCGTTGAAGACCTCTTTGCAGAACCCGTTGACGATCATCGAGACCGCGTCTTCCTCCGTCAGACCCCGGGAACGACAGTAAAATAGCTGGTCCTCGCCGATCTTGGAGGTAGTGGCCTCGTGCTCCATTCGGGCGCTCGGGTTCTTGACCTCGATGTAAGGAAACGTGTGCGCGCCGCAGCGGTCCCCGATCAGCAACGAGTCGCACTGCGTGTGATTGCGGGCACCCTCCGCCCTAGCCGCGATGCGCACCAGGCCTCGGTAGGTCTGCTGCCCGCGTCCTGCCGAGATCCCCTTGGAAACGATGGTAGAGCGGGTGTTTCGGCCCAGATGGATCATCTTTGTGCCGGTATCCGCCTGCTGGCGGCCCTTGGTCACGGCCACGGAGTAGAACTCCCCCACGGAGTCGTCCCCGCGCAGGAGACAGCTCGGGTATTTCCAAGTGATGGCGGAGCCGGTCTCCACCTGGGTCCAGGAGATCTTGGAGCGGGCGCCGCGGCAGTCCCCGCGCTTCGTCACGAAGTTATAAATGCCGCCGCGACCCTCGGCATCGCCCGGATACCAATTCTGAACCGTCGAGTACTTGATCTGCGCGTCCTCCATGGCGATCAGCTCCACGACCGCCGCATGGAGCTGATTCTCGTCGCGCTGGGGGGCCGTGCATCCTTCCAGATAGCTCACGTAGCTCCCTGCTTCCGCAACGATCAGGGTTCGTTCGAACTGGCCGGTGTTGCGGGCATTGATGCGGAAATAGGTGCTGAGCTCCATGGGGCAACGGGTGCCTTTAGGGACGTAGACGAAGGTCCCGTCGCTGAAGACCGCCGCATTGAGTGCCGCGTAGAAATTGTCGGTGTGGGGGACGACAGAGCCCAGGTGCTGACGGACCAGCTCTGGATAGTCCCGCAGGGCCTCGGAGATAGAGCAAAAGATCACCCCGGCCTTGGCCAGCGTTTCCCGGAAGGTGGTCGCGATCGAGACACTGTCGAAGACTGCGTCCACCGCGATTCCGGACAGCGCCATCTGCTCCTCGATGGGGATGCCAAGCTTGTTGTACGTCTCCCGAAGCACCGGGTCGATCTCGTCCAGGCTCATCGGCCCGTCCTTGGTCTTGGGGGCCGAGTAGTACGAGATCGCCTGAAAGTCGATCTCCGGGTAGTGGACGTGGGCCCAGCGGGGAGTTTTCATGGTCCGCCAGTGGCCTAGGGCCTTAAGTCGGTATTCCAACATGAAATCCGGCTCGCCCTTGCGCGCGGAGATGGTGCGCACCACGTCTTCGTTGAGGCCCGGCGGCAGGGTGTCGGACTCGATCTCGGTCACGAACCCGTGCTCGTACTCGGACTTGACGACGGCTTCGACGGTTGGGCTTGGGCTCATCGGCGCCTGGCTCCGTTTTCGCAGTATTTCACTTGGTTTTTATATACGACCCCCGGGGTGGGATTCAACACCCGGCTCCGCAGGGGAGCTAGGTCCGGGCCGCAAGGCGCCGTTCCCGACGGTGATCGGGAACGCGGATAATGGTCGATAATATCCCAGCTTATCGGAAGGTTTTCAAGTCCCGAGACCCGCGCGCCCTGGGGGTTGGTTCGGTCCGGGTTCGACCCCCGCCTATGGTAAAGTCCGCGGCCAGCGAATGGCACGGCGTCCGGGGGGTTTCCGGCCCTGAAGACGCGGACCTCCGTCAGGGAGCGGGATCCTGTCCGGACCTGCTCTTGGTTGCGTCCGAGCCTGCCGTGCGCACACCTTGCCAGATGGCTTTAAGGAGACTCCCATGCCCCTGACGACTGCCGCCCGCGACGCTGTCGCCCTACCGTTCGCCGCGACGCTCGCGCTCCTTTCGATCCTGCTCGTCGCAGCCGGTTGCGGCCAGGGGCTTTACCAGAGGGACCTCGTCCGGCCCACGAGTCCGGAGGGCAAGGCCTGTCTCCAGCGCTGCGAGCTGCCCAAGACCCAGTGCCGCCAGCGCCAAGAAGCCCGCGAGAAGGAGTGCGGGGCAATCTATGCAATCGCTAAGGCGGACTACGAAAGCTGCGTCAAGAGCGGCGCCGCCACGTGCAGAGCGCCCTACACCTGTCTGGGGGCAGACCTGAGCATCTGCGAGCAGGAGTACGACGACTGCTTCGCGGCCTGCGGCGGCCGTGTGGAGCGGCGCCTGTGGGCGTCAGCGGCCGAAAGGCCCGCGGAGAAGGCCGGTGCAAGCGCGGGGAGCGGCTCCCCCATCCCCAGCGGGCAGAATTCGAGTGTCGGGACTGCCGTCGGGTCTCGCCCGTCCACGATGGATCCGCCGTGACTCGGCGACGGGTCAAGCCGACACCGCGAAGACCCGGAGCCGGCCGGGGCCTCAGCAGTCGGCCCTTTGACCATCGGCCTGTACCGTATCCTTTTCAAACTGTCCTGGTAGAATTCGCCTCACTGGCGAGTACCGCTCACACCGGCCGCGTCCGACTCCGCTCGGTCGCCTCCGAGCCGGTGCTGCTACTTCGCCGCTGGCACCATCGCGCTGCCGGCCCCTTCGACGTAAACCTGGAGGAATTCGCACATGGCCAATCTCTTCTCCGACGCCTGGATGAAAGAGCTCAAAGACGCCTGGAACAACGAGCCGGAGGTTCGGGACAAGCTCGCCGAGATCGGTTTCAACTCTGTCATTTGTTGGGGATTTAAGGACGAGGAGAATCCACGCGGGGTTTTCGTGGTTGAGAAGGGCGAATGCGTGAGCGCGGGATCCTGGTCCCCCGATTCCCCCGCGGCCAGCTGGGATATACGTGCGGACATGAAAGACTGGCTTAAGTGGGTGGAGAAGGGTATCGGCATGGCCGGCTTGGGCATCGCGTACGCGACCGGCAAGCTCAAGTTCAAGGTCGGCGACTACACCGCCATGGTCAAAGATCCGCGGATGGCGGGCCCCTTCGTCAAGACGTTCGGACTGATACAGTTCATCGGCGCGGACGAGCTCGCCTGACCGCCTGCGACGCCGCTTTCAAGCCCGCCGCTCGGCGGGCTTTTCGTTTGCGGACCCGCGACGGCGTTTCCGATAACCTGATGCGGTCATGCCGGCCTACGCCGCGCCAAGCAACTGGAGCGACAGCATGCCCCCTGCCCCGACCCAGACCCGCACACCCTTTCACGTGGAGCTGATCAAGCCGTCCCACTACGACGACGACGGCTACGTGATCCAGTGGATGAAGGCATGGATCCCATCAAACTCGTTAGCTTCGCTCTACGGGCTTACCCGGCAGGCCCAGCAGGCTCGGGCCTTGGGTTCGGACGTGGAGATCCGGGTGCGTGCCTACGACGAGACCAATACGGTCATCCCCGTGGACCGAATCGTCCGGCGCATCCGAAGCGATGGCGGCCATGGACTGGTGTGCCTCGTCGGCGTCCAGTCCAACCAGTTCCCGCGGGCCATGGACCTGGCCCGGCGATTTCGAGCCGCCGACGTCCAGGTCGCCATCGGGGGATTCCATGTGAGCGGCTGCCTGGCGATGCTCCCCCGGCTGCCGCCGGACCTGCAGGAGGCCCTGGACCTCGGTATCGCCCTATTCGCCGGGGAGTCGGAGGGCCGCTTCGGGGACTTTCTACGGGCGGCCCGGGAACGCCGGCTCGAGCCCCTCTACAACTTCATGGACGACCTGCCCGAGCTCGCCTACCAAGGCATGCCGTACCTCCCCCCCGAGGTCTCGCGCCGCTATGCCCCCATGCCGGGGACCTTTGACGCGGGCCGCGGCTGCCCGTTCCTGTGCAGCTTCTGCACCATCATCAACGTCCAGGGCCGCAAATCTCGGTTCCGCCACCCGGACGACATCGAGCGACTGCTGCGCACCAACCTGGCCCACGGCATCCGCCATTATTTCATTACGGACGACAATTTCGCGCGCAACCGCAACTGGGAGGCCATCTTCGACCGCATCATCGCGGTCAGGAAAGAGCTCGGGGTCAAATTCAACTTCACCATCCAGGTGGACACCATGTGTCACACCCTGCCGAGCTTCGTGGACAAGGCACGGGCGGCCGGGGTCTCACGCGTCTTTCTGGGGCTGGAGAATGTCAACCCGGACAACCTCAAGTCCGCCAACAAGAAGCAGAACAAGATCGCCAACTATCGGGACATGCTGCTGGCCTGGCAGCGCAAGCGCGTGACCACCTATTGCGGCTATATCCTGGGTTTCCCGGACGACACCCCGGAGCGCATCCGCGCCGACATCGAGACCATCAAGCGCGAGCTGCCCCTGGATATCCTAGAGTTTTTCTGCCTTACCCCCCTGCCCGGCTCAGCCGATCACAAGGCGCTGCTCGAACAGGGTGTCCCCATGGATCCCGACATGAACATCTACGACCTGGAGCATGTCTGCACCACTCACCCGCGCATGAGCAAGGCGCAATGGCAGGGGATCTATCGGGAGGCCTGGGACCTCTACTACAGCGACGCCCACCTGGAGACCCTGATGCGCCGCGCGGCCGCCTTCGACCGTAACCCCAAGCGGATCATGGAGATCGCACTCGAGTTCTATGGGTGTTTCAAGTTCGAAGGGGTTCACCCTCTTCAGGGAGGGTTCTTGCGGCGGAAGGTCCGCACGGAGCGCAGGCCCGGATTCGCCATCGAGTCGCCCTGGGTGTTCTATCCGCGGCGGGTCTGGGAGGCCGCGTCCACCTATACCCGATTCATCGCCTATGCATGGAAGGTCTGGGGACTCTACAAGCGGGTCAAGCGGAAGGCACACGATGCGGTCGCGCCCTATACGGACGAATCCATGCGCAGCGCGGCCGCCCTTCCGGAGGCCGAGATCGAAACCGGGCCGAGCGCCGGTCGGCGCGAGCGCGATCCGTTGTGCCATGCCCAGGCGGTCTGACCCGAGACCCTGGCTGCCAGCACAGGCGATCCAGGTCCCGTTCAAAACACAAGGGCCGAAGCCATGAAAAAGGCAGTCGTACTCCTGAGCGGCGGGTTGGATTCCAGCACAGCCCTCGCCATCGCAAAGGCCGAGGGATACACCCCCTATGCCTTGTCTTTCCGGTACGGCCAGCGACACCAGGTGGAGCTGGAGGCCGCCGCCCGGGTCGCGCAGTCCCTGGGCGCCGTGGAGCACGTCATCGCCGAGATCGATCTGAGGCGCTTCGGTGGCTCCGCGCTCACCGCGGACATCGCAGTACCCAAATCCCGCAGCCTGGAGTCCATGGGCCAGGGCATCCCGATCACCTATGTCCCCGCCCGCAATACCGTCTTTCTGTCCTTTGCGCTCGCCTGGGCGGAGGTCCTGGGGGCCGGCGACATCTTCATCGGCGTCAACGCCCTGGATTATTCGGGCTACCCGGACTGCCGCCCCGACTACATAGCCGCCTACGAGCGCATGGCCAACCTGGCCGTTGCCGCCTGCGTGGAGGGGCGGCTGCGGATTAAGATCCACACCCCGCTCATCTGGCTTAGCAAGGCCGAGATCGTCCGACGCGGGACCGACCTGGGTGTCGACTACGGGCTCACCTGCAGCTGCTATGACCCCGGGCAGGACGGCCGGCCCTGCGGCGAGTGCGACTCCTGTCTGCTGCGCGCCAAGGGGTTCGACGAGGCTGGACTCAAGGACCCCCTGCTGGCGCGTTTCGGAATCGCGCGGTGACAGAGCGGATCTATCGCGTGGCGGCGGCCCCCTTCGAGGCCGCCTGCCGGGTGCCTATCCTCCCGGTGGGCCACCGTTCCCGGCAGCCGCACGGACACAGCTATGTCGCCCGAGTCCGCGCTGCCCTCCCTCCGGGCTGGGGCGGATTCCCAGGGGCCGAGACCGGTGCGCTGGCGCGCGCCTTGAGCGATCGCGTCGCAGCCCTCGACTATGCGGATCTGAACGCCCACCTGCCCGTCCCCACGGACGAAAACCTGGCCCGCTGGCTGCGCGACTGCCTGACCCCCGAGGTGCCGGGGATCGAGACCGTCGGCATCCGCAGCACCCGCCATCAGGGTGCGGACCTGGACGGCGCCGATCATTGCCACGTCTGGCGCCGCTTTCGCTTCGAGGCCGCCCACCGACTCCCCCGGGTCCCCGAGGGCCACCAGTGCGGACGGATGCACGGGCACGGGTTCGAGGTCATCCTCCACGCCGATCAGGACCTGGCCGGGCAGGACATGGGTGTCGACTTCGACCAGCTCGAGGCGGTCTGGGCCCCGCTCCAGGCAGAGCTCCATCATGCCTGCCTGAACGACATCCCGGGCCTCGATAACCCCACCAGCGAGCGGCTCGCTAGCTGGCTCTGGCAGCGCCTGCGCCCGGCGCTGCCCAGGCTGTCCTGGATCACCGTCTACGAGACCGCCACTGCCGGATGCCACCACGACGGCACCCATTACCGCATCTGGAAGGAGCAGCGCTTCGAGGGCGCACTCCGGCTCCTGCAGGCACCCGAGGGGGACCCTCGCCGCCGCCTGCACGGACACAGCTACCAGCTGCGGCTGCACCTCACCGCCCCCCTGGACCAGGTGCTGGGCTGGACGCTCGATTACGGGGACATCAAGACCCTGTTCGACCCCGTCTACCGTCAGCTCGACCACCATCGGCTCGACGCCCTGCCGGGGCTGCGCGACGCCGACCCCGCGAGCCTGGCGCTCTGGATCCGCGAGTCCGTCCTCGGGTCCCTTCCCGCCCTCGACCGCATCGACCTCTACGAGACCCCCGGCTGCGGTGCCGTCCTCTGCTGGGGCGAGCTGGGCCCGGCCCTGCCCACGTGACGCCCTTATGACCTATAGCGTCAAAGAGATCTTCTATACGCTCCAAGGCGAGGGCACCCACACCGGCAGGCCCGCCGTCTTCTGCCGCTTTGCCGGCTGTAACCTCTGGACCGGCCGCGAGCAAGACCGCGCCGGGGCCGTCTGCACCTTCTGCGACACCGACTTCCGGGGCACCGACGGCGAGCGCGGAGGCAAGTACCCGGATCCCGAGTCGCTCGCCGAGCGTATCCGCGACGCCTGGTCCGGAGACTGCGGCCCGGCTACCCGGCCCTTCGTGGTCTGCACCGGCGGCGAGCCGCTGCTCCAACTGGACGCCCCCCTGATCGCCGCCCTCCATGCCCGCGGGCTCGAGATCGCTGTCGAAACCAACGGCACCCGCCCTGCGCAACCCGGCATCGACTGGATTTGCGTCAGCCCCAAGGCCGGTGCGCAGATCGTGCTGACCCGCGGTCACGAGCTCAAGCTCGTCTACCCGCAGCCCGAGGCGCCGCCCGAGCGCTTCGAGACCCTAGACTTCGGCCGGTTCTATTTGCAGCCAATGGACGGGCCCGAGCTGGCCGCCAACACCAAGCGGGCCATCGACTACTGCAAGGCCCATCCGCAGTGGCGGTTGAGCATTCAGACGCACAAGCTATTGGGGATACCCTGACGCGTTGCGCCTTTCACACGCAAGGTCGGTCGGTCAGTGCAGCGTCCCGCTCGACCCACCCTCTTCGTCCTTGACCGGCAACAAATCCACGAATCGCCCCTGGGCCTCGGCGAAGTGCTGGAAGGCGGGGTCGGCGAAGGTGCGCGCGTTCTTCGCTCCGGCCTTGGATTGGACGGGCACCTGGGCGACCCAGATCCCGTATCGGGTCTCCAGGGAAAAGGCGACCACGTCGACCCGGTAGGGCGAGGCGCCGATAGAGCCGTAACGCTCCAAGATCTCGTTCACCTTCGACATCTTGTCCGGAGGCAGGGACCAGGCGTCCATGATAACGAAGACGAAGTCCGCCTGATGGCCGTGCGCGAGCTGGCGGATCGTCTCGGCGGATCGGTCTTTTCTGGCGTCGCTCCCGGTGTCCAGCATGACCGCGTAGGTCTCCCGAGTCGTAAGGTTGCCGACGAAGGCGAAGGGGACAAGGCTCTCGCCCCGCTCCATGATCCCGCGGGCGGTGTCGATCAGCGGCTCGATAATACCCAGATAGCTGCTCGGGATGGCGCTCATGCTAGGACGATCTCAGGCGGGACGCACTGGCCTTCGAGTCGGCGGAGACGGGACCAGACGGTGCCGAGCTCCGCCCGCCTGCGGCTCAGGCCCCCTTACGTTTCAGGGGAGAGAAGCCAGCGTCCTTGGCGGAATCGGCCGATGGTTGGCGCCGCTTGCCGATGTTCTTGCGGTCCCGCTCCCGCTCCTTGAGGCGGGGGGCATCGGCCTTGGGCTTAACCTGGCGGTCGCCTGGCTTATGCCCGCCCCGACGTTTGGTCGGCCCCTCGAAGCGGGTCTTGATGCCCGGGACGGAGCGGGCCTCGAGCTCCAACCGGAGATAACGCTCGATGCTCTCCATCCGGTTCCAGTCCGGGGCACCCACCAACGCGACGGCGCGCCCCTTTTCGCCCGCCCGGCCAGTGCGCCCAGTGCGATGCAGGTAGTCGTCTCCGCGGCGCGGGGGCTCGAAATTGACGACGAGCTGGACCCCGGGGATGTCGAGCCCCCGAGCGGCCAGATCGGTGGCGACCAGAACGCCGATACGCCCGGCATGGAAAAGCCCCATGATGCGATTGCGCTCCCGCTGATCCAGCTCCCCATGCAGCACGCCGGTGCGCACCCCGTGCCCAATCAGGAAGTTGCCCAGGGTTCCCGCCCTCTCCCGGGTGTTGACGAAGACCAGAGCCTTCTCGAAGGGCTCGTTGCGGAGCAGCCACAGGATCTGCTGCTCCTTCTGGGCCAGGTCGTCGCTCAGGATGCGCTGGTGGACGATGTCCGGGTGCTGCTCGCGGATCGGATCCACGCCAATCGGCCGCGGGTCCTTGAGGAACCGGTCCGTGATCTCCTTGAGCCCCCGGTGGTGGAGCGTCGCCGAGAAGAGCAGGGACTGGCGGTCGGGGTTGCAGTGACCGACGATGGTCAGCACGTCCGGCCCGAAGCCCATGTCCAGCATGCGGTCGGCCTCGTCCAGGACCAGGATCTCCAGACCGCTCAGGTCCGCCTCGCCTCGCTCGATGTGCTCCAGGAGCCGGCCTGGGGTCGCCACCAGGATGTCCGGGTTCTTGCGCAGGGCGGCGATCTGGCGGTCGTAACGCTCGCCCCCGGTAACGACGGCGGCGGTGAGGCGGGTGTAGCTCCCCAGGCGCGCCCCGTGGATATACACCTGGCGCGCCAGCTCCCGGGTTGGGACCAGGATCAGGGCGCGGGTGGACCCTTGCGAGCCGCGGACGTCCAGAAGTCGCTGCATGATGGGCAGGAGGAACGCGGCGGTCTTGCCCGAGCCAGTTGCGGCGCAGACCAACAGGTCCAGCCCGTCCAGCGCCAAGGGAATGACTTGGGCCTGGACCGGTGTAGGGGTCTCGAAGCCCGCGCGCTCCAGGCCGCGCATCAGCGCTTCCGGGAGCAGGAATTGGGTGAATTCGTCGCTCATGGGGGGCAACATACACCATGGTGCGCGATGGCGTGGAGCCCGTTGGGCCGGATTCGGCGGGAGTCGGGGCGGCTTCCCCGATCTTTTCGCGATCGCTGCGCTCTGCTTGCGCGCGCCCATCGCAGGATGGGCTGCGTGTCGACTCGCCGCAGCCCATTCGACATCTAACCTCCCCGAGACCCCGCTGCCATGATCGCCGAGCCCCCCGTCCCAGCCCTTGAGGTCGCCCGCAGTATCGGGCTCGACGGGAACGAGCCGCGCCATCGGCGCGCCGTGCCCTGGATTCTTGCGCTCGTTCTCGCCGCTGCCCTGGCCGCTGGCGGGTTCTTTCTCCTGCGGCAGGCGGATTCCTCCAACCAGGTCCGGTTCAAGACCGCGGAGGTCGCCCGGGGCGACCTCACGGTCAAGGTCACCGCCACCGGGTCCCTGGAGCCTTTGACCCAGGTGGAGGTGGGGACCGAGGTCTCGGGGACTATCGACACCGTCGAGGTGGACTACAACGACCGGGTCAAGGCCGGACAGATTCTGGCACGCCTTGACCCGGATCAGCCCCAGGCCAAGGTGCGCCAGTCCCAGGCCGCCCTGACCCTGGCCCAAGCCGGCGTCGTGGAGGCCCAGGCCACGGTCACGGAGACCGCCAACAAGCTGCGGCGCACCCGGGATCTCATCGCCAAGCGCCTGTCCTCGCCGGAAGAGCTGGATACGGCCTCGGCGGCGGCGGAGCGGGCCGTCGCGGCGCTCGCGGTCGCCAAGGCCAAGGTGGAGCAGGCCCAGGCCCAGCTCGACTCGGACCGGCGAACGCTGGAAAAGACGGAGATCCGCTCACCGATCGACGGGACCGTGCTGCGCCGCCAGGTGGAGCCGGGTCAGACCGTAGCGGCTTCCCTCCAGACCCCGGTGCTCTTCACCCTGGCGGAGGATCTAACCCAGATGGAGCTCAATGTGGCGGTAGACGAAGCGGACGTGGGTCAGGTCGCCCAGGGACAGGCGGCCACATTCACCGTCGATGCCTATCCGAGCCGCACCTTTCCAGCGAAGCTGACGCAGGTGCGCTACGCCCCGGAAACGGTCAACGGGGTGGTGACCTATGCAGCGCTCCTCACCCTGGACAATGCGGATCTGTCGCTACGCCCCGGTATGACGGCCACAGCCGAGATCGTAGTGCGGGAGCTTCAAGACGCGGTTCTGGTCCCCAACGCCGCCCTGCGCTTCACCCCGCCGCGGTCCCAAGAGGTCAAGGGGGAGGGCCGCGGACTGGTGGGCGTGCTCCTGCCCGGGCGTCCCCCATCGACCAAGCGCACCCCGGAGGGAAGCGCCCGCAACGGCAAGGGTGCGCGGGTCTGGACACTGACGGACGGCGCGCCGGTGATGATCGAGGTCAAGACCGGGGCCACGGACGGCACCCTGACCGAGGCGCTGGACGGGACCCTGGAACCCGGCGCCGAGGTCCTGGTGGACATGGATCGGCCGGGGAAAAAGCCATGATTGCATTCAGGTCCCATGTTTGAAGTCCCGGCAAGCGACCTGTCCCCTGCGCCGCCGCTACTGGAGCTGCGCGGGGTCAGCAAGGTCTACGGCACCGGCACGGCCGCGATGCGCGCCCTGGACGGGGTGGATCTGCGTATCTCAGAGGGCGCGTTTGTGGCGGTCATGGGACCGAGCGGCTCTGGGAAATCCACGGCCATGAACATCCTAGGCTGCCTGGATACCCCCACCTCCGGCTCCTATCTGTTTCGCGGGGTACCAGTGGAGACCCTGACCCGTGACCAACGAGCGCTCCTGCGTCGAAATTACCTCGGTTTCGTGTTCCAGGGGTTCAATCTTCTGAATCGGACCTCGGCCTTGGAGAACGTGGAGCTGCCCCTGATCTATCGGCGCGCCCCGCGGGCGGACCGGCATGCCCGGGCGCGGGCGGCCCTGGACCTGGTGGGGCTCGCCGGCTGGGAGAGCCACACCCCGGGCGAGCTCTCCGGGGGCCAACAGCAGCGGGTCGCTATCGCCCGGGCCATCGTCACGGAGCCCAGCCTGCTGCTTGCAGACGAGCCGACGGGAAATCTCGACTCCGCCCGCAGCCACGAGATCATGGAGCTCCTGACGAGACTCAATCGGGACCGCGGCATCACGGTGCTCATGGTTACCCACGAGGCCGAGATGGCCGCCTACGCGCACCGGATCGTGCATTTCCGCGATGGTTCCGTGGCCGACGACACTGGGATTGTCCATGGCGGGACGAAGAGGATTTCTCCGCGAACGAACGCGAACGAACGCGAATAATCGGGAATGGGGGTGCTCGCCCGCAGGCGCACCCAGTGGGTGCGCGGCATTGCCGACCGGCCTCGCCGAGCAGGCTCGCATGCCAAGGACCTTCCTTCGCGTTTTTCGCGTTTCTATTGGATAACAGGCCACCGAATGATCTGGAACGCGCTGCTGCTCGCCCTGCGGGAGATTCGCCGCAACGTCCTGCGCTCCATCCTCACCATCTTGGGGGTGGTGATCGGGGTGGCGGCGGTGATTGTCATGGTGACACTGGGCAACGGGGCAACCCGGGCAGTCGCCACCCAGATCGAGAGCCTGGGCAGCAATCTGCTCATGATTCGCATGGGCCAGCATATGGGGCCAGGGCAGAGCTCGAGCGCTCAGCCATTCAGCCTGGAGGATGCGGTGGCGCTCGGCCGGGATATTCCAGCCGTGCGCATGCTCGCCCCCTCCGCCAGCGGTGCGGTCACTGCCATCGCCGGTAATAACAATTGGTCGACAACGATCAACGGCACGGACAACCGGTTCTTCGACGTCCGCAATTGGACCCTGGAGAGCGGGCGGGTTTTCACGGAGGGGGACCTGCGCTCCGGCCGGGCGGTCTGCGTGATTGGGGCCACGGTACGCAAAGAGCTGTTCGGGGGCCATGATCCCATCGGGGAGCGCATCCGGCTTAAGACGATTTCCTGCGAGGTGATCGGGCTCCTGGCATCCAAAGGGCAGAGCAGCATGGGACACGACCAGGACGATCTGGTGGTTATGCCGCTTCGCACCTTCCAACGGCGGATCGCTGGCAATCAAGACGTTACCCTGCTCCAGGCCTCCATCCGCGACGGAAACTCCACCGAGCGGGCCAAGGCCGACATCGAGCGGCTAATGCGCGAGCGCCGCAAGATCGGACCTTCCGAGCAAGACAACTTCAGCGTCCGGGACATGAAAGAGGTCGCCACCATGCTCACCGGCACCACCCAGGTGCTCACGACGCTTCTGAGCGCGGTCGCCGCGGTGAGCCTGCTGGTGGGCGGGATCGGCATTATGAACATCATGCTGGTGTCGGTTACCGAACGCACCCGGGAGATCGGCATCCGGCTCGCCATCGGTGCGCGCGAGAGCGAGGTCCTGATGCAGTTCTTGGTGGAGGCGGTGACCCTCTCGTCGCTGGGCGGGGTGCTCGGTATCGCGCTCGCCCTGGGGGCCTCCATGGGGCTTGCGGGGGTGCTCAAGGTCCCGTTCGTCTTCGACGGCGGGATCGTGCTCATCGCCTTTCTGTTTTCCGCCGTTGTTGGGGTGGTTTTCGGGTTCTTCCCGGCCCGACGGGCGGCACGGCTCGATCCTATTGACGCATTGCGCCATGAATAGGCAAGACTCGCAATCGTGCAGCGTCGTCCGAGCGATCGCGCCGGACGAGGGCTCGGGATGACAGAGGGGTCTGGAGACTCCCTCGTCAATCCAGGTACTTGAGCTTATCGAGGTGGTAACGTGTCGCCTGGAGAGAATTGCTGGGTATCGCAGACCGGTCTATTCGGATTGCGTCTGGGGAACAACCGGACCGATCCGCCCCGGACCCTGCTGCTTCACGGATTCACCGGGGGCGCCGCCGACTGGTCGGTCTGCTGGGAAGGTCGCGAGCCCGCATTGGCGCTCGATCTACCGGGGCACGGGGCCAGCGCGGATCCCTGGGGCAACTGGGACGCCGCGATCGGGCGCTTGCTCGACGCCCTGCCCCCGACCGTAGACCGGCTGGTTGGCTACTCCCTGGGCGGACGCATCGCGCTCGGACTGCTGCGAGCGGCGCCCAAGCGATTCGAAGCCATCGCCCTCGTTTCCACCAATCCGGGCCTATCGAGCCCGGCCGAGCGTGCGGTGCGGCGTGCCGCGGATCGCTGCTGGATCGAGCTCCTGCGCCGCGACGGCGTCCCGGGCTTCGTCCGCACCTGGGAGTCACTGCCCCTGTTCGCGTGCCAGGTCAAACTGCCAGCGGAGACCTTGGCCGGTCAGCGGGCAAGGCGCCTGAGTCACCGGGCAGAGGGGCTGATGGCCACCCTGGCAGTCCTCGGGCTGGCGGAAATGCCCGATACCCGGGACGATCTGCGGCAGTTCGCGGGCGACATCCATTGGATCGTGGGGGCGCAGGACCCCAAGTTCCTCAACCTGGCCCGGCAGGTCGCAGATCTGAGGCCCCACACGGCCTTGCATCTCCTGGACGGGGTCGGCCACAACGTACTTCTCGAGGCTCCGCGGCAGCTTGCCGATCTACTGGGCTAGCGCCTTCAGGACCGTCTTCCGTTTTCATGGACCGCGACGCACGCGAGCGGCATGGATTTGCCCGCCCCGAATAGGGATAATTGCCTAACCCCTAGAAACTGACGCTAGCCATGTGTCAGCCCTGGCCGCCAGGCCCAAGCGCCCGAGCAGAGCGTGTCCTGTCCAAGCATTCACTAGAGCCACAGGAGAGCTTAATGAGAGACCTCGTTTCCCGGAAAACGGCGGCCTTGACCCAACAGGTCAAACATCTGATGACCCTATACAACCCCCGAGTCTGGAAAGAGAAGGGGATGTGGTGGACCGCCGGACTCTTCCTGATAACCTATCTGGTGGTCGTCGTCATACTCGGCATTGTTTGGTCCCGCAGCCCCGCCACGTTCGACGTCCGCGAGCAGACCCTTTCGCTCCTCGATAACGACCAAGCCAAGCTGGTTCCAGGGACCGCCACCACCGCCTCCGCGATCCGCATTGGCGAGACTTTGCTCGATAAACCCGGCGGCTATCTGACCAACGACCTCACCCCGCCCGGGATCTATCTCGACAATATCCCAAACTGGGAGTTCGGGGCCTTGACGGAGCTGCGGGACCTCGCGAATTCACTGCGTAACGACTTCAGCCGCTCCCAGTCCCAATCCGTCGAGGACAAAGACCTCGAGATCGCCCAGCCTCAATTCAACTACAACTCGGACTCCTGGATGCTGCCATCCACCGAGTCGGAATACCGGCAAGGAATCGCGGCCCTGAATCGCTATTTCAGGCGTCTGACCGACGAAAGGGCAATGGACGGTCAGTTCTTCGCGCGGGCGGACAATCTGAGCAGCTACCTGGAGGTCGTCGAAAAGCGGCTGGGTAGCCTGGCTCAGCGTCTCTCTTATGCGGTCGGCCAGACCCATCTCCATACGGAGCTGGCCGGGGAACCGAGCGCCCGCCAGTCCAAGCCCGCTCCCGAGCAGTCCCAGACCAAGACCCCTTGGATGAAGATCGACGACGTATTCTTCGAGGCCCGCGGCTATACCTGGGCGCTGCTGCATACCTTGCAGGCAATAGAGACCGACTTCGAGGCGGTCCTCAAGGACAAGAACGCGCTCGTATCTCTGCAACAGATCAATCGGGAGCTCAAGAACACCCAGAACACCATCTGGAGCCCCATGATCCTGAACGGAACGGGGTTCGGACCCATGGGCAATCATTCATTGGTGATGGCCTCCTATATCTCCCAAGTCAACGCGGCCATCGGCGACCTGCGAAGCCTTCTGCAGAAGGGCTGATGGGAGATCGCCCGCCGGGCGCGACCAGCCCGGCGGGACAAACCGAGCCCCTAGCTGCAATGGCTACTCGTCGGTCGCAACCACCACCCCGGAGCCGTCCCGAGCGGCGACGATCACAAGCTTTCCCAAGGTGGGATGTCGGGCGGTGACAACCGTGAAGGTCGGGACCTCTTTCTGCCCCAGGATTTCGCTCTCGTCTTTTAGGTCAGCCACGATCGGCGGATCGGCGTCGAAAATGCGCATGGTCAGTCCTCCCGGATTGGGTGGGGTCGCAACGGGTGCCCGCCATTCGCTGCGGGTCTATGGCGCTTAGCTGCGCCTCGATTACATCGCCATATCCAGGTCCTCCTGGACCTTGGCGACACCGGCCAGGGCGCACTCTTCGTCGGTCTCCCCAGCAGGTGCACCGCTCACGCCCACCCCCGCCACCAGGGCGGAGCCGCCCACCAGCACAGGCACCCCGCCGGCAGACATTACAAGCCCGTCGATTCGTCCGATGGGCGAGTCTGCGCGGGCCTTCATGGTCGAGGTCGCGGCGTTGAAATTGACGGCAGTACGAGCTTTCATGATGCTGATCTCGGCGGTGATTGGGGCAGCAATGGTGTCCCGTAGCGTGACTTGCACCGTGCCGTCCCGATCCACCACAGTGACACCGATCTGGATGCCCTTCTCCCGGCAGGCCGCGACCGCGCCCTGGGCAATCTTCACGGCGGTGTCCAGAGACAGTCGCTTGACCGGAACCACCAGGGGATCGTCCGCAAGCAGCGACGTGGATATGACAGCTAGGGCTAACAGGAGCGGGAATCTACGCATCTGGGTTTCCTCGTCTTCGATTCGATTCGCATGCACTTAAGCTGGTCGCCTCCGGGACTGGTCCACGCGGTCTCCGGGCAATCCCAGGATCCGCGGCCGTTCAACCGTACCGCCGCGCCACGTACTCGTCCACCATCCGCTTGAACTGGTCGACGATCCCCTCCCCCTTGAGCGTAGCGACCTTCTCCCCGTCCACAAAGACCGGGGCCGCCGGGCGCTCCCCGCTGCCGGGCAGGCTGATACCGATATTGGCATGCTTGCTCTCCCCGGGACCGTTCACCACGCAACCCATGACTGCCACCTGCATGGTCTCCACCCCCGGATAGCGGGTACGCCACTCGGGCATCTGGGCGCGCAGATAGGCCTGGATGTCCTGGGCGAGGTGCTGGAAGGTATCGCTGGTCGTGCGCCCGCAGCCGGGGCAGGCGGTTACCATGGGGGCGAACGAGCGCAGACCCATGGTCTGGAGGATCTCCTGGGCCACCTGGACCTCCTGGGTTCTGGCTTCCCCGGGAGCGGGGGTCAGCGAGATGCGGATCGTGTCCCCGATGCCCTCCTGGAGCAGCACCGCAAGGGCCGCGGTCGAGGCGACGATGCCCTTGGAGCCCATGCCCGCCTCGGTCAGGCCCAGATGCAGGGCATAGTCCCCGCAGTTGGCCAGCCTGCGATAGACCGCAATCAGGTCCTGGACCCCGCTCATCTTGCAGGACAGCACGATGCGGTCCTTGGGCAGGCCCAACTCCACGGCGCGGGCGGCGCTCGCGATGGCGGATTCCACCATGGCCTCGTGCATCACCTGCTCGGCGACCTTTGGCTCGGCGGAACGGGCGTTCTCGTCCATCATGCGCACGATCAGCTCCGAATCCAGGCTGCCCCAGTTGACCCCGATGCGCACCGGACGGTCATAACGGCACGCGATGTCGATCATGGTGGCGAACTGGCTATCGCGCTTCTCCCCATGACCCACGTTGCCGGGGTTGATCCGGTACTTGGCGAGCGCTTCGGCACACTCCGGGTAGTCGGTCAGGAGCCGATGGCCGTTGAAGTGGAAGTCTCCCACCAGAGGCACGGTACAGCCCTGGGCCAGGAGCCGGTCGCGGATGGGGGCCACCGCCTGGGCGGCGGACTCCGTGTTGACGGTGATCCGCACCAGCTCCGAGCCCGCTGCCGCCAGGGCAGCGACCTGGCGGGCGGTGGACTCCACGTCCGCGGTATCCGTGTTGGTCATGGATTGGATGACCACCGGGGCGCCGCCGCCGACCGTCACTGCCCCAATGCGCACCGCGACGGTCGGGCGGCGGATCGGAGATCCGCCGGGAGCCTCGGAAACGGGCTGAGACGTCGCCTGGGACAAGAACGGGACGGAAGACTGGGAGGGATTCATGCTGACCTCGCCGCGGTTGCGGCCCTGCGGATTCGGAACTGGTCGAAAGGATGGCCCGGGCGCCGGCCCAGGGCAAGGACTTGGCGCAACACTGGGGCTGCGGCTCTAAGGCAAGGGAGCGCGCAGACCCTGGACGATGGTCACATAGTCCGGGTCGTCCTGGGAAAGGAGCCCGTGGCGGACGAGGAAATCGATGATCGCCAGGTTGCAGTTGAGCTTGAAATCGCCCGTCTCGCGTACCAGCCGCGCCACCTCTGCAACCGGCAGCCGATAGAACGCCTCCACCTCCCCGTCCGTGCAGCGCGGCTCGAAGGCCTCCGGCAGCTCCAGGTCGTAGCAGTACATGACATCCGGCTTAAGACCGAGGCTCGAGTCGCGGCAATTGGTCACCGCACCCACCGCCACTGCCCGGTCGGCCAGGTCGGGAGGGATGTCCGCCTCTTCCCGACACTCCTTACGCAGGTTGTCTGCGAGGGGCACGCCGTGGGGCAGCCCGCCCGCCACCAAGTTATCCAGGTGGAGGGGGTAGACCCGGCGGTCCGCCGCCCGGCGACCGATCCAGAGCTCCACACCCGTTGCCGTCTTCACAAAGCCGTTCAAGTGCTGACCGAAGGCGCGTACCCCGAACCAGGGCACCGCGGCACGGTCGATCAGGCAGCGCGCCTGATCGCGCGGTCCCGGGGTAACCCCGTAAAGCTCCCCGTGCAGGCAGCCGACAACGCCCTCCCCCACCAGGGTCTCCACCACCTCCGCCAGGCATTCGGTGCGCCCCGAAAGGTCGGCGGGTACCCCGATCCAGTCGACCCGATCGGCCTCGATGCGAAAGCGCTGGGGCCATCTCCGGAGCTCTGCCGCCCATTCCCGGCGCAGGGAGCCGAGGCGCTCGCCCTCCAGCATCCAGGGGAGGAAGCCGTCGGGGTCCCAGGCATTGCAGGCACGGATCTTGTCGAGATAGCTCATGGGCCACCGGGCGGTAAAGTCAGGCGATCGATCGGTCAGGCGTCGCCGATCGATTCCTCATGGGACACGCTGTCCGCGAGCTTGGCCTGCTCCCACAGGCGCTCCATTTCATCCCTTAGCCCTGGCCCTGGAGTCCGTCCCTGGGTGCGCAGCCCCGACTCGACCTGCGCGAAGCGGTCCTCGAAGCGCCGATTGGCGGCGCGCAAGGCCTGCTCCGCGTCTACCCCCATGTGACGGGCCAGATTAACGCAGGAGAAGAGCAGATCGCCGATCTCGTGCACGCGCTCGGTGGGCTCCACATGATCGCCCAAGGTCGCCCGACACTCGCCAAGCTCCTCTTTCACCTTATCGAAGACCCCGTCGACCGAGTCCCAGTCGAAGCCCACTCCGGCCGCACGCCGCTGGAGCTTTTCCGCCCTGACCAGGGCCGGCAGAGTCTGGGCAACTCCGTCCAGCACACCGGCCTGCAACGCCTCCGGTGCGCCCCCTTTGCGATCGCGCTCGGCCGCTTTCTCACGCTCCCAGTAGGCACGCACCGCGTGCTCATCCTTCAGATCCATATCTGCAAAGACATGCGGGTGACGGCGGACCATCTTGTCGCAGATGGCAGCCACCACATCCGAAAAGACGAACGACCCCTGCTCCTCCGCCATGCGCGCATGGAAGACCACTTGGAGCAGCAGGTCCCCGAGCTCGTCGCAGAGGGCATGGAGATCGTCCCGCTCGATTGCCTCGGCGACCTCGTAGGCCTCCTCCAGCGTATAGGGCAAGATGCTTCGGAAATTCTGCTTCAGGTCCCAGGGGCAGCCCTGCGCCGGATCGCGCAGCCGCGCCATAATGGCCAGCAGATCCTCGATGGACTTGAGGTCGGTCATCGCCGCTTCATGGCCGCTTGCAGACAGGGCTCGGCCGCCGGCTGGTGGCCGTCTTGTGTTCCAGACTCCATCGTCGCGGGCTTGGGAGAAACCCATTCGTGCCAGGACTTAATCGCCCACAGGGCATGGAGGAACCTCGGGATGAAGAGCGAACGGAGAGTCGACCCGAGGATTCTGGGGCTCGACCCGAACGCTGGGTCGTACGGTTCCAAGCAGACCACGCCAGCGCAGCGTCGCGGCTTAGAATTGACCGGTGCGCAGAAGCACCAGGGTACAGGCATGTTCGTAAGGGATACGCGCAAGATGCAGGGCCCGCTCCAACTCCCGGGACTCGGCGCCCGGGTTAAGGATCACCCGGCCCGGCCTCAGCTGGACGATAGAGTCGATCAGACCCTGCACCCGCTCCGGGCCCATGTAGAGGGTCAAGGTGTCGACCGGCTCCCGAACCGCCGCCAAGTCCCTCAGCACCGGCAGATGGTCGATCCGTTCCGCTTTGGGGTGCACCGGAATCACGCGGTAGCCCTTGTCGTTAAGGAGCTTAAGCGCTTGATACGAGTACCGTACTGGCTTCGGGCTGGCCCCAAGCACTACCACCGTCCGATCCGCTGGCTTGCGTAACCCGTGCACTGCCCCGACTCCCTCGACGTAAAGAGCCGCATGGTAGCGGATGGCCCAAGCCAAGGTCCACGACCAGGGCGCGCAGTAGTCCGAATCCCGAAGCGGAGCCCCGAGCCATGTGCGGACGTTTCATTCAGCATTCTGACCCGGAGGTCTATGCCGAGCGGTTCGACCTGGAGCTGGAGCCCGGGCTGACTGCGAGTCAGACCCGTCCGCGCTACAACCTGGCCCCCACCCAACCCGTGCTTGCCATCCGCGCCGGAGCGGACGGTCGCCGATCCCTGACGCAGCTGCGTTGGGGGCTCATCCCCTTTTGGTCGAAGGGACCCGACAACCGATACTCGATGATCAACGCCCGAGCCGAGACGGTCGACTCCAGACCTGCCTATCGAGCCGCTTTCCGCGAGCGGCGATGCCTAATCCCGACCGAAGGGTTCTACGAATGGAAGACCCTAGCCGGAGGCAAGCAGCCTTACATGATCCGTCGTTACGACCGGATGCCCTTCGCCATGGCCGGGCTCTGGGAGACCTGGAAGGAGCCGGAGACCGGTGCCGTCATCGCCTCCTTCACCATCCTCGTCACCGACGCCAATTCAGTCCTTGCGCCGATCCACGATCGGATGCCCGTCGTCCCGGACCCGCAGAGTTTCAACCAATGGCTGGACCCTGCCAATCGGGACACCGCTGCCCTGCTCCCCCTGCTCAGGCCCGCCCCGCCCGACGCCTGGATCCTGGAGCCCGTGAGCCGCCGGGTCAACGACTCTCGCCAGGACGACCCCGGCTTGATCGAGCCTCTGACCGCGCTCCTGCCGGGCGACCGCCCCGGGGCCGACCTTGGAACGGATTGACATATCGATCCCCCGTCCGGATAATCCGCCGCTCGATTAAGCGGCAGGCCACGCCTGCCGCTGCAACGGTCAATCAGCCAGCAGGCATGCTCGGCTGGACAGAGCCTCCAGGGATGGAGCGCCACCGAATCGGCGCCCGTAGCTCAGCTGGATAGAGTACCTGGCTACGAACCAGGTGGTCGGGAGTTCGAATCTCTCCGGGCGCGCCAATAAAACAACGGCTTAGACTCGTCGGGTCTAGGCCGTTTTCTTTTCAGTCGGCATTGAGTCAACACGCGAACCGAACTCGCCAGCGGCGGTCCGTTCGTCGAAGCTCCGATTCACCAGCATCGAGCCCCTCGCGATCGGGGACCGCCTGGCGCCCATCTCCCGGCGGGGCGGGACGCTCCCGCCAGGGCGCGCCCCGCGGCGAGCTCAGCGGGCCACAATCCGGTGTTGTCGGAGGCCGATCACGACGCCAAAAGTGTGACGTTTTCCACATAGGGCGGGTTGACACTGACATTGGTGATGGTTACCCGCGCAACGCGCGCAGATGTTCCGGTGCATTTGGTATGTTTCTGAATTCAAGGCCGAAATCGCACTGGCAAAAATGTGACCAATCTAAAGATTTCCTAACGTTTCCTGGGGCGAGGATGGTCTCTGAGAACCCTATTCACAGAGTTATCCACAGATATTGTGGAAAAAAAACGTTTTCCTTTCGATGAGTCACCCCTGGCCTCCCCATATGAGAAACGACATCAATAAAAAAGCGTAACTGGCTGGCTTCAAATATCGACTGCCAACGAAATCGCCGTCGCCCCAGCCGAAGCGGCCAACGGCAGTGTAAACGATCTGGTTCGACGCGTCGCCGCGGGCCTCTGAAGCTCCCAGCTTCCTCCAGGTCCGGCGGTTCAGTAGCGGCCGGGCTCGAGCCCATCGTCCCGACAAGGCATACGGACCTCGGGCCGGCCCCGCGGGCGCACGAACATGCTGCGTGAGATGCTCATGATCTTGCCTCGACGAGCTGAAAATGCGGTCGTGTTCGAGCTGCAGCTTCCAGGGCTCCGGGACCGCTCACCGGGAGGATACGGGTGCTGCACCTTGGGAAAGGCTAGCCAGTGAAGCAGAGGCTTTCCCGATTCGGCGACGACCCGCTCAGCGGCAGCACCGACGCAGCTGCCAGGATGCCGCAAAGCGCCTTGAATCCCTGAGCCGGCAAGCTTGCCGTCTGGGGCCGAGCACGCCGCAGCAATCGACGAGTCGGCGGTGGTGGAACTAGCCTGCGGGCGGGTGCGAGGTTCCGAGAGACAGGAGGGACCGCGGACCGTCGCGCCGGGGCGGCGCTCCTACCGTCAGCCGTCGCTACGGTCCTTCAGGAGATTGGAATCGTCCAGCTCTAGGGCCGGGATGGGGGCTAGTCCGGCGCCGACGATGCCCTGCAGCGCGCCGTACATGGCGGAGGTGCTGCCGATGACGCGCTGGATCTGTTTCTCGCGCTCAGCCCATTGCTTTTCCATGGCGCGACGCTCCCTGTTGAGCTGGGTCTGCATGGCCTCGAATGCCTCGACGATGGCCTCCACGCGCTGGCGGAACTCGGTGCCGGAAAGGTACTCGTAGAGCAGCTCCATCTTCTCGCTCTTGCCCTGCGAGGCCGCGCGGGCACTGGCGACTTGGATGAGCTGCTCGCGCAGCGCTACCGCGAGTGCTGGCCAGGTCTTGAGGTCAGCGACCCAGATCCCGTCAAGGCGGCCAAAGCCCTCGATGCCCTCGGGGAGGGCTACGGACACCAGCACGGCCGCCATCGCTGCGGCCGCCCGCTGGTCCTGTTTGAGCTTGTCGATCCACGCAGGGGCCCAGTTCTTGGCGTTCTTGGTCTCCCAGAGGATGAGGCCGCAATCCTCCAGGCGGTCGTTGCGGACCCGCTGTTGGATGTCGGCCCCGCGCGCGCCCTTGAGTACGGGCTCGATCCGGTCGGCGGGGAACCGGCGCTCCAGCGCAGCCTGGATGTCGATCTCCAGGACCTCGCCCTGGAGCTCCTGGGAACCGAGCTCGCTGCGGCGCTTGGCATCTTCGAGGGCCGAGCGGAGGTCGGCGATCTGTTTTTCCTTTTCCTTGAGCTTTAGATCCTGCTCGTCGGCGGCGGCCTTGCGGATGGCGGTCTCCAGCTCGGTTCTGGCGGCATCGAGCTTACGGGCGACCTCGAGATCGAGGGAGCGGGCGCGCGCTTCCAGAGCGGATTTCTCCTGGCGCAGGGTGAGCTCGGCGGCCTGTGCCTGCTCGGCGCGCGCCCGCTGGGCTGCGAGATCGGCTTTGAGCTGCCGGAGCTCCAGGGCGCCCTGCTCCCGG
>JBGSOR010000185.1:0-1790 GCA_041738985.1 Chromatiaceae bacterium | reverse complement strand
GTTCGGCGAGCTGGCGGCGGCCGTGGAGAGCTGGCCGCGTCCCTCGGTGGCCAGCGGGCACCAGGAGTTCTTTCTGGAGCGGGTGGTGCGGGCCGGTGCGCTCGTCGAGTGAATGACGCATGAAGGCGTGCGCGGCCTACGCGACCCGGAACGCCCTCCAGCAGGACGAGGCGATCCAGCAGTACGCGCCGCTGGTCAAGCGCATCGCCCACCACCTGATGGCTCGACTGCCGCCGACCGTTCAGGTGGAAGACCTGATCCAGGCGGGGATGCTTGGCCTCCTCGACGCGGTCCGTAACTTCGACGCCGCCTTCGGGGCCAGCTTCGAGACCTATGCCGGCACGCGTATCCGTGGGGCCATGCTCGACGAGGTGCGCCGCAACGACTGGGCCCCGCGCTCCGTGCACCGCAAGACGCGGGAGGCGGCGGAGGCCATTCGGACGATCGAGAATCGGGAGGGCCGCGAGGCGCGCGATGCCGAGGTCGCCCAGGCGCTCGGCATCGGTCTTGACGAGTATGCGCGCATCCAGGCCGACGCCGCCTCTTGCCGCCTGCTGAGCACGGAGGATCTGATCGTCGAGGCCGGCGAGGCCCGGGAGGGCGGGGCGGAGCTGGGCGTCGATCCCGACGATCCCTTCGCCGCTCTGGAATCCGCAGGTTTTCGCCAGGGCCTGATCGAGGCCATCGGGCACCTGCCCGAGCGCGAGAAGCTCATCCTCTCGCTGTATTACGAAGAGGAGCTCAACCTGCGCGAGATCGGCGCCGTCCTCGGGGTGAGCGAATCCCGCGTCTGCCAGATCCACGGGCAGGCGATGATCCGGCTACGGGCGCGGCTGCGGGACTGGCTGGATGCGCGGGCGTAATCGCTATATCACAGGCCGCGAGCCGGTCGCCGTCATGAACCTGACGCCGGCTGCGTCGCGACATTGGACTTCCCGCCGGTAATCCGACCACCTCGACCAAAGACGCCATCTGTTTCCGTGGGTTTCGCCCCCCGAGCCGATGGCACGGCAGTCGCATCGCGCTGCTCGACACCCGGGGGAGCCTCGGGACCTGTTCGGCCAGCGAGGGGGCAATGACCATGGTAGACGGCAAGGGCGACCGGCTCCCGGAGACCCGCGACCGGAACCTGAGCGGCATCGTTTCGCGCATCCGAGACGATGGTCCGGCGGCCCTCGGCCACGAGGCGCGTGCGTGTGCAGGGACGGCGGACAATGACTTTGGGTCCGGATATGACACCGGTGCCGTGCCGCAGCTCCTGCGGGAAGCGGAGCCCCCCGGGCCGTCGCGGCCGGACCCGCCTGCGACTCCGTGGTCATCCGCGCCTGGGGCGATGCCCACCCCGCCCCCCGAGCCGCCTTCTGCCAAGTGGCGGCCCGCTTCGCTCTTTGCCGTGGCCGTTTTGACCGCGATGCTGTTGACCGGCGGCGTGATCGCCGCCCTTTACCGTGACCCGATCGAGACCGCGCTGCGACGGCCGGAGGCGCCCAACGGCGATTCCGCCCTGCGCCAGGAGATCGCCGCGGTGCAGACGTCGATCGAAATGCTCTCCGAGCGCGTCGAGAGCATCACCGGCGAGGGCGCGGCCCCCGAGACGATAGCGCCGGGCGCGCCCCCTGAACCCGCGACTGTGCAGATGGCGGATACCGTGTCCGATGCGCGAGGCGCCGATGCCTTAGAGGTCAGGTTAGACAAGCTTGCGCACCGCCTCGATTCGATGGCGGAGCAGGTCGTACGGCTGATCTCGGAGACCGAGCGCCCGCAAGTCGGCGTCCCGGCGGACCCGGCGA
>JBGSOR010000176.1:0-12605 GCA_041738985.1 Chromatiaceae bacterium | reverse complement strand
CCAGTCCTGGGCGGCGGGGGCGACCAGATTCACGGACAGGGCCGGGCGGGCGGCGGACTCCATCGGCTTGGCCGGCACGTCCGGATCGGTGGCCGCGGCACTACGCAGCACGAGGAAGCCGGCCAGGAGTCCGGCGCTCGTCAGGGCGGCGACAGACACGGCGGTCAGTGTCTTCATTGGGGTACTCCGGCAACTGCATCGATGCGGGCCGGGCTGGGTGCAAGCCCGATGGCGCGGCATACGAGGTCCGAGACCGTGCGGGCGAGGAGCTCCACGCGCTCGGGGGTGAAACCGTCCCAGCCCAGCTGGCGCCAAAGGATAGGCCGGGCGAAGACCAGGTTTGCGAGGTGCCCGTGGGCCACGTTGGCGGCAAGCCGGACTTGGGGCGAGTCCGCCGGGAGGCCCCAGGCGGCACCGGCGATCCGGGCCAGGAGGGACAAGACCGGCTCGACCCGGCGGCGATAGAGTAGATCGAACAGCTCCCCGGGGAAGGCCAGCTCCCGGGCCACCAGCACGCTGAACCACCGCAGGTGCTCGGCCCTGGCAAGCCGCCCGATCATGCCGGAGACCAGGATATCCAGCGCCGCGGCGAGCAAGGCGGGGTCCGACCCGGCACGCGCGAGCACGGTCTCCACGTTGTCGATCTGCTCGCGGAAGCGTCCCTCGTCCTCGCCGAGCACGGTCTCGAAGATGGTTCGGTAGAGCCCCTGCTTGCTCCCGAAGTGGTAGCTCACCGCCGCCACGTTGGCCTGGGCCGCCGCCGCGATGTCTCGCACCGAGACGCCCTTGAACCCGTGCTCGGCAAAGAGCTGCAGCGACTCCTCGACGAGCCTTTGGCGGGTCTCCGCGGTGCGGGGATCGAGTGGGCGGGCGTGCTGCTGCATGGAACGTCGGTTCTGGCTGAACAACCCAGAATTCTACACGGATGCTTCAGGATCTCAAACGTCCGTTTGATTTTCCGAAAGGCTATGTCCGCGTTAGCTGTTGGTCGTTCGGCAACCCATTGTTTTTACGACACCCTGCCTGATCGGTGGGCCGCAGCGCCACGTGAGTTCAGGCGGCTCCAACAGCTAACGCAGACATAGCCTTCCGAAATGCCAAAAGACGGCGGAGACCCCGGGGCTAGGTCTCCTCTGGGCCCCAGCTAACGGGCGACAGGCCGCGGGGGTGCCAAGGGGTCAGCCGAGCCTCAGGGCCTTTTTGTAGAAACGCGGCACCTCGTCCGGATCCGAGGTCATCAGAATGTTGTCCAGGATCCAGGGGGGCGTGCGTCGCTGGCGCACCATGTGGGTCAACTGGGTCCTGAGACCCTCCCAATAGAAGTCCCCGCCGGCGCTGTCCAGGAACACGACCGGACTCGCCTCGATGACGCCGAGCTTCATGTCCGTCAGGGTGAGCCCGATCTCCTCCAAAGTCCCCACCCCACCGACCAGGAAGATGTGGAAGCTCGCGATCTCGAACCAGCGCTGGCGCGACTGGCGGCTGCGGGCCTGGAAGGTCTGGTAGAAGTCGGCGGACTTGTTGGTCTCCTGGTCCATGGTCTCGATGAAGCTGGAGCCCACCATGAGCCCCATCCGGTGGGCGGTGTTGGTGACCTGCTGCATGGAGCCCGGTCCGCCCCCAGTCAGTATCCCGATGTCGCTGCCGAAGAGTCCCCGCAGGTTCTCGATCAGCCGCTCCGTCTGGGCGATCTCCGCGTCGCTGAGGGGCTTGATAGATCCGTAGATGGCGAAGATCAGGGAGGAGCGGAAGCGGTCCACCCGGTCCGGGGCGGTGAAATAGCCGCGCAGACCCCGAAAGACGTGGCGCACCACATGCCCGCGGGCCTCGTTGCACCAGAAGACCTCCAGCCCCAGGCCCGCGTAGTCCGCCAGGCGTCCGTGGTCCCGGTCGGAGAGGAAGACCCCGTGCTCGTAGGAGGCGCGCCGGAAAACGATACGAGCAATCTTGCGGCGTAGCGCTGCGGCGCAGATCTCGGTGTTCTCGATCAGGTTGGGGAAGTAGCCGAGGAGCAGGGTCGCGCCGGCCCCGTCGGGGATCTCGGCCAGGGGCGAGGTTTCGCAGCCCGGCAACCCCGGACAATCCAGCGAGCCCTTCCCCGCATCCTTGCCGACGCCACTGCCGGCCTTTCCGCCGAGCGAAACCTGCCCTTGTGCGCCGGAGCCCTCGAAGGCGGTCGCGTTGTCCGGCTCGTCGAGGGGACGCCCCGGACTGTCCGGGCGGGCGCATAGATGCTCCGGATCGCGCCCAGCCTGCAACCCCAGGGGATCCATGGTCGCGGCCATGAGCCGATGCGCGCCCGGCGCGATAACCGACCCCTCAAGCCGGTCGAAGACATGAACCAGGGCCCGATACTCCTCTTCCGCCCCGGGGCTCGCCGACGTCGGGCCCCCATACCAGTAGCGCCGCTCCGGCTCCTGCTCCATGGCGACGTGGACAGTCGCGGCGACGCTCGGGTTAACGATCAGCTGGTCGGACCGGTTGATGAACTCCAGATAGATGTTGGTCCCGCGGGTGGAGACCGGGTCCAGCACCGTGGCCTGCAAATGGAAGCCCAGGGAGTCGTCCAGGTTCTGGAGCACTACATAGTGACGATGCAGGAACATGGAGCAGGCGGTCACCAGGCCGTCCTTAGGGAGCAGCTCGATGTTGTCCACCGGGGTGCGCACCTGGAGCCGGTTGAGCAGGTCCTTGCCGTCCGCATGGGTGACGATGGCCGTGACCTCTTCCTTGGTCAGCTGGCGCGGAAAGCGGAACACTTGCTGCTGGGGGCGCAGGATCAGGTAGCCGTTGGCATCCAGGGAGAACCCGGCCGGGACCTGGATCTGGTTGTCGCGGATGAGTCCGTGAATCTCGGTGGAGCTCAGACGACTGTCCGCGGGGCAGAAGACCAGTCGACCGACGAGGAGCCCGGGTACCACCAACCGCTCCAGGTGAGCGTCCATCCCGTAGGCCCGGATGGCGGCGACCACCCCGAGCCGCAGGTCGCAATACCGACCGTTGAACCGCGGCTCCGAGAGGGCGGTGATGTTGATCCCTAGCCGGGCCAGCCGACTACGGGCGGCAAACACCAGCTCCGACTCCCGACCCCGCACCAGGCCCCGGAAGCTCCGGGGGAGCGCGAAGCGCGCCTCCACCTCCACCGAGTCGTCCTTACGGGCCGAGACCTTGGTAATCCAGCCGTCGTCCGTCTCGGGGGTGGCGTACATGGAGGTCCTCGAAGGTTCTGCTTAACATCGGGAAGGCCGGAGCGGACCGGTCGGGGGCCGCCGATGCTAACACCCCCCCGGCGGCACTGCATCCCGTGGATCAAGGCCCCGCAACCGATCGCCAGCGCACCCCGGACCCCGGCAGTCGCGCTGCTATACTCCCTCGACCTTTAAACCCCTCCTGCCACAGGTAGACACCGATGACCCGCACCCTGGCCCTGTCCGCGCTCCTCTCGACCCTTCTCGTTGGACCCACCTTTGCCGGCGACACGGTCAGCAAGACCGTGGCGGAGCTCTACAAGGAGAAGGCCGAGCTCAACGGTAAGGCGGTCACCCTCCACGGCAAGGTGGCTAAGGCCAACAACCAGATCATGGACCGCAACTGGATCCATCTGCGCGACGGTACGGGCGACGCGGCGGACGGCTCCAACGACATCACCGTCACCACCCAAGACACCGTCGAGGTGGGCGACGAGATCACCGCCACCGGCACCGTCGCCGTGGACCTGGACTTTGGGTCCGGCTACAAATACCCGCTGATCGTCGAGAAGGCGACCGTCACCAAGGGTCGGTAACTGCGAAGGGCAGGGATTCGGGCGCCAGGCACACCGGTCCGATGCGCGAAGCTTCGATGCATCCGCCCCCTGTGTCCCCGACGACCGCTCGCCGGGGATTCGTCCCCCGGCCGGCCGCCGCTCATGGCAGGTCCGAGCGCTTGAACCAGCGGTATCCGAGCCAGGCGCACAGGGTCCCCAGAAAGACGGGGTAGGCTAGGGCATAGAGGATGTAGCCGCCGGTTCCGAAGTGGTCCAGGATCACGTAGGCCGAGGCCCCGAGCAGGACCAGCTGCGGGTCGAACAGCAGCATCGCGGCGGTGCGGAAGACCTGCAGCGGGTTGACCAGGGCGATCCCCACGACGGCCTCCGGCGGCAAGGAGCCGCGGATCATGACCCCAAGCAGCACCAGGTCCAGGAACAGCAACAGGGTCAACCAGACGACGAAGGCCGCCCCTTGGGCCACATCCGCACTGCGGGCCAGGGTCGAGATCAGCATCCCGATGCCGAGGAAGCACCAGGCCAGCGACATCAGCAGGCCCGTGTAATAGAACAGCAGGGCCCAGGGGACCTCGGCCCCGCGGATTGCCCCCCAGAGCGCACCGGCGAACATGGCGAGCGCCACGGGCAGGAAGACCACCGCGAATCGCCCGACGAGCTTGCCCCAGTACCAGGCCCCGAGCCCGATCGGCAGGGCCAGCAGGTACTCGAAGACCCCGGCCTCACGATCCCCCGCCACCGAGCGTACCGTGGTCACCAGCACGAACACGGGCAGGATGGCCATGGACAGCTGGATGTAGGTCACCAGGAGGCGCGACAGGCCGGTGAACCCCATGACACGGGACTCGGCGATGCCGAAAAGGAAGAGCAGGACCAGAAGTCCGCCGAAGACGCCCGTGTAGACCAGAAACCAGCGGGCGCGGACGGATTCGAGGATGTCGGTATAGGCGGTCAGGGCCAAGTGTTTCATCGCCGGATGGTCCGCCCGCCAACCGCTCCGGTCTTTGATCCGGATCAAGGGGATGGCCCGGCCCGCCGGGCCGGGTCCACAGGGACAGGGCGATCGGTTACAGCGCATGGCCGCCTTCATCTCCTTCATGCGCCCGGCCCTGTGGTAGCCGGCATGTCCAGGGCTCAGGTCGCCGGGGCTAAGGCCATAGCGATAAGGCGTTGGCGAGCAGCCGCCAGACCGTATCCATCAGGTCCGAACCGGGCGCCCACTCAATCGTCCAGGGTCGAGGCATAGGCGAGGATGTCCCGGATCTCCTCCCGAGCGAAATCCGCCAATAGCTCTTCTTCCGGCTCGTCCTTGTCGTGGATGCGCTCCCGCTTCAGGTAGTTGTCCACCTGCCGCCACAGATAAGATGTGTATTGTCCCGCAATCATGGGGACCCCCTTGTCCCGCTTGCCCATCCCGCTCGCCCCGTGGCAGGAGGCGCATTCCCGCCGATAGAGCCGTTCGCCGTTGGCAAGATCCCCCTCCGCCCGAGGTATCTGCACCACACGCTTGGATTCGAGGAGCCGCTGGTAGGCGTCGAAGCCGGGTTCGGACTCGTCCGTGGGCGGCAAGCGGCTCTTCAATCCGATCCCCGCCAGATAGACAGCGATATGGGCGATGTCCTCGTCCGGCATCTGGCGATGGTCCACGTACTCCACCATGGCCAGATTGCCACGGGTGCGCTCGCGGAAGCGGAGGAGCTGCTCGGCGATATAGGTCTTCGGCAGGCCAGCCAGGCGGGGATACTCTCCCTGTTTGCCGCCCTGCGCGTACTCGCCATGGCAGCCGGCGCAGACCTCATTGATCTCCTCGCCCGCTCGGGGATCGGCGGCGTTGAACGGGATCGCCGCCAGGGCGCCGGCCGCATCCGCCTCGCTCCCTTGCAGGGCGTTGAGCTGTCCCAGGGTCAACGCCGCCAGCACGGCGGTCGTCAGGGCGCGACGGAGTGCCTTCATCGATCATGTCCGCGGGCGGATCTCGGTTGGGGACGCGAGCGCCCCTCGCTTATCGCGGTGCCGACGCAGTGTCCACGGCGAACCGTGGATAACGGGTCTTGCCGAGACTTGACGGCAACTTACCCGCGACCGGGCGAGAGGGTCTTGACCAAGGTCAAGACCCCTTCTGCCCTACCCTGGACTCAACGGCCAGTTGACACCCGATCCGTGTGCAAGGATCGAGGGATCGGACTCCGATTGGGCTCCGATCGGACCTGCAGGAGGGGTTCCCGACGTCTGGAGTCGGGGCCGCGCCGCGCCTCTTGGCCTGCCGATGGTGAACCGGCCCGTTGGTGGATCCTTAGCCGGCGACCTCGCCAGGCGCCTCGGCCATGACAAGGCTGAGCGGATATCGCGGCCTAAAGCCCCAACCGAGCGAGGGTACCGACAAGCCGTTGCTGTTGGCCCCTGTCCGTCATGGGATGGGTCTCAAGCCAAACCTGGGTCGAAAAATTGGGATGAATGGCGAGAATTTCCTGCCCTTCCCACGCGGCGGCCTCGCGCTCCCCGCGGCGCTCCAGGGCCGCGGCAAGAAACACGCGCACCTCCAGGGTTTCAGGGTTTCGCGCAGCCGCCTCGCGCAGGTTGATCTCCGCCTGGACATAGTCCCCGAGGAAGAAGTAGGCCCGTCCGAGGATCATGTAGTAGAGATACCCCGAATCCGGGTTGAGCCGCATCGCGCCTCTGACGAGCGGGATGGTGGCCTCCGGCTTGCCAGTGTAGGTCTCGATACCGCCCTTGAGCGCCAGCGCGTCGGCGAACCTGGGCTCCAGCCGCAATGCCTGGTCGAGGTGCGCCAGCGCCTCCCGATGCCGACGTTGCTGGGCCTTGACATAGCCGAGGGCCCACTGGACCTCCGCGAGTGTCGGGTCGATCTCGGCGGCCGTCTCGGCCATGGCCAGTGCGCGGGCCAGCGCGGCCTTTCCGTCGCTGGACCACTGATTGCGGTAGTCGGCCGCATAGGTCAATGCCAGTCCTCCGTAAGCGCGGGCGAACGCGGGATCCCGATCGATGGCTCGGAGGTACAGGCCCCGCGCACGTTCGTTCTCCGCCCGCCCGCGTGTCAGCAGCTCAGCCTGGGCCTGGAGAAACAGGTCATAGGCGTCAACGGAGGGCGTGTAGCGATGCGCGACCCGAAGCCGCTCGGCCTGCGACAACTTCAGCGAGAGGGCTGTCGCCAACCGGGTGCCGATCTCGTCCTGGATCTCGAACAGATCCGCGAAAGGTCGATCATAGCGCTCGATCAACAGCTGGCGACCGCTGGGCGCGTCCATCAGACGCACCTCGGCTCGGATGCGATCGTCGACACGCTGCACCCCGCCCCAGACCTCGTAGCGGGCGCCCTGCGGGGACGCGCCTTCGCTGTCTGTCGAATCGCCAGCGGTCGCCGCGCCCGTCACGCGCAGCCCCGAGAAGCTCGACAGGTCCGCGATCAGATCGGCGGTCAGCCCGCGCGCGAGATAGAGCTGGTCGGGATCCCGGCTCAAGACCTCGAAGGGATGGACGACGACGCCGGTCCGCGTGGCCGGGGCGGCGTCCGTCGCCGCACCCGGTCCCGATGCCTCGCCGGGCCAGGTGTAGGGACGGGAAACCCATAGGTACAGCAGTAGCGAGGCCAGGACCGCGCACCCAAGGGCAAGGCCATAGAAGACAGGTCTGCGAATTCGAGCAGGTCGCGCGATGCGATCGGCCACCTTCAGCCCGCCGCCTTGATCGGGTGGGCCGACTTCCGCGACGAGCCGATAGCCCCGTTTGGGCACCGTCTGGATGTAATGCGGGTCGCGCGGGTTATCGCCCAACGCCTGCCGTAGCTTGATGACGGTCTTGGTCACAGCATCGTAGCCCACCAGGGCGCCGCGCCAGACCCCCTGCTCCAAGTCCTCCCGCGAGACCACTTCGCCCGCACGCGAGGCCAGGTAAACCAGCACATCCATCGCCTTCGGCTCGACCCGAACAAGGCGCGCGCCTTTACGCAGCCGATCGCCCTTCGGCTCCACCCACCAGTCGCCAACCCGAAAGCCGTCCTCGGTCGACAGCAGGCGGGGACTGCCGCCGCCGTCGCCTTTCGGTTGGGGTGGGAACGCCTGCGCCGGTGAGCTCATACAGCCGAGTCTAGCCGATGGCGAACGGACGGAATGCCACCCGGAAGTCGTCGTCTTTTCGGCGTCTTTCCGTCAGGACACCGCTGGGGCAAGCAGCTAAGCGTTAAGGCAGAGCCAGCATCCGGGCCGCAAGGCAATGACTTGACGACGTTGGATCGCTGGCCCTCCCGACCCCAATCACGAGGACTTGACCATGAAACGTCTGCTAATCGCCAGCCTCTCGCTCGTCGCCTTCGATACCTCGGCCAAGTGCATCCTGGATGCGCCGGAGATCGGCGACATCGGCCCCTCCTCGGAGCTCGTATGCCGCGAGTTGGACCGGCGCTACCCTGGCGCGACGACCGGGGTCGAGGACCGGACCATCCTTTCGCCGAAGACCGTCGCGGTACAGGTCTCGGTCGACGGCGAGCCGATGGTCCTGGGCTACGAGCTAGCGGGGTTTTCCTGGAAGCTCGCGACGTTCGGGGGCGGGTTCGCTGGCGTGAGCCCCTAGCGATCTCCGCTGTCCTCAAACCAACGTCAAACCAACGTCGGACCGTCGGCGGTCGTTTCGGCTCAACTGCTATGAATTCGGCAAGCCCGGGCGCGCAGCCCGGGCCGATCGATCAACGACCGAATGAGGGCAAGACAACGATGAAACGCACCTATATCGGATCTTCCTTGGCGTTGTGGCTAGGGCTGGCCTGCGCGCAAGCGCCTGGACCCCTGGTCGATGCCGCTTGGGTCGCCGAGAACGGCTGTCGGGACCAGATTCGGGTTCTCGACATCCGCAGCCAGACGATCGATGGCGAGGCAGGCTCGGACTATGCGCTGGGTCATATCCCCTGTGCAGTGCACACCGATTATGCTCGTTTCCGACGCTGAGGTCGCGGAGGACGCGGCCCGGGGTGTGGCTCTGGGGGACTATCGGCGCGCCGACGAGTTCCTCGGCGTTAACCGGAACGACAAGACCGAGCAACCCGGCACCCTGCAAGGGGCGCGGAATCTGCCCATGGAGTGGCTGACTGTGGATAACGGCGGCGATCTGCGCTCGCCGGGGTCGTTGCGTCGGCTGATGGTCGTGGCCGGAATCGATCCGAACGCCCCGCAGATCGCCTTCTGCAACACGGGCCACAACTCCAGCCTCGGCTGGTTCGTCGGCAGCGAGCTGCTGGGTAATCCGCAGGTGCGGCTCTACGACGGGTCGATGGTCATGGCCTGACGATCCGCGGCCTCGGGCATCTCGGGGCGCACGTCCGCGACGAGGCGGTACCCGTTCTTGGATAGCGTCTCGATGTAACGGGGGCGATGGGCGTCGTCGCCAAGCGCCTTACGCAGCTTGATGATCGCGCTTGTCACCGCGTCGTAGGTCACCACCATTCGCGGCCATGCCTCTGCTTCGAGCTCCTCGCGGGAGACCGGGCGGCCCGGCCGCGAGGCCAGGAAGCAGAGTACCTGCATAACCTTTGGCTCGAGCTTGACCGTCCTGCCCCCGCGGCGGATCTCATTGGAACGTGCATGGACCTCCCAGTCGCCAACGGCGAACGGCCCATCGGGCAATGCACGGGCTTCTGGCACGGTGGTCATTCCATCGGGTCAATACACCCGGTCGTTCGGGATGCGGCCTCCGAAGGCTCGATCAACGCTCGCCGAGGGGCGCAACGGCGGAATCCAAATGACCGCCGTGGACATTGTATTTCCGCTCCACCTCGAAGACGTGCGCCCTGGCCTGGTCGAAGCTCAGGGTGCCTGGGGCCGCGTCCGGCTGGGCGCCCAGGCCGTATTCCATGGGGGTGACTTGGCCCGGCACATAGGACGCATTTTTTGCGGCGATCCAGTCCCCCGTGCGCCAGTCGGTGACCCAGATCTCGGTCGCCGGGTCGCCACGGCCAGGCTGGCCCTCCAGCCACACGAGTGCACAACCCAGGTCGTCGAAGGGGTAGACCCGGGAGCCCCCGTCGGGTGTCTTCAGGCGCACCTGGGCGGCGTGATGTCGGTCGCTTAAGACCATGCGGCAACGCTCGCAGGTCGCCCGGTCGAAGCGCAGGTCGACGGCACCCGTGCCGGGATCGCCGCAGGCGGCGATGAAGAGTGTCAGACCGAGCCAGATGGCCCCGTGGAAACGGCTCGGTCGTTCAAGCGATCGCATGTCGACGCTCCTTCCCGATCGCGTCCGGGATCTCGTCCCAGTGGATGGAGGCGAGGAGGGCGGCGTAGCGCGACAGGAGACCGAGGAAGCGCAATCGGTCCGGTCCCGGCACCGCCCCTCTCCAGTGGGTCCCGCCCTGACTCGGGACGAAGCCCCAGGCCGCGATGGCACGGGCGAAGGCCGCGTCCGCACGGCTCAGACGCAGGGTGCAGGAGAGCCGGCTGGCGAGATCCACCAGGTCCGCGACCCGGTCGTCGAGCACGACGCGGCCCTGGTCGAGCTCGATGACCCGGTTCACCAGGGCGGCGACCTCGTCCAGACGGTGGCTGGAGATCAGCATGGCGGCGCTGTCCTGGCGCTCGGCCAGCATCTCGAAGAAGACCCGGCGGGCCTCCGGATCCAGGTTGGCGGCCGGCTCGTCCAGCACCAGGATGTCTGCGTCGCGGCCCAGGGCGATGGCGATCAGGAGCTTCTGCTTCTGTCCGCCCGAGAGCTTCACGAAGGGCTGGCGCCGGAATCCCGCGACTTTCAGCCCGAGCCGCGCGGCCACCGCCTCGATGCGCGTCGGATCGGCACCGCACAGGGTTGCGGCGAAGCGCACCAGCTGGCCCGCCGGCATCTTGAGCGGGGGCGGAAGCTGTGGCACGAAGCCGATCCGGGACAGCACCTGGGCGCGATGCGCGCGAGGCTCGAGCCCGTCCACGAGCACCCGCCCCTCGTGCAGATACTCCCCCAGCAGGCAGCGGATCAGGGTGGTCTTGCCGGCGCCGTTGGACCCGACCAGGGCCACCCGATGTCCGCGCTCCAGGGTCAGGTCGATCCCGGCCAGCACCTGTTGACGGCGGAAGCGCTTTTCGACGGACTCGAATTGGATCATGGGATCACCCCGGGCCCCCAAGCCCTTTGACCTTGAAGCTCAGGGACGAGGTGGGGCAGATATCGATGCAGAGCCCGCAACGGGTGCAGTCGGAGGCGATGTCGGTGTCCACCGCCTGCGCGCGCCCGCGGATGGTCACGTCCAGCACATGGGGGACCATGCACACCTTGCGGCAATCCCCTTCGTGGTGGCAGCCGCGAACGTTGTACTGGACACGCAGCGGTGGGTACAGGCTGCCGACCAGACCATAGGTGACTCCGATGGGGCAGACATAGCGGCACCAGGCGCGCCGGGAGACCAGTATCTCGAAGGCGAGCAAGGCCAGCACCCAGAGCAGCGCTATCCCCGGGCCATAAATGAGGGCGCGGCTCAAGATGCCCGTGGGCGAGATGGCCTCGAACACGGTGTAGCCGGTGCCCAGGGCGAGCAGGGCGAAGACGACGTAGAAGACCGGGCGCAGCCCGCGATGGAACTGGACGTCCCGGGCCCAGCCACGGGTGGCGAGCTTGAGGTGTAGAGATTCGGCCCATTCCGCGACCAGGTGATAGGGGCAGACCCAGGAGCAGAAGGTGCGGCCGCCGAGCAGCCACCAGAGGACGAAGACCGTGGCGGTGCCAATCAACAGGTTCAGGACCACATGCTTGTAGGCCAGCATGACCTGAAGGGCGGCATTCAGGTCCGCGAGGTGGAAGCCCAGGAAGCGGGACGCCGTGAGTGCCCCCTCCAGGAGCTGCACGTCGAACCAGTAGGAGACCACGAACAGCAGATTGACCAGGATCAGGGTTGCCCAGCGGCGGTTGCGCCACTTGTGGCGGCCGGGGCTGCGCTCGTGCTTATGCTCGACCGCCCGCAGGTCCGCCTCGGTGAGCCTTGCCTTCCGCTTGTCCGCATAGATGACCCGCACCTCCACCGGTATCCGCTCCGGGGTCGGCTTGACCGACTTGCCGCCGATCAGAAGACGCAGGGAGTCGAGGAGGTAGCTCATACGGGCCTTCCGGCGGAATCCGCATCCCGGTCGAAATCCACCACGATAGCGGCGGGGTCCACCGGACAGATCATCTCGCACACGCCGCAGCCCACGCAGCCGTTTTCCACGACGGGCAGGGCGCGGGTACCGTCGGCGGAGCGCTCCAGTCGAAGGGCATGCCGCGGCGGACACTGGTTGGCGTCGCCCGACGGTGGCTTGCCGGACTCGCACTGGGCGATGCGGATCTCGATCGGGCATTGGCGCACGCACAGGTCGCACAGCGGCAGGTCGTAGGGGTGATCCGCGACCGGGATGGGGCGCCAGCGGTCGACCTCTTCGTAGCGCAGCTTGCCGCGATAGTCCGGGCCGCGCGCCTGGCCCTTGAAGCCCTTGCCCTGCGCGGCGAGACAGGCGTCCGGTCGGGCCACGCGTGCGAACCCCATGCGGGCCTGGGCCGGATAGTCGATGGAATGGGTCAGTGCGCCGGTGGGGCAGGCGAGCACACATTGCAGGCCGTCACAGGAGAAATCGCAGGCCTGGGTGCGGGGCTCGATGAACGGGACCCCGACCCCCACCCCGTCCAGCAGGTCGGCCAGGCGGATCGCCTCTACCGGGCATACCTGAACGCATTGACCGCACTTGATGCACGCGGCCAGAAACTCCTGCTCGTCGCGACCGTGCTTCTGGGCACCGGGCGGGCGCAGCCGGGCGTTGGCGCCCCCCAGGGCCGGCAACAGGCCAAGCAGGGAAAACCCCACCATGCCTGCCGCTAGCCC
>JBGSOR010000170.1:0-25063 GCA_041738985.1 Chromatiaceae bacterium | reverse complement strand
AGCGCGGCCGACCCGCGCTAGCCCCCGCCCGCCGCCACGGGAAAACGCTGCTCGAAGGCGCGCCCCCTGGAGTCCATGACCTGGACGGTCAGCTCGCCGGGGGCGTCTGGGACAAAGCTGAAGCGAACGCTTGGGTCCTCGCTGATGGAGATGTCGGTGTCGACGGAAAAAAGGACCTGGCCCCGGTAGCTGGCCTCGATGCGTTTCACATAGTCCGCCGGGATGTACTGGCGGGAGACCTGGTCGAACTGGAGTCCGGAGCTGTTGGGGTGCTTGACGAGGATCTGGGCGGCCAGGCGCTCCCCGGGGCTGACCTTCGCGGGGAGCAGAAGCTTCATCCGGCCGAGCTGGGCGGCGGCCGCGGCGGGGTCTTTCAGCGACGGGGCCGAGCAGCCGCCGGATGCCTTCACGTAGTTGGCCACCATCTGCAGGGCGCCATCCTCGGTCTCCGCGATGGCCCGGACGTTCGTGTACGCATTGACCCGGACCCGGGTCGATAGCTCGTCCCAGGGCCGATCCCCCGGAAAATGGAAGTTGGCGGCGACGGGCGAGGGATTCATATCGATGACCAGGTACAGTGACTTGATCCGGCGACCCTGGCTGGGATCCAGGAGGGAGCGGATGGTGATCGGGACCACGGCCGCATCTTCGGCCCGGTAGGGGGTTTCGAGGGCGATGGTGCCTTTGCCGTCTACCACCGGCCGGTCGCCGAAGAGCGCCGTGCGGATCTCCGCCCAGCGCTGCGCGTCCTCGTCGCCGTCGGCGGCCAACGCGCCCAGGGACAGCAGCGCGGCGAGGGGTGCGAGGAGCACGAGCAGATAGATCTTCACCCAGACCCGCATCGGGACAGGGCTCAAGATCGGGTGTGCCGATTGTGAAACAGTTGTCATGAAGGTCGCTCAAGCTTGAGACAGGAAACGGGGCCGGGCGTTCGGGCGCTCCGTCGACGGGATGGGCCCGAGGCCGTTCCGCGGGGATTCAGGCCCCGTCAACTGCCCCTGAGTCTCCCAACAATGCCAAGAGCGGGCCATCCCGCCTTCAAGCGCGGTGCGGTTTCAACGCACTGACCCACTCATTCCCACTCCAGCTCCACGAACGCGGCAGTGACATTGCGCCGATGGTAGTCCCCGAGCAGCAGCCAGTGCGCGGGATCCGCGGGGCCGACGGTCTCCACCGCCTCCTCCAGGGTCCCGCGTCGCCGGATCACCGCCCGGACCCCGTCCGCCACGGACTCAAGATAGCGCCGCTCATCCCCAATGGCCCCGCGCCAGTCTTCGGGCAGGGGTCCGTGGCCGGGGACTGCGCGCTCCGCGGGCACCTGCTCAAGGTCGGTCAGCACCTTGAGCCAGCCGAGCAGGCTACCGTCGATGACCGGGGTGCGCCCGACGAAGAGCAGGTCGGACAGCCAGAGTGTCTTGGTCTGCGGGTCCCAGATACTGAGGTCGTTGTTGGTATGCGCGGTGGGGTGGGCGCGCAGCTCGATGGTCCGTCCACCCAGGTCCAGCTCTCGGGTGCGTGAGACGACGGAGCTGGGCGCGACGACCCGTGTGCCGGCCATGAGCTCGCCAAGCTCCGCATTGGCCCGCTCCAGGTAAAAGGCGCCCCGTCGGGCCAGGGCGTCCGGTAGGTTGGCGTGGCCGATGACCTCGGGTCTGTCCTCGGCGAAGGCGGCGGCGCCCAGGACATGATCGGGGTGGACATGCGTCAGGATCACATAGGCGATGGGCTTATCCGTCGCCTGGCGAACAGCGGCCCTCAGGGCCAACCCCTCCTCCAGCGACCCACCGGTGTCGATCACGGCCACCCGCTCTGTCCCGACCACAAATCCCAGATTGGCGATATGGCCACGGTTGTGGTGGCTTGCGACCTCCTGGGCACCCCGGTGGAGATAGACGCCTGGGGCGATCTGCTCGACCGGAAGTGCATCGCCCCAGGCGAGACCCCAGGCGGCGAGCAGGGTCCAGAGGATCCGGAGCAGGGCTAGAGCGGGGCTGGACGGGCGCCGGGGCCGGGTCAAGGCTCGATACTCCGGGTCTGGAAGGTGCGGGCCCCATGGCCTGCATCTTGCTGAACGGTGTCGGCCGCGCTGCAACCGACGGACCAAAGTCTGCGCTGGGGGCTTTGCCAGACCAGCCAGCGACCCGGACCGACCCGAAGACCGCCAATCCATCAGGAGACCTCATGCAGTCTGCCACCCGCGCCAGGGACACAGGTCTGCGCCGCGCCCGGCGCTTCCTTGGAGCCACCGTTCTGGCCACGATCCTGGTTGCCCACTGGGGCCTCGCAGGCGCCGCGGACCGCCTCCGTCTGGCCCTGCTGGAGTACGGCACCGCCAATTGGGAGCTGGATACGATCCGGCGCCACGGGCTCGACAGGGCCGAGTCGCTGGAGCTGGACGTCAAGCAGTACGCCGGCCCGCAGGCGACCCTGGTGGCGCTGCAGTCCGGTGACACGGATCTGGCGATCGAGGACTGGATCTGGGTCGCCCGACAGCGGGCGGAAGGGCGGCCCTTCGCCTTCGTGCCTTACTCGACCGCCATTGGAGCCCTGGTAGCCCCCAAGGGATCCGGGATCGCGACGCTCGCGGACCTCGATGGCAAGCGGCTCGGGATCGCCGGCGGCCCCCTGGATAAGAGCTGGCTGATCCTGCGCGCCCTCGCCGTCAAACAGGGCATCGGAGACCTGGAATCCGCCGTGAAGCCGGTCTACGGCGCCCCGCCCCTGGTGGGGGAGCAGCTCAAGCAGGGTCGCGTGGATGCGGTATTGACCTACTGGCACTACGCGGCGCGGCTGGTGGCAGCCGGCTACGACCCAGTGCTTCAGGTAAGCGCGGCCCGAGAGGCGCTGGGAGTAGCGGCGGACGTGCCCATGATCGGCTATGTCTTCAATGCGGACTGGGCGTCTCGAAACCGCGATGCACTGCTCCGGTTCCTGCGCGCCGCGGACCGGGCGCGGACCATCCTCCACCAGTCGGATGCCGAGTGGGAGGCCATCCGGCCCCTGATGAAGGCCCCGGACGAGGCGACCTTCATCGCCCTGCGGGATGGCTACCGGGCCGGCATCCCCCGATCCTGGGGCCCGGCTCAGCGGGCCGGGGCGGGGCGTCTGTTCGAGATCCTGCGAGGGCTGGGCGGCGACCGGCTCACGGGAAGCGCCACCCGGCTGCCCGATGGGACCTTCTGGGACGGACTGGCGGGGCCAGGGTCGACTGGGGCGGGTGCGAGCGCGAAAGGCCGCGCGGGTGAGAACGATTGAGCCGCGTCCGTGTCCCGACTTCCACCCTATGCCTTGCGGATCGCCTCCGCCCTGAGCCTGGTGCTCCTTTGGCAGGGGGCCGCCTGGTGGTGGCAATCCACATTGCTGCCAGGACCCGGGACGGTGCTGGAGCTGGCCTGGCGGGACACCCTGGACGGCTCCCTGCCCCAGGACCTCTGGGCAACTTTGCGGCGGGTGGCCGTCTCGTTCGCCATCGCCATGCTGGCGGGGAGCCTGATCGGCATCCTCATGGGCCGGCGGCGTACTGCCGACCTGCTGCTCGATCCCTGGCTGATGCTGTTCCTGAACATCCCGGCCCTGGTCCTCATCATCCTTTCCTATGTCTGGCTCGGGCTCTCGGAGCTGGCCGCGGTGCTGGCCATTGCGCTGAACAAGATCCCCAACGTCGCGGTCACCCTGAGGGAGGGTGCGCGCACCCTGGACCGGGACTACCTGGAGATGGCCCGGAGCTTTCGGCTCGGACCGCGCAAGACCTTCCTGTACGTGACGCTGCCCCAGCTCCTGCCGTTCTTCGCGGTGGCGGCGCGGTCCGGACTCGCCCTGATCTGGAAGGTGGTCCTCGTGGTCGAGCTCCTAGGGCGCAACGATGGGATCGGCTTCGAGCTACACCTCTTTTTCCAGCTCTTCGACGTGACCGGAATCCTGGCCTACAGCCTGGCGTTCATCCTGGTGATGCTGACGATCGAATATGGCCTGCTGCAACCCCTTGAGCGTGCTGCCAACCGCTGGCGCCGCTGAGGTCGCCCGGGTCGCCGCCCCGGTACGGGCGGTCTCCGCGGGACCCGAGCCAGTGGTGGACATCCGGATCGACCGCAAGGCCTTCCCGGATCCGGGCACAGGCGGCGAGCGGTTGATCCTGGACCGGGTGGGCCTGGCCCTGCGCCAGTCGGAGTTTGTCGCCCTGGTAGGTCCCTCCGGATGTGGGAAGACCACCCTGCTGCAGATCGTCGCAGGGCTGGACACCGAGTACGCCGGGCGCATCCACTGGCCGGGGACCCGGGACGGGCATAGGCCCAGCTTGGGCTACGTCTTCCAAAACCCGCGCCTGCTCCCCTGGCTCAGCCTGCGGGACAACATCGCCCTGGTCCTGCCGGACCCCAAGGCCCGGGCCGCCCACGTCGACACACTGCTCGCGACCATGGGGCTGGCCGACGTGGCCCATCTGCACGCCAACCGGCTCTCGGTCGGGATGCAGCGGCGTGGGGCGCTGGCCCGGGCCTTCGCCGTGGAGCCGCGGCTGCTTCTCATGGACGAGCCATTCGTGTCCCTGGACGCACCCACGGCTGGCCAGCTGCGCCGGCTGCTGCTCGCCCTGTGCGAGTCGGAGCGGCCCACGGTCGTCTTCGTCACCCACGACCTGCGCGAGGCGACCCTCCTGGCGGACCGGGTGCTGTTCTTCTCGCACCCGCCATCCCAGGTCGTCGGGGAGGCGGAGGTGGGTCTAGGTCCGGAGGGGCGCCGGGACGAGTCGCAGGTGGATAGCCGCTATCGGGAGCTCAACGTCCTGTTCCGGCAGCTCTACGGGGGCGACGCCGAACGGGCCTCGCCCGCGGGGGAACCATGACTCCAACGACTCGGCACCCCCGGGTCATGCGGGCCTGGCTCTGGGCCTGCCTCGCTCTCGCCTGGCTCCCGCCCTTGGCCGCCGACACGCCGATCGCCATCCTGGACTTCGAGCTCAACGACGTGACCCCACTGCCGGGTACCCCGGAGGAGCTCGCCCGGACCGCCTCGATCCGACCCCTGGTGGAGCGGGCATTGGTCTCGCTGGGGGGCTACCGGCCCATCCCCATCGATCACGCGTCGATCGCTCGGGCCAATCGGGGATTCGGCTATCTCTACGACCACCCGGAGGCAGCCGCAGAGCTGGGCCGGGAGGCCGGTGCGGACTGGATCCTGGTGGGTCGGCTGCACAAGCCGAGCTTCCTCTTCGCCTATCTCATGGGCCGTCTCGTGGACACCCGCACCGGGCACCTGGCCGCGACCCTGGTGGTGGAGGCCAAGGGTCAGACCCAGCCCGTGACGGAGCGCGGGGCGGCCCGTCTTGCCGAGCAGATCGGACGCACCCTGATTTCCCTTTACGGGGACGTACCGATCCCCGTTCCGACCGACCAATAAGACCTCTGAGGAGCGATCGATGAGCACAACGAACCGGCTGATCTTGAGCGGCGCTGCCACCCTCGCCCTGTTCTACGCCCCTGCCCTATACGCCGGAGACGGAGCAGCGCTCTATAAGACCAAGATCTGCCATAGCTGCCACGGCGAGACACCGAATAAACCGATCTTGCCCGTCTATCCCAAGCTTGCCGGTCAAAATTCGCCCTACCTGGTCCAGCAGATGAAGGACATCCGCGACGGCAAGCGCAACAACGGCCTGTCCGTCGCCATGAAGGCGGTCGTGGGAAGCGTCACGGACGAAGAGTTCCAGGCGATCGCCGACTGGCTGTCGACCCAAAGCCAATAGGATTCACCCAGGCCGAATCGATTCGGCCGGCGGGGGCTCAAAGGCCATCGCGGCCCGGTCGATGCCCATGAGGCGCGCCCCGCCCGCCCGCAGATTTCGATTCCTCAATCGCTGGACGCTACCGGCTCCAACTGCCCGATGGCCTCCAACACGATCTCGGCCAGACCTTCTCCACCCTGATCGCGCACGTATTCGACGATCTGCTGGCGCATGCGCGGGTCCCAAAAGCGCTTGAGGTGATTGGCGATTTCGTTGCGCGCCTGCTCACGGTCCGGCCAGGCGCCAAAGAAATCGCCGATACGGTTCGCCATCTTGATCAGATTCTGGATATCCATGGACGGTGCATCAGGGCGGGTTCAGGAGTGGCTCGGGGTGGGAACAGACCAGCATGCGCTCCCCGCGCGCGAATCCGACCAGGGTCATGCCTGCCGCTTGCGCGAGCCGCACCGCGGAGGCGGTGGGGGCAGAGACCGCCACCAACAGGCCGATCCCCGCCGTCATGGCCTTCTGGACCATCTCGAAGCTCGCCCGGCTGGTACAGATGGCGAACCCCTCGTGGGGGACGAAGGGGCGCCGGGCACCTGCCCGGACCAAGGCCCCGATGAGCTTGTCCAATGCGTTATGCCGGCCCACGTCCTCCCGCACGAGACGCACCTCGCCCGCGGCGTCGATCCAGGCCGCCGCGTGCCCGCCGCCCGTGAGCCGAAAGAGCCGCTGGTGGGCCGGCAACGCGGCGAGCGCACTGGCAATGGCACCTGGCCTGGGGCAGCAGGTGCGAGCGATCCTCACCGGCGGACGTTCCACCGCCTCGAGGCTCTCCACCCCGCAGAGGCCGCACCCGGTTCGGCCCGCCAGTGTCCGCCGACGCGCCTTAAGCGCGGCGAATCGGGCGGAGGCGACCGAGAGCCGCAGCTCGATCCCCTGACTAACGGCCACCGGCTCGCAGTTGTAGAGCTCGGATGCCGAGCCCAGGATGCCCTCCCCCAGGCTGAACCCCAGGGCGAAGTCTCCCAGATCCGTGGGCGTAGCGAGCATGACGGCGTGCGACACGCCGTTGTAGACCAGCGCGATCGGGACCTCCTCGATCACCGCGTCAGCCCGCTCGATCCAGCGACTTCCATCCCGTTGCAGGACCTGGACAGGCCGATGGTCCGGCCAAACCTCCTCCACGGCATCTGGCTCGGTCGCGCAGCAAAGACTCGGACCCACAGTGCCGCCCGGATCGATCGAAAAGGCCAAAGGCCGTTGGGTCGCCATCCTGGCACCTATGCGCATTCGTTCTTAACCGCGATCAAACGGATCTTCACGATTCAAGCCTCGGCCTGAGCCGCAGCGCCCGGCAGCAGACCCAATTGCGTACGGGTGAAGCGATGGTAGCGCTCCTGCCATTCGGATGGCTGCTCCACCCGCACCGCCTGCACCGCGGTGACCTTGTACTCGGGACAATTGGTAGCCCAGTCGGAGTTGTCGGTAGTGATCACATTGGCCCCCGACTCTGGGAAATGGAAGGTCGTATAGACCACCCCGGGCGCCACTCGCTCGGTGATGGTCGCCCGCAGCACGGTCTCTCCCGCGCGACTGGATACCCCCACCCAGTCGCCGTCCCGGATACCCCGATCCTCCGCATCCTGGGGATGGATCTCGATGCGGTCTTCCGAGTGCCATTGGACGTTCTCGGTGCGACGGGTCTGGGCGCCCACATTGTATTGGGCGAGGATGCGCCCGGTGGTGAGGATCAGTGGATAGCGGGCGTTCACGCGCTCGTCCGTGGGCACATAACGGGTCACCATGAAGCGGCCCTTGCCGCGGACGAACTCCCCCACGTGCATGATAGCGGTACCCTCGGGGTGGGCTTCGTTGCAGGGCCATTGGATGCTGCCGAGGGCATCCAGTCGCTCGAAGCTCACCCCGTGGAAGCTGGGCGTGAGACGGGCGATCTCGTCCATGATCTCGGACGGATGCCTGTAGTGCATCGGATAGCCCAGTGCATTGGAGAGGGCCATGGTGACCTCCCAGTCGGCCAGTCCGGCTAGGGGAGGCATGACCTTGCGCACCCGGGAGATGCGCCGCTCGGCATTGGTGAAGGTCCCGTCCTTCTCCAGGAAGCTGGAGCCAGGCAGGAAGACATGGGCGTACTTGGCGGTCTCGTTGAGGAAGATATCCTGCACCACCAGGCATTCCATGGCGGACAGGGCCGCCTGGACGTGCTGGGTGTTGGGGTCCGATTGGACGAGGTCCTCCCCCTCGCAATAGAGACCCTTGAAGCTCCCGTCCAGGGCCGCCTCGAACATATTGGGGATGCGCAGCCCGGGCTCAGGGTCGATGGCCACCCCCCAGGCGTCCTCGAACAGCCGCCGGGTGATGGCGTCCGCGACATGACGATAGCCCGGCAGCTCGTGGGGGAAGGAGCCCATGTCGCAGGATCCCTGCACGTTGTTCTGGCCCCTTAGCGGGTTCACCCCGACGCCCAGGCGCCCGATGTTGCCGGTGGCCATCGCGAGATTGGCGATGGCCATGACCATGGTGGAGCCCTGGCTGTGCTCGGTGACCCCCAGACCATAGTAGATGGCCCCGTTGCGGGCGTCCGCGTAGAGTCGGGCGGCACCCCGCACCAGCTCCGCGGGCACGCCCGTGACCTCGGCGGTCGCCTCCGGCGACTGCTCGGGCTGGGCCACGAAGTCCCGCCAGGCGGCGAAGGACTGGGGCTCGCAACGCTCGGCAACGAAGGTCTCGCTCACCAGCCCTCCGGTGACGATGACATGGGCGAGCGCATTGGCGATGGCCACGTTGGTCCCAGGCCTGAGCTTCAGGTGATAGTCCGCCTGGACATGGGGGCTCCTGACCAGGTCGATTCGGCGCGGGTCCACCACGATGAGCCGCGCACCCTGGCGCAACCGGCGCTTCAGCTGGGAGGCGAAGACCGGGTGTCCGTCCGTGGGGTTAGCCCCGATGACCATGACCACGTCGGCCTCCAGGACCGAGTCGAAGGTCTGGGTCCCCGCGGACTCGCCCAGGGTCTGCTTGAGCCCGTAACCGGTCGGCGAGTGGCAGACCCGGGCGCAGGTGTCCACGTTATTGTTGGCAAACGCGGCACGCACCAGCTTCTGGACCAGGTAGGTCTCCTCGTTGGTGCAGCGCGACGAGGTGATCCCGCCCACCGCCCCGCGTCCGTACTGGGCCTGAATGCGCTTAAGCTCGAAGGCGGCATAGGCGAGTGCCTCGTCCCAGGAGACGGGCTGCCAGGGGTCATGGATGGACGTGCGGATCATGGGGGTCTTGATCCGGTCCGGGTGGGTCGCGTAGCCCCAGGCGAAGCGACCCTTGACGCAGGAGTGCCCGTGGTTGGCTTGACCGTCCTTCCAGGGGACCATGCGCACCACCTGGCTCCCTTTGACCTCGGCCTTGAAGGCGCAGCCCACCCCGCAGTAGGCGCAGGTGGTCACGACCGAACGCTCGGCCTGGCCGAGCTGGATGACGGACTTCTCCATCAGGGTCGCGGTCGGGCAGGCCTGGACACAGGCCCCGCAGGAGACGCACTCGGAATCCATGAAGGGCTCGTCCTGGCCGGCACTCACATGGGAGTCGAACCCGCGCCCGGAGATGGTCAGCGCGAAGGTGCCTTGCACCTCGGCACAGGCGCGCACGCAGCGGCTGCAGACGATGCACTTGGCGGGGTCGAAGGTGAAATAGGGGTTTGACTCGTCCTTGGGGCGGGCGCTCTTGGCGTCGAAGTGGTTCACCCCGTCCATCCCGTAGCGGACCTCGCGCAGACCTACCACCCCGGCCATGTCCTGGAGCTCGCAGTTGCCGTTCGAGGCGCAGGTGAGACAGTCGAGCGGGTGATCGGAGATATAGAGCTCCATGACCCCGCGGCGGATCTCGGCGAGCCGGTCCGACTGGGTGCGGACCTGCATCCCCGCCTCGGCGGGCGTGGTGCACGAGGCCGGATAGCCCCGCCTGCCTTCGATCTCCACCAGGCAGAGCCGGCAGGAGCCGAAGGGCTCCAGGCAGTCCGTGGCGCAGAGCTTGGGAATCCGGCTCCCGACCGACTCCGCGGCGCGCATGACGGTAGTCCCCTCCGGGACCCTGACCTCCATTCCGTCGACGGTCAGCGTCACCAACCGCTCTGCCGTTCGGGCGGGCGTGCCGTAGTCGAGCTCGCGGGGTAGGGACATGGACTTGCCTCTTGGGATTCGGAAAGCGATACGCGACCTTCGCGTTCTAACTGAGCCCTTGCCCGCTCCAATTGCTCATGCGACCTCGCCTTTCGGCGCGGGGAGGTCTTGAGATTGGACGCCGAAGTCTTCGGGAAAGTGCCGCAGGGCCGAGAGCACCGGGTAGGGGGCCATGCCCCCGAGGGCGCAGAGGGAGCCGTTCAGCATGGTGTCGCAAAGGGACTGGAGCAGGGCGAGGTTTCCGGCTCGATCCCGATCCGCGACGATGCGATCGATGACCTCCATCCCCCGGCGGGAGCCGATCCGGCAGGGGGTGCACTTGCCGCAGGACTCGATGGCGCAGAACTCCATCGCGTAGCGGGCCATGCGGGCCATGTCGACGGTGTCGTCGAAGGCGACGATGCCCCCGTGTCCGATCATGGCGCCCATCCGGCTGTAGGCCTCGTAGTCCAGCGGAACCTCGAACTGGGATTCGGGGACATAGGCCCCCAGGGGCCCGCCTACCTGCACGGCACGGATGGGCCGGCCGCTAGCGGAGCCGCCGCCGTAGTCATAGAGCAAAGCCGCGAGGGTGAGTCCGAATGCCTTTTCCACCAGGCCGCCGTTACGGATGTTGCCCGCGAGCTGGAAGGGCAGGGTGCCCTGGGAGCGCCCCACGCCGTAGTCCCTGTAGAAGGCGGCCCCCTTTGACAGGATGATGGGCACGGAGGCCAGACTCATGGCGTTGTTGATGACCGTGGGCATGCCGAAGAGCCCGGAGATGGCGGGCAGGGGCGGCTTGAAGCGCACGAGTCCGGGCTTGCCCTCCAGGCTTTCGAGCATGGAGGTCTCTTCGCCGCAGATATAGGCGCCGGCACCCATCCGGATCTCCAGGTCGAAGGTCCGGCCGGAGTCCAGAAGGCTCGACCCCAGATAGCCCGCCTCTCGCGCCCGCTCGATGGCGGTCCCCAGGGTGCGGAAGGCGTGCGGATACTCGGAGCGAGAGTAGATATAGCCCTGGGTGGCGCCCGTCGCCAGGGCGGCGATGGCCATACCCTCGATCAGGCAATAGGGATCCCCCTCCATCAGCATGCGGTCGGAGAAGGTGCCGGAGTCCCCCTCGTCCGCGTTGCAGACGACATACTTTTGCGGCGCCGGGGCGTTGCGCACCGTTTCCCATTTGATGCCGGTGGGGAAGGCGGCCCCGCCGCGGCCCCGCAGGCCCGAGTCCTTGACCTCTTGGATCACCTCCGCGTCGGTCATGTCGAGCGCCCGCTCCAGGCCCAGGAATCCCCCGTGGGCGCGGTAGTCGTCGAGGCTCAAGGGATCGGTGAGGCCCATACGGGCGAAGGTGAGCCGCTCCTGGCCCGCCAGATAGGGGATCTGGGTCGTGAGTCCTTGGCCCAGGCGGTGCGGCTGACCCTGGAGGAAGCCTGCATCGAAGAGCTCCGGCACATCCCGGGGGCGCAACGGACCATAGGCTATGCGACCGACCGGGGTTTCCACCTCCACCAGCGGCTCCAGCCAGAAGAGACCCCGGGAGCCATTGCGGACCAGATGGATCGGCGCGCCGCGCCGGTCGGCCTCTGCAAGGATCGCCTGGGCGACGCCCTCCGCGCCAACCGAGAGTGCGCTGGAGTCGATCGGGACATAGACGCGGGTGTGGACGAGGTCGCTCATGGCGCGGGCGCCTCCTCGCGCAGGGTGCGGACCAGCTCCGCGAAACCTTCCGGGTCCATACGACCCAGAATCTCGTCGTCCACCCGCACCGCCGGAGAGCAGGCACAGTTGCCCAGGCAATAGACAGGCAGCAGGGTCAGGGCGCCGTCCGGGGTGGTCTGGCGATAACCGATCCCCAGGACCTCTCGGGCCCGGGCCTCGATGGCCGCGGAGCCCCTGGCCTGACAGGATTCGGCGCGGCAGATCTGGACCAGATGCCGACCGGGAGGGGAGCGGCGGAAGTCGTGGTAGAAATCGAGCACGCCCTGGACCTCCGCCCGGGAGACATTGATCTCGTCCGCGATCAGGGGCACCGCTTGGGCGGGCACCCAGCCCAGATGTCCCTGGATGGCATGCAGCAGCGGGAGCATGCCCCCTGGCATCTCCCGAAATCCCTCGACGATCTGGCGCAGGGCCTCCAGGTCGATGGGTTCGGGGTCTGGACGATCGGGTAGTGTCCGGTTCGGCGACAGGTCGAGCATTAGCGGCAGCTTCCAGAAGACGGTCGATGTGCGGGACGCGCCGGGGCTCGAATAATACCGGTCGAAAAGGACCCCTTCGCGGAATGCGGCGAAGGGGCCAGCGCGTTCCCTGCGATCGGAGGACTTTCCACAATCCGGGTTGCACCGGGGCGGGGGAGACCGCCGCGGTGCGAGACAGTCCGGTACGAGCCCTGGGACCCGACTCGGGGTAGCAAAAGGCTACGCCGGGGCTAACGACAGTAATCGAGGCCCATTCGCACTTCCCCGGGACCTGGTCCAGCAGTCAATACAGTCAGCGCAAAATGCTTGCCACGCTCTTCGACCGCGCCGCCGGACCGCGACTCGGGCCTTATCGGGGGCGCGGGGGCCCCCGGCACGCTGCCGCCAACGGCATCGACGGGGCCGAATCCGCGCTCAGGCGCCGGTGCGGTCCGCAGCCGCCCCCTAGGGGCTTCCGATCCCCTCGAGCCAGGAAATCCCGGATTCCGACAGCCGGGCTTGGCAAATGGCAACGGATGTATCGATTCTGAAACACATGTCCTAGCCCCGCCCACGGTTATGAAACAGATGGATTGCCTGACGCGCAACAACGCGAAGTCCCGGGGAAGCCTCCCGATCGCCTCGGGCGGAACATCGGCAAGCCGCCCAACCGCACCACGCTTGTGCAAACATACGGGTTGGCTTAAGTTCCCTCTGCCCGCGAATCAGGGGATTGCCGCAAAGGCAGCGGGATCGGGAGGGCCTGAGCGCCTCCCCGCCCGAGGGAAGCAATAGTCCACACAGAGTCCATTGGTTTGCGCCCGAAACGGCCCACATAGAGATTGTCGAACCGGTTGCCGCATGGCGGGGCGTCCGATGCGCGACGCAATCGCCCCAGGACAAACCGGCCGACTCGTTTTCGCGACACAATAATTATCGAGTCTTCCCGTGCCTCCGGCAGGCCCGGGCGGACCAAGGGGCCGGGTGAAAGCCCGCCCAGCCCCACACCGCTGGAGGACAGGCAAGTGGGTGATGCAATCCTGAAGCTCGGCGCCGGGAACGCACCCGGCGAGCGCGAGGCCCAACATGCAGCCCTGGTGCGCGCGGCCCTTTCCGGGGATCGTCCGATCGGCGACAAGCTGGACGAGCTGACCATCGCGTCCTGGCAACGCTGCTATCTCGGCTATGGACTGGACCCCGGCTACCCGCCGGAGCCGGTGGTGATCCCTCGCGGCGACCTGAAGGAGCGGCAGGAGCGCGCCTGTCACCTGCTGGAGATCGCCCGCCACGAGATGACCAATCTCTATCAGCAGCTCGCTGGCTCGGGCCACGCGATCATGCTCACCGACCACGAGGGGGTCCTGCTTAACTACATCGGGGACCCGATCTTCACCGACACCGCCGCCGAGGTGGGCATCCAGACCGGCGCGGTGTGGAGCGAGGAGGTCCAGGGCACCAACGGCATGGGCACCTGCCTCATCGAGAGGAAGCCCCTGGTCGTTCACAAGAGCAATCATTACTTCGCGCGCAACGCCACCCTCACCTGCGCCGCCGCACCCATCTTCGATCCCCACGGCAACGTCATCGCGATCCTGGACGCCTCCAGCCAGGCGGAGCTGGCCCAGCGGCACACCATGGTGCTGCTCAACATGTCCGCGCAGATGATCGAGAACCGGGTCTTCTTCTGCGCCCTCAAGCACGCCTATGTCTTCCGCTGCCACAGCCGGGCAGAGTTCATCGGCACCCTAGGGGAGGGGCTGATCGCGTTCGCCCCGGACGGCCGGGTGCTGGCCGCCAACCGCAGCGCGATCTTCCAGATGGGCCTCGATTCTACCCAGCAGATCGTCGGACGGGAGATCACGGACCTCTTCACCATCGCACTCCCCATGCTCATCAAGCGTGCCCACTCCTCCAACCACCCGGCCTTCCCGATCCACGAGACCCGCTCCGAACGGCGGTTCTACGCCAAGGTGCAGCCCCCGGAGGACTCCGCCCGACCCTCCCCAGCCCCGGTGCTCAGGCCCGCAGCCCGACCGGTCGGAGAGACCTGCGCAGGGCGCTACAACCCCTTCGACTCGCTCCACTTCGGCGACCCGCGGATGCGCCAGAACGTGGAGACCGTGGTCAAGCTGCTGGACCGGGACATCCCCTGCATGCTGTTCGGGGAAACCGGAGTAGGCAAGGACGTCTTCGCACGGGCCATGCACCAAGCGAGCTCCCGGAGGGACAAGCCGTTCGTCGCGCTCAACTGCGCCTCGCTCCCCGAGTCCCTCATCGAGAGCGAGCTCTTCGGCTACAAGGCCGGGGCCTTTACCGGTGCTAGCCGGGAAGGTAGCCGGGGCAAGATCGTCCAGGCAGACGGCGGGACCCTGTTCCTGGACGAGATCGGGGACATGCCCTTGCACCTACAGGCACGGCTGCTGCGAGTCCTTGAGGACCGCACCGTGATGCCCCTGGGCGGGGACAAGCCCATACCCGTGTCCGTCCAGCTCATCAGCGCCACCCATCGCGACGTGCGCGTGCTCATCGACGAGGGCCGGTTCCGAGCGGATCTCTATTACCGGATCCACGGCATCTCCATCCTGATCCCGCCGCTGCGGGACCGCACCGACAAGCGGGAGCTGATCCTCAAGGTGGCGCAGGAAGAGGCCGGGACCGGTGCGCCGATCGAGTTTCAACCCGCCGCCCTGGACCGCCTGGTTGCCTACCCTTGGCCGGGTAACCTGCGGCAGCTCCGCAACACGCTGCGGACCGTCGCCGCCCTCTGCGACGACAACCGCATCGCACTGAAGGACTTGCCGGAGGAGCTGCGGACCCAGCCCCGGGAGCTGCCGCCCCCCGACGAGCCGGGGGTAGCGCTCAACGCCTTGGACCTGGCCGAGCGGGATGCCCTGCTGCGCGTGCTCGAAGAGACCCACTGGAACGTCAGTCTGGTCGCCAAGAGCCTAGGTCTGAGCCGCAATACGCTCTATCGGCGGATGAAACGCTATGGGATCAACCCGACGCGTTAAGGGAGTGGCGAGTGGCGAATGGCGAGTGGCTAGGCGCCAGCAGGCAACATATTCCTCGGCGCTCGGCCCTGGACCCTAGCAACTCAATTCGCATGCAGCACCCCGAAAAACCCCGCCTGGCTTGGGCGCTCACCGGATCCGGCCATTATCTGCGCGAATGCCTGGAGCTGGTGGAGTCACGACCGGATGTGGACCTGTTCCTCAGCCGGGCGGGGGCCGAGGTGCTGGCCCAGTACGGATATGACCTCAAGGCCCTGAAGGAGCGGGTGACCTGCTACCGGGACAATGCAGCCAGCTCGCCGCCCGTGGCACTCTTTTACCAGGGCAGGTACGAGCGACTGGTGGTCGCCCCGGCGACCTCGAACACCGTCGCCAAGATGGTCTGGGGGATCGCAGACACGCTCGTGACCAACATCTACGCCCAGGCGGGCAAGTGTCGGGTGCCGAGCATTGTCTTTGCCTGCGACACCGCCCCGGCCATGGAGACCGAGGCCCCGGGCGGCATGGTCATGGTCTACCCGCGGCGGATCGACCTGGAGAACGTGGAGCGGCTTCGGACCATGGAATACACGACAGTCGTCGAGCGCATCGAGGACTTGGCCGCCGCCCTTGATCGTCCGGCCCCATGAGCGCCCCGGTCCAGAGCGAGCACATCCTCTTCCTGACGGGCCAGCTCGCCGAGCGGCCGCTGCTGCGGGTCCTGGAGGGCATCGACTTCCAGGGCCGCACCTGGTCGGTGCGTCAGCTCGGGGTCAAGGTGGCCGCACTCATGACCGCGGACATGATCCGGCGGCGCTTGACGGATACCGGCGGCGCGGATCGGGTCCTCATCCCGGGCCGCTGCCGGGGGGACCTGGCGGCGCTCTCCGAGCACTTCGGCATTCCGGTGGAGCGGGGACCCGAGGAGCTGATGGACTTGCCCCAGTTCTTCGGCCAACAGGGCCGCACACCGGACCTGAGCCGCTACGACGTGCGGATCTTCGCCGAGATCGTCGATGCCCCGCACCTGACCGTGGATGCCATCCTGGAGCGGGCGCTCGCCTTTCGGGCCGAGGGCGCCGATGTCATCGACCTGGGCTGTCTCCCGGACACCCCCTTCGAGCACCTGGGGGATGCAGTCCGGCGGCTCAAAGAGGCGGGACTTCAGGTCAGCGTCGACTCCATGCATCCCGAAGAGCTCCTGGCCGGGGGGCAGGCGGGTGCGGATTATCTCTTGAGCCTGGACGAGGACAACCTCTGGATCGCGGACCGGGTCGCCTCGGTCCCGGTTCTGGTCCCTCACAGGCCGGGCGACCTGCCGTCTCTGGAGCGAGCCATGGCGCGCATGGATGCGGCCGGGCGGCCCTATATCGCAGACCCCATCCTGGACCCCATCCACTTCGGGTTCGCCGACTCCATCGTGCGCTACCACAGCCTGAGACGGGCGCACCCCGGGGCGGAGATCATGATGGGCGTCGGCAACCTGACCGAGCTCACGGAGGCGGACACCGCCGGGATTAACGCGGTCCTCATGGGGCTGATCTCGGAGCTGCGGGTGACCAACATCCTGACCACCCAGGTGAGCCCCCATTGCCGCAGCGCCATCCGCGAGGCCGACCGCGCGCGCCGCATCATGCACTGGGCGCGGGAGCAGCAGAGCCTGCCCAAGCAGATCGACGCGGGCCTGACCGCACTCCACGAGCGCGCCCCCTTCCCGTACGGGACCGACGAGATTCGGGAGCTGGCCGCCGCCATCCGGGACCCCAACTTCCGCATCCAGGTCAGCGCCGACGGCGTCCACTGCTTCAACCGGGACGGGATCTTGACCTACGCGGACCCGTTCGATTTCTATCCGCACCTCAAGGTGGAGCAGGACGCGGGGCATGCCTTTTATCTCGGGGTCGAGCTGGCCCGGGCCCAGATCGCACTCCAGCTCGGTAAACGCTACGTCCAAGATCGGCCACTCAAGTGGGGCTGCGCGGTGCCCGAGGAGCCGGAGGACATGGAACGTTACCCGGCGGTCGGCACTACTCGGCGATAGACTCCTTGGTCCGGCGGTCGTCCGGGGCGCTTGGCCCCTGCCGCTTAGACACACCGGTTAGCTCAGGTTAGCTCAGGCGCCTCCTTCGCGGGGGTGCTCAAGGGGACGGGGATCGCCGCCGGCATGGACGGCAAGGCCTGGGCGATGGATAGCAACGTGGTCGAGCGGCTGTGGTGATCGGTGAGCTTGACATGGCGGCGCGCGATGCGGTTGGCTTTGGCCATCGACCGGGGTCCGACCGCACGCAGGGTCCCGGACAGTCGCAACCGAACGAGGTACCCCGATGGAAGCCGTGAAGCTGGCTACGCTTGCCGACCTCCTCGCCCGTCCGGACGAGCGGGTCGAGCTCATCGACGGCGAGATTGTCCGCCGACCCATGGGGCGGGCCGAGCATGGCCTGGTGCAGAGTGCGACCGTAGTTGAGCTCGGCCCCTTCTTCCGCGGCGACGGCCCCGGCGGCTGGTGGATCGCGACCGAGGTCAGCGTCCTGTACGAGGCCCACCAGTGCCCGAGCCACGACCTTGCCGGCTGGTGCCGCGAACGCCTGCCGGAGCGCCCGAGGGGCGTCATGGAGCTTGCGCCGGATTGGGTCTGCGAGATCGTCTCCCCCGGCCACGAGCGCAAGGACACGCTGACCCTGTTGCTGCTCCTGCAACGCCACCGAGTCCCTTACTACTGGCTGATCTGGCCCGAGGAGCGCACCCTCGTGGCCTATGGGCTGGACGGGGGCAGCTATCGCATCGTCGCAGACCTCACCGCGACGGGGGCCGACGCCGGGCGGGTCGCGATCCCACCATTCGAGGCGGTGCCGATCGACCTCGGCTATATCCTCGCTGGCTGAAATCAACCGCCGCACCAAGGGGCAGAAACCCGGCGGTCTCTCGAGCGGTTCGGGTACCTTCCCCAGGGGCGCGACGGCCCCCGCAGGCCTGCGCCGCACGCTTGTCCACGATCCCAGGCGGGCTTAACATCGCCCGTGCTCCCCGCCGCGGGACGGTTGAATCTTATATCCCCTTGAATCACGAATTTATCCAAGAGGTCGTCCTCACGACCGCCGACGGTGGTGGCCGCGCGCACATCGCCCCCATGGGCATCCGCCAGCGGGGCGAGCTGGTCCTGATCGCACCCTTCCGTCCCTCCCGGACCCTGGACAACCTGATCCAGACGCGATGCGCCGCCATCAATTTCACCGACGACGTGCGTGTCTTCGCGGGCTGCCTCACCGGCCGCCGGGACTGGCCCCTGGTCCCATCGGAGCGAATCGCCGCGCCCCGACTGGCCGAAACCCTGGCCCACTGCGAGGTGGAGCTTGCGGAGATCCAGGAAGACTCCGTGCGCCCCCAACTCCTCTGCCGACCGGTTTTCGAGGGCAATCATCGCCCCTACCAGGGCCTCAACCGCGCGCGGGCGGCGGTACTGGAGCTGGCGATCCTGGTGAGCCGGCTGGACCTGCTGCCTCCGGACAAGATCGCCCGAGAGATTGCCTATCTGCGCATCGCCATCGACAAGACCGCTGGGCCTAAGGAGCTGGAGGCATGGGGCTGGTTGATGGAGCGGGTGGCCGCCCACGGGTCTGCCGCCGAGGCCGCCAGGTCATGACGCGCGTGCGGACGCGGCTGCTGGCCAGCGTCACCGGCCCGGAAGAGGCCGAGCTGGCCATCCGGGGCGGAGTGGACCTGGTCGATCTCAAGGATCCGGCCAGCGGGGCCTTGGGAGCCCTACCCATCCGAACCATCCGCGCCATCCTGGACCGGGTCGCCAGCCGGGCGCAGACCAGCGCCACCATCGGCGACCTGCCAGCCGACCCTGGCCTGGTCCTGGATGGCATCCGGGCGACCGCCGCCAGCGGGGTCGATTACGTCAAGATCGGATTCTTCTCGGAGGCCCATGTTCGGGCCTGTCTGCCCGCCGTCGCCGACTTGGCTCGCAGTATCTCCATCGTCGCCGTCCTGTTCGCCGACCGCTCGCCGTCCATCGCGGACCTGACCCCCTTCGCCCGAGCCGGCTGCACCGGGGTCATGCTGGATACCGCCGACAAGGGCAGCGGACGCCTGCTCGATTGCCTGACCCGGGAGACCTTGGCCGCCTTCGTCCGCCAGGCCCAGGGTTTGCGCCTGCTCTGCGGCCTCGCCGGCTCCCTGCGCCTCGGGGACATCCCGGTCCTCCTGCCCTTGGGCCCCGATTACCTGGGTTTCCGCGGCGCGCTCTGCGATTCGGGCCAACGGGCTCGGACACTCGACCCGGAGCGTCTTCGCGCGGTACGAGAGGCGATCGGATGCGATCCCGAAAGCATGGCAATCAGGACCAACGTCACCTGGCGGCGCCCGCTCTGATCCAGCCCGGAGGCATAGGCATTACCGGCCATGTTGAAGTGAGCGGATCGCCGCCGCTTTGAGCCTTGAGCCTTGAGCCTTGAGCCTTGAGCGTCACATCCTCGGACGACGGTCTTAGCCCTGCATTCACGTCGGCGGCAATCTTCGTGGCGGTGCCCTACTACGCGTTCGGTGGCTTGGGCTTGGCGAAGTAGTGCACACCCGGCAGGGTCTCGAAGTCGTCATCCTGGGTCCAGACGACTGCCTCGCGGGCTTGGGCGGTCGCGTAGATGATGCTGTCGGCCGTCGGCAACTTGTGCCGACGCGCCAGGCGTGCGGCTGCGATGGCGAGGTCGGCATCCAACGCTACCACTGCGCCCTCCTGCATCGCGAGCATGGTGCGGTTCGCCGCCGACTCGCCCCCCTCGCGCTCGGCCCAGCGATAAACCTCGTGCAGCACGATGGTCGGCACCAGCAACATGGCGGTGTCGGTCGCCACCGTGGCAAAGTGCTCCGCGTTGGAACCGTTGGCAAAATACTCGATCCACCCGGAGGAATCGAGCAGGTTCATACCCGGTCTTCCCGGGTGCGGATGTCGTCGAGACCGGTATCGGCCCCCTCCAGAAACCCGCGCAGTGCGGACACCGGCTCACACGGGACCAGCTCAATCCCGTGCCCGCTGGCGCGGACCATAAACCGCTGTCCTGGTTTGAGATTCAGCGACTCCCGGATCGCCTTCGGCAAGACGAGCTGATATTTGGTCGATAAGGTTGTGGTTTCCATGGTGCTATGTCTTGCGGCGTTGATCGATAAATTCGGTAGGTCATAGTGTAGTCGATGATCCGATGTCGACCCGGCAACGGGCGCCGACACGGTAGCGCGGCTCAAAGACCTGGCCGGTTCTTCCGAGTTCACTCCCGGATACCCGTCAGCAGGGACTAGTGGCCGTAACCGACCCCTTGCAGACATTGCTGGTGAATCGAAGCGGTCATTCGCGGATGCGCGCGGAACATTTATGTTCCGCGCGGAATGGAAAGACGGGCGCCGAGGCGCCCGTCGAAGGTGACTTGGTACTGCGATCAGGGTTGCAGCTCGATTTCGCCCGGCCGCCACGTCTTGTTGAACCACGGCTCCAGCGGACCGTAGAGGCGAAGGATCATGAACCAGCCTTCGCCTGGAATCGTCTGCACCCAGTTGTTCTCCATTCCCGTTGGTGCTTTGGGTCCGAAGTAGACATCCACCGAGCCGTCCGCATTGATCTTGACCCCCTTGTTCTGGCTACTGACGCTCGGGGCCTTCTGGTCGGTCTGCGCCATCGAGCGGGTCTGGTTGTCGTACACGATGACCGACCAGAAGTCCTTTACCGGGATGTTCGGCGGCAGGCGCAGCTTGTAGGTCTTGCCGCCATCAAAGGGATTGCCGTGCGCATCCTGCACCGACCAGGGGTATTGCGATCCCCGGCCCACCATCTTCTCCTCCATCGCAGGCGTGACGCCAGTGGCAAAGTAATAGTAGAAGGCGGCACCATCTAGGTTGCTGACACCGGGCGCCACCTCGAACTTGTAGCCACCGAAGAAAGGCAGGCGCCACGCGCTGTCCGGATAGAAATACGCCTCCTGCGAACGTATCTTGAAGGCGATGGTCCGCGCAGTCACGGCGCCGATATTCGCGGCGTCGGTCAGGATCTTCTTCATCCGCTCATCGGGATTGAACGGCTGACCCTTGACGATGCCGATCGAGGCGAACAGGCCCAAGGTGGTGGGATCTGAACCCTCCGCCGGCTCCTCCTGGATGACCTTGTTCAACAGGCTCCAGAACGAGTAGTCACCCGGTGCGACGAAATTCGATGGAATCCTCGAGGCATTGACGAACTTCATTGGCGGCGGGTTCGCGGCCTCGGCCAAGCGATAGATCCGGAGGTTCTTCTTGACCGAGTCGACTCCGGGTCGGGTTGAACCGTCCACAACGAAGGCGCGAAATACGAGCCAGCTGCCGAAGGTGCTCGGCCGCACGACGTGATACCCCGACGGGATGTCGCCTTTGAATCCAGGCGGCAACAGGAGGTACTTCCCGCCCTCGCCCTTGTCGGCCCCGGTAATGCCCACATCGGCCACCCACTTGTACCAGAAGTCGTTGACCAGCCCCAGCACCTTGGGCGGAATCTCGGCCACCAACGGTCCCTTGCTGGTGTCGACCCAGATGAAGTTGTAGATCGTGTTGTCGTTCGCCGTCAGCTCGACGGTCCTCGGATCGACCAGATCTTCCCAGATCACGTCGGTCTGGTTGTCAGGTCCGAACTTGCGTATCGAGTCGCGCATGCCCGCCTGATTAACCATCGGGATTGCCAGCAGATAGGCTTGAAGTGCCCGCGAACGGTCCAGGTTGTCGTAGATCTTGTCGACGGTATCGGCCGACGGGTAACCATAATCCAGGTTCAACGTCCCGATCGAGGACTCGATCTTGTCGGGCACGGCGACACCCGGCGCGAAAGGCGTGGCCATCTTGTAGCTCTGGGCCGAAGCCGCAGTGGTGATAGCGACAGCGACAAGCGCGCCGAGCAGTGCTTGTTTCATCATCGTCAGACCCTCTCACTCGTACGTTGTGTACACCGGATGCTTGAGCCGCCGCGCACAATGTGGGCAAGCCAAGTGGGCAATCGTGGGCGAGCAATAATATCCGAACTGTGCTGGAGCGAGTCCGGACCGTTGCCCCCGAGTAAAGGTGTCGCTACGACCGGTTTGAGGCAAGCACCCGAATGTCGGTTCATGGCCGAGTCCAGCCCGTCGCCTCCTCGGATTCCAGCGACCGCCACTCGGACACGTCTGACGTTCGATCCGAAAGTCCGTGGACTGGGGCGGTCCGTCCCTCGCGACTAACCTGGTCCCTTGGCTTTGGGCTCGCAGGCTATGCGGTACCGGCCCGATATGGCCTGGACAAGCGGCCGCAGCCGTTGTTGAAGCCCGCTCGCGTTTCGGGACTTCCTTGTAGCCGCTACTCTCCGAAGCGCCTAATAACCGCCATCGGCCAGATCCTTAACCGCCCGACTTTTGGCAGGGGAGCGACGGACAATCCGCTTCAACGATCAGGACACGTTTTCGGGATCTTTTCCGACGAAGCACCGGCGGTGCGAACCGCCGGCGCAGGTATCATTCGACCGGCGGCAGCGCCTTACCGGGATTGAGGATCCCGGCGGGGTCGAAACGGTCTTTGATATCGGCCATGAGCCGGAGCGTCGCGGGCTCGATCTCCCGGGCCACATAGTCGCGCTTTTCCAGGCCCACCCCGTGCTCGCCGGAGAGTGTGCCGCCCAGGCCCAGGACCAAGCCGAAGACGGAGTCCAGGCAGACGTAGGCGCGGGTCATTTCATCCGGATTGTCCGGGTCCACCAGCAGGTTGACGTGGATGTTGCCGTTGCCGGCATGGCCGAAGTTGACGATACGGATGCCGGTCTCCCGCGACAGCCGCTCCAGCCCGTCGATGAATTCGCCCATGCGGGAGACCGGGACCACGACGTCCTCGTTGATCTTCTTCGGGGCGATGTGCCGCAGCGCAGGGGACAGGGACTTGCGGGTCTTCCAGAGCGCGGCGACCTCGGTAGAGTCCTCGGCGCGGCGGCATTCCAGGAGCCCGGGGTTGCGGGCGGCGGCCTCCAGGGCGCGAACGGCGAGGTCGATGCACGCCTCCGGCCCGTCCACCTCGATCATGAGGATGGCCCCGGTCTCGGCCGGCACGTCGATGCCGGCATAGCTGCGCACCATCTCGATGGCGGAGCTGTCCATGAACTCCAAGGCGCAGGGGATGACTGGCTGGGCCATGATGGCGGAGACGGCGGCGGCGGCAGTGTGGATGTCCCTGTAGGCGGCGCGCAGTGTCCGCCTGGACTCGGGCAGGGGGACCAGCTTGAGTATCGCCTCCGTGATCAGCGCCAAGGTCCCCTCGGAGCCGATGATGAGCCGTGTCAGGTCGTAGCCCACGACGCCCTTGGTGGTCTGGACCCCGGTTCGCAGGTGCTCGCCCCGTCCGCTGACGGCGCGCAGGCCAAGGGTGTTCTCCCGGGGGGTGCCGTACTTGACGGCCCGCGGGCCGGCCGAGTTGTAGGCCAGGTTGCCGCCGATGGTGCAGGTGGCGGCGCTGGTGGGGTCCGGGGGCCAGAAGAAACCGTGCGGGGCGAGCGCCTGCTGGAGCTGCTCGTTCAGTACCCCCGGCTCTACCACGGCGAGCCGGTCGCCCGGTGAAATGCGCAGGATCCGATTCATGCGCTCGAAGGAGAGGACGATCCCGCCGCGGTCGGGTACCGTGGCCCCGGTGGTGCCGGTGCCGCGACCGCGGGCGACCAGCGGCAGTCCGGTCTCCACGCAGAAACGGACCAGGGCGGCCACCTGGTCTGCATCGGAGGCGAAGACGACCGCCTGCGGCAGGGCCTGGCGGCGGCTGTTGTCGTAGCCGTAAGGCCAGCAGTCGGCCGGGTCGGTCAGGACCTCGCCAGGGCCGGCGACGGTCGCGAGCCTTGCGATCAAGGCAGGCGCGAGGGCGGGCCAGGATGGCGTTGTCGGTGTCGCTGGCGGATCAGGCCTTGGGCTCGATGTACTCAAAAAGCTTCACCACGCGCACCACCCCCGGTACGAAGCGGACCTTCTCCGCCGCCGCGTCCCCTTCTTCCTGGGTCACGAGGCCCATGAGATAGACCACGCCGTCCTCGGTGACCACCTTGACCCGGGTCACATCGAAGCCGGGCATGTTGATATTGGACAGGGCGAGCTTGGCGCGGCTGGTCAGATAGGGGTCCTCGGCCTGCCGCTGCAGGCCGATCGGCGGGCCGACGGTCAGCTCGTCGATGACACGCTCCACCTTGGGCAGCTGGCTCACGATCTCCGCGGCCTGCTGCTTAAGGGCTTCGGAATCGGCCTGACCGACCATCAGGACCTTGCGGTTGTAGCTGGTGACGCTGATGCTGGCTCGGCCTCGGAGCTCCGGGCTCTCCGCCAGGGCCGACATGGCCCGAACCTCGATCTCCTGGTCCTCCAGATAGGCCGAATAGCCCCGCCGGTCATGGGCGACCATCGCGCCCGCGGCTGCACCCCCCAGCACGAGGGGGGCGCAGCCGCCAAGCAAGGGGGTCGCAAGGATCAGGGCCAGGCCGATCCGGCGGACGCGGAGGCGAGACAGGATGCCGGCTCGGGGCAAGGTTTCTGCACCAGAGGAGCCAGCTGTTACAGAGGCCAACGGGGCAGGCGGACAAGGGGTCTCAAGCATTGGCACTGAACGCATCTTTCAACCATTGGATCTGGTCTTGGGCGCCGATAGCGACCACGTCGAACCGGCAGGGTAGCACGCTTGGATGACGCTTGAGATAGTCCGCTGCCGCGGCGGCCAGACGGCGCTGCTTGCGGATGTCCACCGTCTCTGCAGGGGTGCCGAATCGGGAGGACGCCCGGTAACGGACCTCCACAAAAACCAAGATGTCGCCGTCGCGCATGACGATGTCGATCTCGCCGAACCGGCAGCGATGATTCCGCGCCACCGGACGCAGCCCGTGCCGGACCAGGTAGTCCCCGGCCAGGCGCTCTTTGTCCCGACCCAGTGCCGAGCGAGCGCCGTCCGCTGGAAGCCGGGGTCCCGCCATCAACCGGCCGATCCGGCTCCCGT
>JBGSOR010000159.1:0-9293 GCA_041738985.1 Chromatiaceae bacterium | reverse complement strand
GGGCCCGGGCCAGCGGGCCGCGAGTCGCGCCCCGGCCCAGGCGGAAGCGAGTCCCCCGGCGAGCCCGAAGGCCACATCCACCGGCCAATGTACCCCGACTGCGACCCGGCTTAGTCCGACCAGTAGCGCGATCGGGAAGAGGAGCGAACGGTTCCCCCACCAGCGGGCGTAATAGATCAGCACCCCAAAGAAGACCCCGGCGCTCGTGCTGTGCCCCGACGGAAAGCTCGAACGCCGCGGCCCCGGCCCGATCAGATGGAAGGCGTCCGCCGGCAGGACGGCGGTCGGGCGCAGGGTATCGAACAGGTGCTTCAAGCCCCGGCTGTAGGCGATGGCGAGCACAGCGGCCAGGACCAGGGTCCAGAAGAGCCGGGGGCGCCGTCGCGCGAAAAAGAGGCTCAAGGCCAGCGGCACGCGCTCGTCGCCGAGGACCGTCAGGCACTCCCAAACCCAGTCCGGATAGGCCGTTGCGGCCGCATTGATGCGCTCGAATCCCGCGTGATAGCCGCAGAAAAGGAACAGGGTCGCCCCGACGATCAGGCACCCGAGGGTGGCTCGGGCGAGCCAGAGCCCCCCGCCGGGCGGATCCAGCGGGGTGCGGACCGCCCCGGCCGCGAGCGCCGTGCCGAGGTCTTGCCTAAGAAAGGCGAATGCACCCTTGTTCACTTGGGCAGGGCGGGCCGGCCTGGCTTCGTCTGGCTGCGTCCGTCTCCGGGGCGGTCGCCGTCGGCAGCCCCGGGCTCGATGCCGAAGGTGGGCCGCACCCGCTCCCCGACCCGTACCAGCGCGACCGGACCGCGTCGGTAGACCAGCTCCTGCTCCAGGTCCGGGAGTTCCCGGGCGAGCTGCTCGAGCTTGTCCACCCGCAGGAACACCAGCTCGCCGGGCCGCGGGATGCGGTCCGGGGTGATGGCGTCCCGGTAGACGCTGAAGCTTGGCATGGAGGTGCGGAACACCACCGTGGGCAGGTCCAACCGGCGGGCCAGGAGCGCCGCTTCCTTCACCGGGGCCTGCATGACCTCCATGACGCGGGGCACGAGCACCCCGAAGACCACCAGGATCTGGATCAGCCCCGCGAGGACTAGGCGTTGCCACAGGGGTGGTACGCGCCAGAGGGCGAGCCCCAGGAGCCCCAGCGCGGCGAGCCCCACCCAGGCCAGATAGGCCCCGTCCAGGAGTGCCCGGCCCTCCTCCAGCATGGCCAACTCGTGGGCCTTGCGGGTCTCCGACTCGGCGAGTCCGATGGCCCAGGGCAACGTCAACAGGAGCAGATAGAAGAGTGCGGGCGGGACCCACGCGAGCCATGGCCCCCGCAGCAGCTCCCGGTGCCTGGCCATGAGGATGAAGAGCGGCGTGGAGCCGTACAGCAGATAGTGGGGCAGCTTGGTTCCGGAGAAGGAAAAGAAGACGAAGACGACGAGGAACCAGATCCATAGGAACCGATCGAGCGGGTCCGCCCAGGCCCGGGACAATGCGGGGAGGAGCCGCAGGAGCCAACCGGTAAAGGGCAGGACGATCAGGGGCAGGACCACGAAGTAATAGCCCAAAAAGCCGCTATGTCCGTGCATGGTCCCGCCGAAGCGTCCGGCGTTGTGCTTGAGAAAGAAGCTCTGGAAGAACCCGGCCCCGTCGTCGAGAAAGATGGCCAGGTACCAGGGACCCGCCACCAGGAGAAAGACGAGCCAGCCTAAGGGAGCAAGCACCGCCTGGCGCCAGCGTCCGAGGGCGCCCTGGGACCAGAAGAAGACCAGGCTCGCCACCGCCGGGAAGAAGACGGCCACCGGCCCCTTGGTCAGGAACCCAAGCCCCATCCAGAGATAGGCGCGCAGGACCGGCCCCGAGCGGTTGCCCGCCCCGGGCCGGGCATAGAAGCGATAGATTTCGAAGAAGGCGAGGGCGATAAACAGGTTCAAAAGGGCGTCCGCCACTGCCGCCTTGGCGATCAGGGACACCTGGAGCGACAGGGCCATGACCATCCCTGCCAGGATGGCGCTAGGCGAATCCAGACGCTCGCGCACGAAGGCGACAACCGCCAACACCCACAGCGACGCGGCGAGCGCCGAGGGCAGGCGCAGGCTCCACTCCCCGAGGCCGAAGGTCTGGGCTGAAGCGGCCTGGAGCCAATAGATCAGGGCCGGCTTGTCGTAGCGGGGCTGACCGTCCTTGTGCGGGGTGATGTAGTTGCCGGAGGCGAGCATCTCCCGGGTCGCCTCCGTGAAGGCCCCCTCGTCCAGGTCGTAAAGCGGGACCGCACCGAGCTGCCAGAAGAAGCTCAGGGCCAAGACGGCCGCCAGCATCCAGGGCGAGGCCAGGAGGGCTGAGAGTCCCCGGGCCGGTCCGCTGGCCGGCCGATGGGGCAGGGTCGTCACGCGGGTTGCTTCCAGCCCGCGGAGCTCGGGTCCGACTGGGTGCGGATGCGGTGGTGGGTGTGCTCGCTGGAGGCGTAGAAGGTCCGGGTCATGAGCTCGGAGAGCACGCCGGTGGTCAGGAATTGCACGGAGGCCACCAGGAACAGAATGGAGACGAAGAGCAGTGGCCGCTGGCCGATGTTCTGGCCCAGGCCGAACTTGACGACCAGCAGGTAGGCCATCGTGAGCGAGCCGATGACCCCGAAGACGATCCCGATGGACCCGAAAAAGTGCCCCGGCCTGGACCCGAAGCGCAGGAAGAAGAAGGCCGACAGCAGATCGAGCAGGACCCGGAAGGTCCGGGAGATCCCGTACTTCGATGTGCCGAACTGGCGTGCCTGGTGGGCGACCGACGTCTCCCCGATCCGGGAGGGGGCGGTCACCCCCGCCACCCAGACGGGGATAAACCGGTGCATCTCTCCGAGCAGTGTCACCTCCCGGATCACCTCGGCCCGGTAGACCTTGAGACTACACCCGTAGTCATGCAATGCCACCCCTGTGACCCTGCCGATCAGCCGGTTGGCGATCCGCGAGGGGATCTTGCGCAGCACCAGGGCGTCCTGGCGCTTGTGCCGCCAGCCCTGAAGGAGGTCCAGATCCCGCTGGATCAGCTCGTCGACCATGCGCGGGATGTCCGCGGGGTCGTTCTGCAGGTCCCCGTCCAGGGTCGCGATCAATGCGCCCCGGGCGGCGTCGAAGCCCGCCTGCATGGCCGCGGTCTGACCGAAGTTGCGCCGTAGCCGGATGGTACGCACATGGCTGCCGTAGCGCGCGGCCGTTTCCATCAAGCGCTCTCCGGTGCCGTCGCGGCTGCCGTCGTCCACGCAGATCAGCTCCCAGTCCCCCCCATAGCCTTTGAGTCCCTCGTGCACGCGGGCCAGCATGGGCTCCACGTTGTCGATCTCGTTGTACATCGGGATTACGACCGACAGGGACGGACGGAGGGCCGGATCGGGGGCGAGGGGACTGCTCATCTGGGGGGTCCTTGGGGGATGCGGGGAAGGCACGATGCCCTGCAGGCGGGCGAACGCTAAACGTGCGGATGGAAAAATTCAACTTGGGGGCGGGCAACGTCGGACCGCGCGATCGCCTGCCACTCGCCGCTAACCGTCACTTACGCCAGAAATAGGGCGTAAAGAGGATCAGGAGGGAGAAGACCTCCAGCCGGCCAAGCAGCATGGTGAAGCTTAGGACCCAGATCTCGTAGTCCGTGAGACTCTGATAGTTGGTGGCTGGTCCCACCTGACCTAAGCCTGGACCTGTATTGCTGATGCAGGCGACGACCGCAGTGAAGGCCGATACGAAATCCAGCCCGCCGAAGATCAGCAGGAAGGTGAGGTTCACGATGCTAATGAAATAGAGAAAGATGAATCCCAGGATGGCGAAGACCACGCCATTGGGTATCTGCATGCGGCCGACCGTAACCGGGGCGGCCATGGTGGGATGGATCAGGCGGCGCAGCTCCCGGGAGCTCTGGCGCACCAGGATCAGGGTGCGGATCATCTTGATCCCGCCGCCGGTAGACCCGGAGCTACATGTGACGGTGGCGAGAAAGAGCATCCAATAGGGCACGAAAGTGGGCCAGAGCGCATAGTCCGTGCTCGCGTAGCCGGTGGTCGTGCCGACCGATACCAGGTTGAATGCGGCATAGCGCAGTGCGGTCCAGAAGCTCGGGTAGGTGTCCGCCATCCAGAGATAGACGGTGCAGCCCAGGACGCTGAGCGCCAGGAGTGTAACGACGCCCTTGGCCTCGGCGTCGCGCCAATAGGGCTTGAGACTGCCATCGCGCCAGACCGTATAGTGGGTCGCGAAATTGAACGCGGCCAGCACCATGAACACGATGATCACGCCTTCGACGGCGGGGGAGTCGAAGGCGCCGATGCTCGCATCCCGGGTGGAGAATCCGCCCAGGCTCATGGTGGAGAAGGCGTGGCAGATGGCGTCGAACCAGCCCATGCCCGCAAGCTTGAGCGAGAGCATGCAGGCGATGGTCAACCCCAGATAGACGGTCCACAGGATGGCCGCGGTGTCGGCGATGCGGGCGGTGAGCTTGGTGTTCTTGATCGGTCCTGGGACCTCGGCGCGCAGGAGCTGCATGCCGCCGACGCCTAAGAGGGGCAGGATGGCCACCGCCAGCAGGATGATCCCCATGCCGCCCAGCCAGTGCAGGGTGTGGCGCCACAGGTTGATGGACGGCGCCACCGTGTCGAGTCCGACCATCACGGTCGCCCCTGTGGTGGTCAGCCCGGACATGGTCTCGAAGAAGGCGTCGGTAAAAGAGAGCTGTTGATGCAACAGCAGCGGAACGGTGGCGATGGCGGCGGTGAGGGTCCAGGCCATGGCGACCAGGATAAAGCCGTCGCGCGCCTTGAGCTCCCGGCGGTAGCGCTGGGTCAGGGCCACAAGGATCAGGCCCGCCAGCACGCAGGCGAGCTGACTCACGACAAAGGTCGTCAGGGTGTCGTCACCGTAGAAGATGGCGGAGGCGATGGGCAGCAGATAGGTGAGGCCGAACACCATTAACAGGCGGCCCAGAACATTCGTGACCGACAGCAGACTCGCCATCAAAAGAAGCCCAGACCGACCTGAAAGAACCGCTCCACCTTGGGCACCAGTGCCTTGTTGACGAGGAACAGGATCACGTGATCCTCCGCCTCGATCACCGAATCGTGATGGGCGATCAGGACCCGGCGCCCGTCGCCACCCGCATCCAGGGGCTGTCCGCGCACGATGGCCCCGACGGTCACGCCCTCGGGCAGGTCCAGGTGATCGATACGGCGGCCGACCACCTTGGACGTGGTCACGTCTCCGTGCACCACCAGCTCCAGGGCCTCCGCGGCCCCGCGCCTCAGGCTGTGCACCGCCGCCACGTCCCCCCGCCTTACGTGGGCGAGCAGGGAGCCGATCGAGATCTGGGCGGGGGAGATGGCGATGTCGATCCGGTCGGACTGGACCAGATCCACGTAGGCGCGGCGGTTAATCAGCGCCAGGACCCGGCGTGCCCCCAGGCTCTTGGCCAGGAGGGAGGCCATGATGTTGTTTTCGTCGTCGTTGGTCAGTGCCACGAAGAGGTCCATGTCCTCGATCCCTTCGGCGCTCAGCAGACCCTCGTCCGTGGCCTCCCCCACCAGGACCAGGGTGCGGGACAGGCTCGCCCCCAGGGAGCGGGCGCGGTCCTCCCCGGTTTCGATCAGCTTGACCTGATAGCGGTCCTGGGTCGCGGAGGCGAGCCGCTCCCCAATGTTCCCGCCGCCGGCGATCAGGATGCGGCGGGTGGGGCGGTCGCGGCGGCGCAGCTCGCTCATGACCTGGCGGATGTCCCGGGTGGCGGCCAGGCAGAAGACCTCGTCCCCGGCCTCGACCAGGGTCTCGCCGTCCGGGATGATGGGCTGGTCCTTGCGGTAGATGGCAGCGATGCGTGCATCCACTGTGGGCATGTGCCGACGTAGGTCCGAGACCGGGCGGCCCACCAGGGGGCCGCCGGGGACGGCGCGCACCGCCACAAGACTCACCAGGCCCCCGGCAAACTCCAGAACCTGGAGCGCCTCCGGGAACTCGATCAGCTTAACGATGTAATCGGTGACGATCTGCTCGGGGCAGATGCTGAAATCCACGGCGAAGTTGCGCGCATCCAGGAGCTGGGGGTGCTGCACATAGTCCGGGGAGCGCAGGCGGGCGATCTTGGTGGGGGTCTTGAAGAGCGTCGCGGCGGTACGGCAGGCGCACAGATTGGTCTGGTCGCTTTGGGTCACGGCGATCAGCAGGTCCGCGTCGGCCGCCCCCGCGTGCTCCAGCACCGAGGGTAGGGCGGCATTTCCCACCACCACCCGCAGATCCAGCCGGTCCTGCAGGCGCATCAGACGGGGGACGTCGGTGTCGACGACAGTAATCTCGTTGAGCTCGGAGACCAGGCTCTCGGCGACCGAGCTGCCGACCTGACCGGCACCCAGGATGACGATCTTCATTGCCGCTGATTGGGACCGCGCGCGAAAAGGGCACACATCGTAACGCGAGGCGCTCGGGGCGGATAGTCGGCCCCGCTGCGGGCGTCGCGCGGTGTTCCGGGCCATGCCATGCGCCCACGGCGAGGATCTCGGCATCTCCCGCGGTCCGACGGTCCGTCGCGCTCCCGACCTGCGCACGAGGGCGATGTCCGGGCACGCGTACCCCCGAATCGTTGCCCCCTCTCCAAGTTATTGACTGATAGAAAAAGCACGTTTGACAGCCCGATCCAGGGTTGCTAGCGTCCTTGGGCTGCACCAATCGACGAGGCTCGACAAGAATGGCACGTATCGTAATTCTGGGCGCCGGCATCTCGGGACACACCGTGGCCAGGTATCTGGGGAGGTGGGTCGGTAAGAAGCACCGGGTGACCGTGGTCTCCCCCAAGGCCAAGTGGAACTGGATCCCGTCCAACGTGTGGGTTGGCTGCGGCGAGATGACCACCGAGCAGGTGACCTTCGATCTGGCGCCCGTCTATAAGAAGGCTGGCGTGGAGTTCCTCCAGGCCAAGGCCGTCTCGCTCCACCCGGAGGGCAGTGGCGACCGCCCCCGTCCTTTCGTAACCATCGAGCGGACAACCGACGATGGGGTTGGGACTGGGCAGACGGATGACGTGGACTACGATTTTCTGGTCAACGCGACCGGCCCCAAGCTGAACTTCGATGCTACCCCCGGACTTGGGCCGGAGAAGGGCTACACCGTTTCGGTGTGCACCTGGGAGCATGCCCAGAAGGCCAACCAGGAGCTTCAGGCGTGCATCGAGGCGATGAAAAACGGCGAACGTCGCCGCTTCGTCGTGGGCACGGGCCATGGCATGTGCACCTGCCAGGGGGCGGCCTTCGAGTACATCTACAACGTCGATCACGCCGTGCGCCAGGCGGGCGTTCGCGACAAGGCGGAGATCACCTGGATCAGCAACGAGTACGAGCTGGGCGATTTCGGCATGGGCGGCGTGCATATCACCCGCGGCGGCTACGTCACCAACGGCAAGGTCTTTGCCGAGTCGCTGATGGTGGAGCGCGGTATCTCCTGGATCACCCGCGCCGCGGTCAATAAGATCGAGCCCGGCAAGATCTATTACGAGACCCTGGACGGAAGCGAGGGCTCGCTCGATTTCGACTTCTCCATGCTGATCCCGCCATTCGCCGGTGTGGGACTAAAGGCCTACGACAAGTCCGGGGCGGACATCACCGGCGAGGTCTTCGCACCCAACGGATTCATGAAGGTCGATGCGGACTATAAGCCGAAGCCCTACGAGGACTGGAGCAAGCAGGACTGGCCCAAGACCTACGATTCGCCGAAGTATCCGAACGTCTTCGCCGTGGGTATTGCCTTCGCGCCTCCGCATCCCATCAGCAAGGTGATGAATAGCCCTAAGGGCACGCAGATCAGCCCTACGCCGCCACGAACCGGAATGCCTTCGGCGGCTATCGGCAAGACGGTGGCGGCAAACATCCGCGACATCCTGAACGGCAAGACCACCAAGCCGATCCACACCGCATCCATGGCGGAGATGGGCGCCGCCTGCGTCGCCTCCACCGGATCCCATATCTTCAAGGGCTCGGCGGCCACCATGACCGTCTATCCCGTCGTTCCGGACTACGAGACCTATCCGGAATACGGGCGCGACATGGACCTCACCTTCGGCGAGGTGGGCCTGGCAGGTCACTGGATGAAGTGGATCCTGCACTACGCGTTCATGTACCAGGCCAAGCTTAAGCCCGGCTGGTACGTCATGCCCGATTGAGCAGGAGACCGCCCTGCCCATGGGGGTGGCGCTAGCTGCCACCCCGACTCGTCAGATCCGCGCCGAAACGAGGCAACCGATGGCCGCCAAGAACAAAGAGCCCTACAAGCAGTCCTACTATCCGCCCATGCCAACGGGCTTCACCAGGTACATGCGCAGGTCGCTGCCCTGGCAGTTCATCCGTTTCTGGATCATCAATTACAAGATCTTCAAGCTGCTGGTGAAATCGTCCCACGACTGAGCCGAAGCCTGCTACAGATTCCTCAGGTAGCTGCTCCCCCCGAGCCGCTGAGTCTGGTCCAAGATCCAGGCGGCTCGGCGGCGCAGGCGCGCGGATGGGCGGTCCAGGCGGTAGGCACTGGGGGAGGGGAGCACCCCCGCCAGGAGTGCTGCCTCGCGCAGGGTCAGCTGCTCAGCCGGGCGGTGGAAGTAACGCTCGCTAGCGGCTCCGACGCCGTAGGTGCTGGGACTGAATTGAACGATGTTGAGATAGACCTCCATGATCCGCTCCTTGGGCCAGAGGAGCTCGATCAGGGCGGTAAACCAGGCCTCCAGGGACTTGCGGAGCCAATTGCTGTCGGGCCACAGGAACAGGTTCTTGGCGGTTTGCTGGGAGATGGTGCTGGCCCCCCGCAGCTGTCCGGTGGTGCGCCAGGTCCGAATCGCTTGACGGATCTCCACGGGGTCGAATCCGTGGTGGAAGGGGAAGCGCTGATCCTCTGCGGCAATGGCCGCAAGCGGCATGGCGGGTGGGATCCGGTCTAGGGGGACCCAGGAGTGGTAGTAGTGAGGGGGCTTTCGGCCCAGGAGCCAGCTCTTCATGGCGTGCTGGGCCATGAAGGCGGACGTGGGCGGGTCCACCCACCGCAGGGCGCCGATCAGGAGTGCGGAGGCCAGCGCGAACCCGAGGGCGGCACGCAGGATCCACCGTGGTAGCCGGCGCGCAAGACGCAACGCTGCCGGCCCGATCTGTCGCGCGTGCTGCGGCAGGCGCTGAAGTGGATCACCCGCATTTTGCTCATCCACGAAGTGCCCGCGGGCGTTGGCGTCGGCTATGGGCAGACCTTCCGCTGCAATCGCCCCAGTCGTATTGGCCTGCTGCCGGTGGGCTATGCCGATGGCTACCAGCGCGCCTT
>JBGSOR010000151.1:0-6512 GCA_041738985.1 Chromatiaceae bacterium | reverse complement strand
GGGCCCGGGCGGCGAACCGCTCGGCCACGTCGGGGCCGGCCACGGCGGCGGCGATCTCGATCAGGCGGGACCAGCACATGGGCGGCGAGTGTACCGCGAAGGTGGGAAGCGGGGTTATTGGGGACGGACCCCGGAATGCGGAATAAGCGGCGCCTATTTTGATGACGGCTTGCTGCGCCAATAGCAAGTGCTCCCGGCGCGTCGGCGTCCATGGCTCTGCGCCGACCCGCGAGGTGCCGGAAGGATGACCGATTTAGAACGCATCCCCCGGCACCCGCACCCAGCCTTCCATCAGCACCCGGGCGCTGCGGCTCATAATGGCCTTGGTCACGGTCCATTCGCCGTTGACCTGGGTGGCTTCTGCCCCAACCCGCAGGGTGCCGGAGGGATGGCCGAAGCGCACCGCCGTTCGTGCGCCGCCCCCCGCGGCCAGGTTTACCAGCGTGCCCGGGATCGCTGCCGCGGTGCCGATGGCGACGGCGGCGGTGCCCATCATGGCGTGATGCAGCTTGCCCATGGAGAGCGCGCGGACGCAGAGATCGATATCGGAGGCGGAGACCGGCTTGCCGCTGGAAGCGACGTAATCGGTCGGGGCCGCGACATAGGCGACCTTGGGGGTGTGCTGGCGCTTGGCGGCCTCGTCGATGTGCTCGATGAGGCCCATGCGCACCGCGCCATAGGCGCGAATGGTCTCGAACATGGCCAATGCCTTGCGATCGCCGTTGATGGCGTCCTGCAGCTCGGTGCCGGTATAGCCGATGGCCTCGGCGTTCACGAAGATGGTCGGGATGCCCGCATTGATCATGGTGGCCTTGAGGGTGCCGACGCCGGGAACCTCGAGATCGTCCACAAGGTTGCCGGTCGGGAACATGGAGCCCCCGCCCTCGCCTTCGCCCTCGTCGGCCGGGTCCAGGAACTCAAGCTGGACCTCGGCGGCGGGAAAGGTCACGCCGTCGAGCTCGAAATTGCCGGTCTCTTGCACCGCGCCATCGGTCATGGGGACATGCGCGACGATGGTCTTGCCGATATTTGCCTGCCAGATGCGCACGGTGGCGATTCCGTTCTGCGGAATCCGCTCGGGATCGACTAGCCCGTTGGCGATGGCGAAAGGCCCGACCGCGGCGGAAAGGTTGCCGCAGTTGCCGCTCCAATCGACGAATGCCTTATCGATGGAGACCTGGCCGAACAGGTAATCGACCTCGTGATCGGGCTTGCTGCTCTTGGATAGGATGACGGTCTTGCTGGTGCTGGAGGTCGCACCGCCCATGCCGTCGATCTGCTTGCCGTAGGGGTCGGGACTGCCGATGACGCGCAGCAGCAACGCGTCGCGCGCGACGCCGGGGATCTGCGCGGCCTCGGGTAAATCCTGAAGGCGAAAGAAGACGCCTTTGCTGGTGCCCCCACGCATATAGGTGGCGGGGATCTTGATCTGGGGTACGTTTGCCATGGACTTGATATTCCTTGAATAGGGGTCTGTTCGCTCCCCTCTCCACAACCCCTCTCCCGCGAGGGGAGAGGGGCTCTTGTGCGCGAGCTGCCGCGCGCGTTATGCCGCCTTGGCGGACTCCAGGAAGTCCTGGGCGAAGCGCTGAAGCACACCGCCGGCCGCGTAGATCGAGACCTCTTCCGCGGTATCGAGCCGGCAGGTCACCGGCACCTCGACGCGCTCGCCGCTCTTGCGGTGAATGACCAACGTGAGATCGGTGCGCGGCTTGCGCTCGCCGGTCACGTCGTAGGTCTCGGTGCCGTCGATGCCGAGGGTCTTGCGGTTGACGCCCGGCTTAAACTCCAGCGGTAGTACGCCCATGCCGATCAGGTTGGTGCGATGGATGCGCTCGAAGCCCTCGGCGACGATGGCCTCGACACCCGCGAGACGCACGCCCTTGGCCGCCCAGTCGCGCGAGGAGCCCTGGCCGTAGTCGGCCCCGGCAACGATGATGAGTGGCTGCTTACGCCCCATGTAGGTCTCGATGGCTTCCCACATGCGCGTGACCTTGCCCTCCGGCTCGATGCGGGCCAGCGAGCCCTGCTTCACCTTACCGGACGCGTCGCGCACCATCTCGTTGAACAGCTTGGGATTAGCGAAGGTTGCGCGCTGTGCGGTCAGATGGTCGCCGCGGTGGGTGGCGTAGGAGTTAAAGTCCTCCTCCGGCAGGCCCATCTTCGCCAGGTACTCGCCGGCCGCGCTATCCAGCATGATGGCGTTGGACGGCGACAGGTGGTCCGTGGTGATGTTGTCAGGCAACACCGCCAACGGACGCATGCCCGTCAGGGTCCGCTCGCCGGCCAGCGCGCCTTCCCAATATGGCGGACGTCGGATATAGGTACTCTGCGGACGCCAGTCGTACAGCGGGCTGATCGCCTCGCCGGACTCCACGCTGAAGGCGAACATCGGCTCGTAGACCTTGCGGAACTGCTCCGGCTTGACCGATGCCTTGACCACGGCATCGATCTCCTCATCGGTCGGCCAGATGTCCTTCAGGCGGATCTCTTTCCCGTCGACTACGCCGAGCACATCCTTCTCGATATCGAAGCGGATGGTCCCGGCGATGGCGTAGGCGACCACCAGCGGCGGCGAGGCCAGGAACGCCTGCTTGGCATAGGGGTGGATACGGCCGTCGAAGTTGCGGTTGCCGGATAGCACCGCGGTGGCGTAGAGGTCGCGGTCGACGATCTCCTGCTGGATCTTCGGATCCAACGCACCGGACATCCCGTTGCAGGTGGTGCAGGCAAAGGCGACGATGCCGAAGCCGAGCTTCTCCAGCTCGGAGGTCAGCTCGGCCTCGTCCAGATAGAGGGCGACGGCCTTGGAGCCGGGCGCAAGCGAGCTCTTCACCCAAGGCTTACGGGTCAGGCCGAGCTTGTTGGCATTGCGCGCCAGCAGAGCGGCGGCGATGACGTTGCGCGGGTTGCTGGTGTTGGTGCAGCTGGTGATGGCGGCGATGATCACCGCGCCGTCCGGCATCTGCCCGGGCACCTCTTCCCACTTGCCGGCGATGCCCTTGGCGGCGAGGTCGGCCGTGGCCACGCGCGCGTGCGGGTTGGACGGGCCGGCCATGTTGCGCACCACGCTCGACAGGTCGAACTTGAGCACGCGTTCGTATTCGGCGTTCTTCAGGCTGTCCGCCCAGAGGCCGGCTTGCTTGGCGTAGGTCTCGACCAGCTTCACCTGCGCGTCGTCGCGGCCGGTGAGCTTCAGATAGTCGATGGTCTGCTGGTCGATGAAGAACATCGCCGCGGTGGCGCCGTATTCCGGGGCCATATTGGAGATGGTCGCGCGATCGCCGAGCGTCAGCGCCGAGGCGCCCTCGCCGCGGAATTCGAGGTAGGCGCCGACCACCTTTTGCTTGCGCAGAAACTCGGTCAGTGCCAGCACGATGTCGGTGGCCGTGATGCCCGGCTGCGGCCTGCCGGACAGCTCGACGCCGACGATCTCGGGCAGGCGCATCCAGGAGGCGCGGCCCAGCATCACGTTCTCGGCCTCGAGACCGCCCACGCCGACGGCGATGACGCCCAGCGCATCGACGTGCGGCGTGTGGCTGTCCGTGCCGACCAATGTGTCAGGGAAGGCCACCCTGTCTTTGGCGTGAATCACCGGACTCATCCGCTCCAGGTTGATCTGGTGCATGATGCCGTTGCCTGCGGGGATCACATCGACATTATCGAAAGCGAGCTTGGTCCAGTTAATGAAATGGAAACGGTCCTCGTTGCGCCGGTCCTCGATGGCTCGGTTCTTAGCAAAGGCGTCCGGATCGTCGCCGCCGCACTCGACCGCCAGCGAATGGTCGACGATGAGCTGCACGGGAACCACGGGATTGACGTTGGCCGGATCGCCGCCCTGATCGGCGATGGCGTCGCGCAGTCCGGCGAGATCGACCAGTGCGGTCTGGCCGAGGATGTCGTGGCACACCACACGCGCCGGAAACCAGGGGAAATCCAGCTCGCGCTTGCGCTCGATGAGCTGTTTGAGGGAATCGGTCAGAGCGGCGGGGTCGCAGCGACGCACCAGGTTTTCGGCCAGCACGCGCGAGGTATAGGGGAGCTTGTCGTAGGCGCCGAGCGCGATCGTATCGACGGCGGCGCGCGCGTCGAAGTAGTCAAGGTCGGTGCCGGGCAGCGGTTTGCGGTTTGCGGTGTTCATGGAAGTGGCGAGTAGCGAGTGGCGAGTGGCAAGTGACCAGGGCCGGAGAAGGTGGCGATCGGCGAGCGACTAGGGCCGAGCAAGGGCGGTCTTCCTAGCCACTCGCAGCTCGCCACTCGCTCCCGCTCTAGCGACGGTCGAGCGGCACCCACCGCCGGTTTTCCGGGCCGATGTAGTTGGCGCTCGGACGGATGATCTTGTTGTCCTGGCGCTGCTCGATGACGTGGGCGGTCCAGCCGGTGATGCGTGCCATCACGAAGATGGGCGTGAACATCGCGGTCGGGATGCCCATCTGCGCGTAGGACACGGCGGAGAACCAGTCCAGGTTAGGGAACATGCGCTTCTGGTCCCACATGACCGTCTCCAGCCGCTCGGCGACCTCGAACATGCGCGTGTCCTGGTTCGCCTCGGACAGACGCCGGGCGACCGCCTTGATGACCTCGTTACGCGGGTCGCTGACCGTATAGACGGGGTGTCCGAAGCCGATGACGATCTCCTTGCGCGCCACCCGCTCGATAATGTCGGCCTCGGCCTCTTCCGGGGTGGTATAGCGCTGCTGAATCTCGCAGGCGACCTCGTTGGCCCCGCCGTGCTTAGCCCCGCGCAAGGCGCCGATGGCCCCGGTGATGGCGGAGTAGATATCGGAGGCAGTGCCGGCGATCACGCGGGAGGTGAAGGTGGAGGCGTTGAACTCGTGCTCGGCGTAGAGATTCAGCGAGGTGTGCATGGCACGCACCCAGGCCGTCGAGGGCGTGTGCTGGTGCAGCAGGTGCAGGAAGTGCCCGCCGATCGAATCGTCCTCCGTCTGCACCTCGATCCGCCGGCCGTGATGGGCATAGTGATGCCAATACAGCAGTATGGAGCCGGCACAGGCGATGAGCCGGTCGCCGATGGCGCGTGCGCCGGCAAAGGGCATCGCCTCCTTCTCCGGCTCCAGGGTGCCCAGCAGCGAGACACCGGTGCGCAGCACGTCCATCGGGTGGGACGAGGGGGGGAGCTGCTCCAGGGCGGTCTTCATCGCCGCAGGCAGGCCGCGCATGCTGCGCAGCTTGTGTTTATAGGAGACCAGCTCAGCCCGGCTTGGCAGGTGGCCGTAGATCAGGAGATGGGCGATCTCCTCGAATTCGGCGTGATCGGCAAAATCGAGGATGTCGTAGCCCCGGTAGTGCAGGTCATTGCCGGTGCGACCCACGGTACAGACCGCGGTATTGCCCGCCGCGGTGCCAGACAGGGCGACGGACTTCTTTGGCTTGGGCAGTTGGCTTTCTTCGTCTGCCATAACGATTCTCCTCACTCAGTGTTTACTTTCGTCGCAGAGGCCACGGGGTCTCTGGGGCCTCTTTACTCTTTCTCTTGAGCAAATAGGGCGTCGAGCTTCTGCTCGAAACCGTGATACTTGAGATAGTCGTAGAGCTCCATGCGGGTCTGCATGGTGTCCACCACATTCGCCTGGGTGCCGTCCCGGCGGATCGCCTGGTAGACATTGAGCGCGGCCTTGTTCATGGCGCGGAAGGCGGACAGGGGATACAGCACCAGCGAGACCCCGGCCTCGCCCAGCTCGGCGGTGGTGAAGAAGGGCGTGGCGCCGAACTCGGTGATGTTGGCGAGCACTGGGACATTGACCGCGGCGACGAAGCGGCGGTACTGCTCCAGCTCGACCATTGCCTCCGGGAAGATCATGTCCGCACCGGCCTCGACGCAGGCAATCGCCCGCTCCATGGCGGACTCGATCCCCTCCACGGCCAGCGCATCGGTGCGTGCCATGATCACAAAGTCGTCTGTGCGGGCGTCGACTGCCGCCTTAACGCGGTCCACCATCTCCTCTTTGGGGACGATCGCCTTGCCCGGGCGGTGCCCGCAGCGCTTGGCCGCCACCTGGTCCTCGATATGCACCCCGGCCGCCCCGGCACGCTGCATCTGGCGCACGCTGCGGGCGATGTTGAAGGCCCCGCCCCAGCCGGTATCGATATCCACCAAGAGCGGCAGCTCGGTGGCATAGGTGATACGGCGCACGTCTTCCAGCACATCGTCCAGGCTGGTCATGCCCAGGTCGGGCAGGCCGTAGGAGCCGGCTGCGACCCCGCCGCCGGAGAGATAGAGCGCCCGATAGCCGGTGCGCTCGGCCATCATGGCATGGTAGGCGTTAATGGCGCCGACCACCTGGAGCGGACGCTCCTCGGCGACGGCCTGGCGCAGACGGGCGCCGGGGCTGGCTTTCTCGGTCATGGTGGGGTTTTCCTCAGGTGTGGTCGGTCGCCAGGGCGCCAGGACGCCCGGGCCGATAGGTATCTTGGGCTGACTCGGCGGCGACCGAGCCAGTCGGCGATGGGCCTGGGAGTAGGGCGCCGAGCCCCGCCGCGGGCGTCGCCCG
>JBGSOR010000114.1:0-17328 GCA_041738985.1 Chromatiaceae bacterium | reverse complement strand
CCACGCGGGCGGTGGCGCAGACCCCGGCGCAGCGCGTGGACGCGTGGGCGTGCGCACCCGAGACGGCTTCGGAGACCCTCACACTACGCGACAGCACCAATGCTAAAGGTGGCAAATGTGACGAAGTAGAACTATCCGGTTGACTCAGGAACGCATTATTGAGTGGGCGGTGGGTCCCTGACGCTCCATTAAGCCATTGCGCCAGAAGGCGACACAGCGGAGGCGGCAAAGCCGGACCACCACCCACGGGCCGTTCCTGAGCTAACCGGATAGGCATTCTATGGAATTCCGCAGCGACCCCTCTCGCCCCGCCGGACAGTCGCCTTGGACCGGAAATCGCCGCGTGTAGCCGCCCCGACCGCGCAACCGTCGCCGCCAAGGCCTGACGAACGATGATCACCGCCCTCACGACGCTCCTTCGCGCTCCGCGGGGAACCGCGAGCTCCGCTGCCACGCTCGTTGCCGTCCTGTTGTGCTGGTGCTCGTTCCCGCAAGTCATACGGCCGGCTCAATCCGCGATGACCCACACAACCGAGCAACGGATCGTCTATGGTCCGAAGGGATTCCGCCGAAAGGCAGGCAAGCCCGTCACCATAACCGATACCTTTGCTGTCGGCGGGCCGGTCGAAGCCTGTCTCATGATCGTCAAGAACGGTGTGATTGCGCGAAACGGCGACGGCAGCGACCCCGGCTCCTGCGATCGCGTCTCCAGCGCGATCATCGACTTTAACGGTAGTCGGGTTTTTCGCCAGAGCGACTTCAACCAGCAAGTCGGGCATCTCGAGCGTCCGGTCCAGGTGCTCGCGAACAATGACCTAGCAGCGACCCTCGCCAGCAAACCAGGGAGCTGCCTGAGCCTCAAGATCGTCTGCAGTGACGTGAACGATCGCCCGGTCGCAAACGCCGGACCGGACAAAACCGGCCCCGTGCGCGTCGGCATCGCCCTCGATGGCAGCGCCAGCTTCGACCCGGACGGTGACCCTGTTGCATTCGACTGGGAGCTATTCGAAGCACCGGATGGCAGCACCGCCGCCCTCGACGATGCGACGCGTCCCAAACCCCGCTTCACGGCCGACCTGCCCGGGGAGTATCACTTCGGGCTTATCGTCAATGACGGTCAGGTCCATAGCGACCCCGACAGCGTTATCGTCACCGCCGAGAATACCGCACCCATCGCTGACGCCGGGCCCGATCTGAATGTACGAGTCGGTTCCGCGGCGATTTTCGACGGCAGCGACAGCTCCGATCCCAATGGCGATCTAATCGGCTTCCAATGGGAGCTGATTGAGGCCCCGGAGGGTAGTACCGCCGCCCTTGACTACGCCACCGCCCCAGATCCTCGCCTTACGACGGATCTACCCGGCGATTATCGGATCCGGCTGACGGTCTCGGACGGTACGCTGTCTAGTACGCTTGACGAGGCGACTGTCCATGCCGACGAGACAGGCGTCGCTCCTACTGCCCGTGCGGGCAAGGATCGTTACGCGTTGATCGGTTCCGCTGCGACGCTCGACGGGAGCGGAAGCTATGACCCGAATGAGCTGCCGTTGGATTATCTATGGACATTCCGCGACAAACCGGTAGGAAGCCAGCTGAACGATTCCGACATCGTCCTCGCAGATACGCCGCAGGCGCAGCTCAACCCGGACGTGGCGGGGACCTTCATCTTGAACCTGCGGGTGCAAAACGGCCTGCTAGACGATAACGACACGATGGCAATACTGGCCAGCGACGCCAACGTGCCGCCAAATGCGGATGCAGGACCAAAGCTAGCGGTGGCCATCAACGAGGAGGCAACGCTCGACGGGATGGCAAGCATCGACCCCGACAGCGGGCCGACCCCGTTGACCTTCTCGTGGAGCCTCGTGAGCCATCCATCCGGCAGTACCCAAACGACATCCGACATTCGGGACGCGACAACCAACAAAGCGCGATTCACGCCTACAAGCGAAGGGACCTACGTCGCCCGCGTCGAGATCAGCGACGGCGAGTCTAGCGATGCGGACAACACCACGGTCCTCGCCGATGGCACCCCACCGACGGTCAGTATCGACCCCGCAGATGGTGCGACCATCGACTCCAGACGGCCGATGGTCAGGGTGGCCTTCAGCGACGCCGGTTCCGGCATCGACCCAGATAGCTTCCAGCTCCTGATCAACGGTGCAGATGTGACGAGCGCCGCCAGCATGGGCCACGGACACGCCAGCTACACCCCAGCGGTCGATCTCCGCGGCGGAGGCAATCAGGTTACGGTCCGCGTCGCCGACCGCGTCGGCAATCGCGGCGAGGCAACACACCAGTTTACGATCACGGTGTTCCGCGCTGTCGCCGACTGCGGCCCAACCCTGGGCACAGCGCCGCACACCGCGACCTTCCGCAGCCGCGGTCAATTCACCGGCGGCAGCATCGTACGCTACCGCTGGGACCGCGACGGCAACGGCACCTTCGACACCTCCGACTCGGTGCCCCGGGATTACACCTGGACCTTCAACGCCGCGGGCACTTACAACTCCGTGTTGGAGGCGCAGAACAACCTCGGACAGATCGCTACGGACACCTGCACCATTACCGTGCAGCGGCAGGGGCCGACGGCCACCGCCAACGCATCGCCGTCGAACGGGCCCGTACCGCTGCCGGTGACCCTGACCTGCCAGGGCCAGACCCAAAACGGTTCCATCACCCGTTGGGAGTGGGATTTCGACGGCGACGGGACCTACGACTTCAGCTCCGCAGCAAGCGGTGCAACGACTTACACCTACAATACCGTTGGCGAACATGCGGCCCGCTGCCGAGTCACGGACTCGGCAGGCATGACCGGCACGTCAGCGGTCATTGACACGACCGTCCGGCCTCGGCCGGAAGGGTCTCCGACGGTGACGATCGACGCCGATCGCACCAGCGGCAATGCCCCGCTCAGCGTCAGCTTCAGCGGAACCATCGGGGACGGCGGACCCATCGCACTGTACGAATGGGATTTCGACGGCGACGGCGTCTTCGACTACAGCTCTGCGACGACCGCGACGGTCGCTCACACTTACCAGGCAGGGGGGCTCTTTGCCGCGACCCTGCGCGTCACCAACGCCGCTGGCCTGATCAGTGTCGACAGTATCGCCATCGAGGTCGGCGTCATCGCCGGATTGTCCATCCAAGGCGGCACCTTCTCACCGGACAGCGGCGGCACAGCGACGGTCCGCACCACCCTGTCGGGCACGGTCACGGCCCGAATCCTCATCACTGACGGCAGCGGTCGCGCTGTGCGCACCCTGGTCAATCAAACTCGCGCCGCCGGCACCTACAACGACGCGTGGGACGGTCGCAACGATGCGGGCGAGCTATTGGCCGATGGGGTCTATTACGCCATCCTCGAATACGCCGTCGGCGACCGCGTCCAGCGGCTGGACCTCACCAATTCCTCGGGCGGGACCCGTTACAACCCAAGCCGCAACACGCTCCCCAGCACCTTCTCGCCCTACGCGAATAATCCGCTGGCGATTCAGATCACGGTGCCGAGCACCCAGGGCGCCTCCGAGATCCTCGCGTTCGTCGGTTTGTTCAATACGGATACGCGCCTGGTCACCTTGCTGGATCGCCAGCCCCTCGGCGAAGGCACCCATACCATCTATTGGGATGGCTTGCTGCCCAACGGCTCCTTTGCAGTGCCTCCGCCGGGCGACAGCTTCCTGTTCGGGATCTGGGGCTACACCCTGCCGAGCAATGCGATGTATCTCGCCGCGGCGCCGAAGGTCTCCAGCTTCTCGGTGCAGCCAACCCTGTTCAGCCCGGCGCGGGATGGTAGTCGACCGATCGAGGTCCGGTTCGATTTGGACAAGAGCGCCGACATCGACCTCTCGGTCACGAACCTCGCCACCGATCGCACCGTGTTCAGCACGCGTATCACAGGCTTCACCGCGGGTGCGGGCAAGGTATTATCCTGGAACGGCTTGAACAGCAGTGGGCGGCTGCCGGATCGGGGCGAGTACCGGCTGGCCTTGACCGCCATCGACGGCACCGGCGGTACGTCTTTGACCCGGTACATGCTCATTCGGGTCTTCTACTGATGAACGCGAAGACACTCAACAGCCGGCTCTTCCATGCCACCCTGTCCGCGGCCCTGGCCCTTGGCCTCCCCACGTGCCCGTTGGCCGAGGACCTGACCTTGGCCCGGTATGTCGACCTCAGCATCGCCCGTCTGGAGCTGTCGCGCCAGGCCTGGATCGCGACCCGGCAGCCGCCAACAAAGGAGGCTGCGGCGACGTTGTTCACCGACTTTGGCATCGATGAGGCGAGTTACCTGGAATACACGAGCGCACACCGCGAGGCGATCGACGTCTACCTCGCCGAGCACCCGCAGGCGAGGCAGCGCATCGACGATCTGAGCATCGCCATTGGGCGAGCCATCGCCGAATAGGAAACCTCAAGGAGATGCGGACCATGCGTGCACGCGGCGGCCTTCCGTGCTTGTTCATCGCACTCCTGCTTGGCCTGCTGCTGGCCGCACCGGCGACGGCCTTCCATTTCCCCTGGGACCAGGGGCACGACACCTTCAAACCCAACCCGCCCCCTCCGGACAAACCCGAGTGTCCGAACGAGGACAACCGCTGCGAAACCCCTCACCCGGTCGATATCGGTGCTGGCGACAAGATTCAGCGAAGCATCGATTTCAATCTTCCCGGTTTCGGGCCGCAACTGGCCCTGGTGCGCCACTATCATTCCCAGGACCTCTCCAACGGCCCCTTCGGCTTCGGGTGGCACTCCAATCTGACCACGCGCTTGATTCTCGCAACCGACGGCCAGACCAATACCGCGATCGTCATCCAGAGCGACGGCAAGCGTAAGCGCTTTTCGCAACAGGCCAGCGGCGGTTGGGCCAGTGCCCCCGGCACCTTCCAGACCCTAACCGTCGGCGCCGACGGCAGTGCACAGCTACGCGACAAGGACGGCACAATCCAAACATTCGACCGCTTCGGGCGCCTGACTCGCATTCAGGATCGCAACGGCAACGCACTGACCCTCGGCTACGACGCACAGGGCATCATCGCCTCGGCCACCTCCGCCAGCGGACGCACGCTGACCTTCACCAAGGGCGCCGACGGGCGTATCGCCAGCATCGGGGATCCCCTCGGTCGCCGCTTCCAGTATTTCTACGACGCTAACGGTCGCATGAGCCGGGTCCTCGACCCATTGGGGGGCGAGACCCGCTACACCTATGACGCCAGCAGCAACCTCAGCACCGTCGTCGATGCGCGCGGCAATACCGCCGTCACGCTGATCTACGACAGCCAGGACCGCGTAATCCGGGAGGTCCTCGCCGACGGGGCGACGTTCCAGTTCAGCTATCTGAGCACGACCCAGACCCGCGTCACCAACCCGCGTAACTTCCAGACCCTCTACTCCTTCAACGCGACCGGCCAGCCGATCGAAATCCGCGACCCGCTCGATCGAACGACACGCTCGACTTGGGATACGAATTTCAATCGGCTGACTCGGACAGACGGCCGGGGCAATGTCACGAGCTTCGCCTACGATGCCAGTGGCAACCTTGCTCGCAAGAGCGATGCGCTGGGCCAGGTCACGTCCCGTACGTTCGAGCCGACCTTCAACCAGGTCACGAGCGAGACCGATGCGGAGGGCCATATCACCCGCTTCGAGTACGACACTCGCGGTAACCTGACGCGAATCATTGACGCCGAAGGCAACCAGGCGACGCTGGCCTACGACGGCCTCGGGCGGCTTACCACCGCCACCGACCCTCGCGGCAATACCACGAGCTACGGCTTCGACGCTGCCGGCAACCTGACCGGTGTCACCGACGCACTGGGAAACGCGGCGCAGATGGCCTATGACGCCGTCGGCAATCTAACCGCCATCACAGACGCCGAGGGTCGTACTACCCGATTCGAGTACGACGGGCTCAACCGTCCCATCCGCGTTACCGATGCGGCGGGCGGCGAGACGCGCTACAGCTACGACGCCAACGGCAATGTCACCTCCGCTACCGATCCGCGCGGCCAAACGACGACCTTCACTTACGACGGCCGCAACCGGCTAACTCGCACCACCAATGCCCTAGGCCAGGTCGAGCAGCGCACCTACGACGGCAACGGCAACCTGATCTCGCTGCGCGATATCGCCAGCAACGCCACGACTTATGCCTACGACGGCGCCGACCAAGTGACCACCGAGACCCTGCCCGGCGGCGCCCAATACCGCTACGAGTACGACAATGCGGGTAACCAGACCGCCATCATAGACCCCGGTGATGTTCGTATCACGCGGGTTTTCGACGCCATCGATCGGCAGAACGCCAACGTTCACGGCAATGGCGACCGCGAGACCTACAGCTACGATGGCCGCGGTAACCGGACCGGCACCGCCCGCACCAACGCCGGCGGGCGTGTCTTCTACAGCGAGACTCTCGTCTACGACGCCCTCTCCCAGGCCATCCAGGTGGTCGCGGGGATGAGCCAGACCACGCACCTTGACTTTGACCCGAATGGCAGCTTAGCCAGTATCACCGACCCCCTCGGCCGGGTCAGCTCGCGAGCCTACGATGCACTGGACCGAATCTACCAGCTTACCGACGCCGCCGGCGGCATCACCTACTACGCCTATGATCGCGTCGGCAACCTGACTGACGTCACCGACCCGGAGGGCCTGACCACCGGTTATCGCTACGACGCCCTGGATCGCCAAGACCGCCTCGACAGCCCAGATACCGGCATCGCCAGTGCCGTCTACGACGCAAATGGCAATCCGATCGAGCAGACCGACAGCCGCGGCGCTAGGACGATCCATGCCTTCGACGCACTGGACCGGCGCACCGCGACCAGCTTCCCAACCGCTGGAGAGGACCGGACCTATCTCTACGACCAGGGAGCCAACGGCGTCGGGCGAATCACCGCCTACAACGACGAAAGTGGGCAGACCCGCTTCGCCTACGATGTCCGCGGCAATGTCTCGGCGGAGGCCCGCACCGTTCAGGGGCGCGACTACACGATCGGCTACGCCTACAACGGCGCCGACCGCCTGACGACACTGACCTATCCGAGCGGGCTCTCTGTCGCCTACAGCTACGACACTCAGGGCCGGGTGCAGGGCATCGCGGCCGGCGGCCAGACGGTGTTGAGCAGCATCGCCTACCTGCCCTTCGGGCCGGCTACCACTTGGACCGATGGCTCCGGCCTCGATCACACCGAGATCTTCGATACCGATTACCGGCCAACCGGCATCACCGTTGGCACCATCCAGGGAGTTAGCTACCTCTACGATTCTGCCGACAACATCACCGACTGGACCGACAGCCTCGCCGCAGGCAACTCCCAGACATTCGACTACGACGCACTCGATCGCCTACAGGGTGCCGATGGCCCCTACGGTGCCGCTGATTTCAGCTATGACCTGGTTGGTAACCGTCTGTCCAAAACGCTCGATACGGACCTGACCGCCTACATCTATGCCGCCGACAGCCACCGTCTCCAAGAGACCACCGGTGCCGACCCCGGCACCTACAGGTACGACCTCGCCGGAAACCTGATCCAAGACGACCGTTTCAGCTATCTCTACAATCAGGCTAACCGCCTCGCCCAAGTACGCCAAATCGGGGCCACCCTCGCCAGCTACCTCTACAATGCCGAGGGCCAGCGGGTCGCAAAGAGCGTTGGCGGGCAGACCAACCATTTTGTCTACGCCCGGGGCGGCCAACTGCTCGGCGTCTACAACGGCGCCACCGGTGCCGCCATTGAAGAGATCGTCTACCTCGGCAGCGTCCCCGTCGCCACCATGCGCGGCGGAGTGCGCTACTTCATCCACACCGACCACCTCGGCACCCCGCGGCTGGTGACCAACCCCAGCGGCACCGTCGTCTGGCGCTGGGACAGCGACCCATTCGGCGAGGCCACCCCGAACCAGGACCCCGACGGTGATGGTGGCGCCTTTGTCCTCAACCTTCGCTTCCCCGGCCAGTATTTCGACGCGGAGACCGGGCGGCATTACAACTATTTCCGGGATTACGATTCGACGTTGGGACGTTATGTCCAATCTGACCCGATCGGTCTTGCCGGGGGGCTCAACACTTATCTATACGCCAACGGCGACCCGATTCGATATTCCGATCCGAATGGCCTGATCGCCCCTGCTGTCTGGGCCGCTGCCGTCGCCTATGCCCGCTGCCTCGCAGAGTGTGCGATCATCGAGGCAGCCGTCACGGCGATGGTGTGCCCGCCGAGCGTGACCGCTATCGCTGCGACCTGCGCGGCTGATTGCCTCAATCCGCTCAATTGGCTACCGGGAAGCAAGATATTCCAGGCTGGAAAGAAAGCACGGCAATTGCATAATGCGGCGAACGAGAAAGCTGCCGTTCAGAGATGGATGTCGAGAGCTGAACTCGAAGCCACACGGAAGACTGGATTGCTGCGAGGCGGTCGTGACGGAACGCACTACGTCACAGACGCCGCAAATGCCGATCCGCTGCGGGCTCGCCAGCGTCTTGCGTTGCCCCAGACCCCTGAAGTGCGGGTTACAATCGAGGTTCCGAAGAACGCGCTGTCAACGCCGTCGAGGGTTGAGCGCGCGTTCAACATGCCCGGTGGTGGCATGGAGCGGACTGCGACCGGCAGCGTGCCGGTACGTATTATCAAGGTTGATTGAGCGTGGACATCTATCAACTCCTTGGACGTCAAGTCCAAGTCTGCAACCCGGAGTTCCTAGGAGCGTCCGCCGCTGCAGTGATCCGAGCGACCGATCCACACTCGAAGTCGCTCTTGCTGGAGTTCGTGCCGGTCGTAGTGATTGGTGCCCAGGCTTACACGTTTGCTGTAGCGCATCCTCGCTTGCAGCGTGACGACTTGGGAGTGCTTCTGACGAAGGGAGTTCTGGGCTGCGCAGTCACGTGTGTACCCACTGAGCGCCATGACCCAGCAAGGCCATTCGATCTGAGTTGGTGGCGTGGCGGCGGCGCGATAATCGCCGATCTGGTCCTGTGAATGGAGGAGCAAGACCCCGCCTGCCCCGTGATCGCTCAGGTGCATGTCGTATGATACCGTCATTGGAATTTCAGCCCGTGTAGATACTGCCTTCGTCGTGAACGCTTCGTTGCGGAGCCTAGACTCAGGGAAATCGGCGTTGAGGTTTTCCGCTCGGCAGGCAGGCTACCCTGGCGATCAAGGCTGTGAAGGAGTTGCCCTCGTTCTTTGGGACTCCTTTTCTACTGCCTCGATCGACAGGGTTCGGTTCGGTAAGAGGAATGCCCTACGGCCCCATTGCGGACGGTCAGGTCCCACGGTGGGTCTAGGCGCACTGCGGCCAATAAGACTGCTTGTGTTTAGTCACGCCGAAAGCGCTATGCACGAGCTCGCGCATGGCGGCGCCAGTGGCGTTCATATTGGATTTGGCGGCGACGATATGAGGCGAGTGAACGTCGCCAGCCTGCCGAGAGCGGCGCCAGGCTTCTCATATGTGATTGAGTCAGGCGGTTGCTTTATGCCCTGCAGGCTCTCTGCGGGCAGTTGCATTGAACGCCGTTCCCGGAGCCCTGTCCGGCCGTAGGCGGGCGCTATTGATAGAGTGAGTTGTCGATGATGCTGGAGATGACAAAGGGCATTTTTCTGACGTCTGCGCTTGGGCTGCTTGCCTTGGCGAGAGGCGTCCAGTCCGAGCCGGCGGCGATAGCCGAGATCGCCCTGGATCGCGACTCGTTCAATCCAAGTGCCAGGGAGTCAGTGACGCTGACGTACAGCCAAGTCCCCGCTGGGGCTGCCGAGGTTCTAATCTACGATCCCGATGGCGGCCTGATGCGGCGCCTGCCGATCAACGCGAAGACCGCCGGGCGTGTGGTCTGGGATGGTCGCGACGACGCCGGCAGCGTGGTTCCGGACGAGGCATATACCTTCACGATCAAGTCGGCGGACGGTGCCGTCTACGACCCAGCCACGTTCTCTGGCGACACGGTTGGCGATATCACGGATGCCGTGGTCGACGCGCGCGGCAACCTGAGCTACCGGTTGCCGGCCCCGGCCCGGGTACTGATTCGGCTCGGCGTGCACAACGGACCCATGTATCGGACCCTCGTGGACTGGCGCCCACGCCCTACCGGCACCGTGAACGAGTCATGGGACGGCTTCGACGCCAAGGGCTTGATGCGCATCCGCGACCATCCGGATTTTAGCGTCCTGGCAACCTACGTGACCCTGTCCGAAACCACCGTCATCACCTATGGCAATGCGGCCGAGACGTACCGCGACTATAAGCTTGATCGCGGGCAGGGTCGGCCCAAGCGACCACCGCTGAGCCGCGAGGCGTCGGTCGCGTCGGTCGCGCGGCGGGATTTTCCGGTACCGCCGGCCTGGACGCGGACGCCCGTGGTTGTGCTCGATTTTCCGGATTTTCCCGATCCAACCGCGGTTCCGGAAGTCAAGCGCTCGGTTGCCGTGCGCATCGACGTGGCCCCCGAGGATCGGGCACGGCTGGCCGAAGACCAATTCGAGGTCATCTTCTACGTCGACGGGGTCTTCTTCGCCGAGGCGGAGCGCGGCTATCTGCCGCTGAACTGGAGTTGGGAGCTCAACGCGCTTCCCCCGGGGGAGCGGGTACTGACCGTGAATATCGCAAGCTTCCGCGGGCAGGTGGGGGTCGCCAGCCGCAAGGTGGTGTTGGTCCGATGAGGCCGGATGCGCCTTCCGCCGCGGTGCAATCCCGATTGCAGTGCAACATGTCCGCCCTGTTCGCGCTGCTGGCGCTGGCGGCGGCCCCGTTGCCGGCGCTGGCAACCGGTCCGACCGAAACCGCTCGGGCGTTCTCGGCGTTAGTGGATGGCACCTGGCGGCTGTACTGGCAACCCAGGGAGGGGTCCGAACCCCTATCCGTGCCTCTGGCCAATGTCCGCGGCGATCAGCTTGCGGCCCGACTGTCGCCGGACGGGCGGCAAGTCGCCTTCGAGGTCGCCGGCCAAGGTCTGTTTGTCTGCCCCTTGCCGCCGGGCACGGACACGGCCGACCCCGCGGCGCGCGGCGGCTGTCAGCGGCTCTCGGCTGGCGACGGAGATCCGGTCCGTCCTGATTGGAATCCACTCACGGGCGAGCTGATGTTCGTGCGTTTCCGCGTGGGTGCCGGTAACGAACAGTCAGATATTGCGCTTGCCTCCGCTGACCTTTCCAAAGTTCAGCCTGTGCTTGATCAGACCGGGATCCAGGACTTCCCCGATGTCTCCCCGGACGGCTCGCGATTGGCCTACACCTCATGGCAAACGGTCATGCCCTTTCGCGCTGGCGTGCAGGTGATACAGCAGCTCTGGGTGCTAGATCTGTCCCGCGGTGTGGCCGGACAGGTGCTACTCTCGAATGCCAGCGACATCCATCCGCGCTGGTCTCCGGATGGCAAGCGGCTCGCGTTTTCGTCCAACCGCACCGGTCGCTACGAGATCTGGGTCGTCGCGGCCGATGGCAGTGGGTTGCTTCAGCTGACCGATGGCCCAGGCGATAAGACCTGGCCGGTCTGGTCGCCGGATGGAACCTCCATCCTGTTCAACCGCATTCAGCTAGGCCGTTTCGGTCTGGCCGTCGTGGCTGTGGCAACCAGGGAGATCGCGTCCTATGCCCCGCCGATCGAGGGCACCCAGCATCAGATTAGGGACCCCGACTGGATCTCCCCGAGGCGTCGGTAACGTCCACGTAAGTCTTTCGGCACCGACGCAGATTAACGTTCATGGGTAAGACGCCGCAGCGCGCGCTAGACCTGTGCGAGACGCCTGCGGCGTGCCACGCCTATCCATTATTTCGACTTCGTATTGAGCGGTTTCGCCATGAAAAATCGGTGTTTGCTGACCCTTGCAACCCTGTTCGCGCTATGCTCCACGGCTAATTCCGTGGAGGTCGTGGTCTACACGTCGCTCGACCAGGTGTTCTCCGAGCCAATCCTGCGGGAGTTTCAGTCGCGCACCGGCATCGAGGTCAAGGCTGTCTACGACGTGGAGGCGTCCAAGACCACCGGCCTGGTCAACCGCCTGATTGCCGAGCAATACCGGCCCCGAGCGGATGTCTTCTGGAATTCGGAAGTCGGCCGGACCTTGATGCTCCAGGACAAGGGCATGCTGGCGTCTTACCATTCTCCCTCGGCGGATGACATCCCAGCCCAGTTCAAGGACCCAGAGGGCTACTGGACCGGTTTTGCGGCACGCGCGCGGGTGCTTGTCTACAACAAGGAGCTGCTGGCGCCCCTGGATCTGCCCCAGTCCATCTTCGACCTGACCGACACCACCTGGCGCGGCAGGGTCACAATGGGCTATCCGCTGTTCGGAACCACCGCGACGCACGTCGCGGCCTGGTATGCGGTCATCGGAGCAGAGCGCACCGAGGCCTACCTCCGGGCACTCAAGACCAATGAAGTGCGCATCGTCGACGGCAATGCGATGACGCGGGATGTGGTGGTTCAGGGAGAGGTTCCACTCGGGTTTACGGACACGGATGACGTGAACGTAGCCATCCAGGCCGGCAAACCGGTCGGCATGATCTTCCCGGACCGGGATGGATTGGGTACCCTGCTGATCCCCAACACGGTCGCCCTGGTCACGGGGGCGCCACACCCAGACGAAGGCAAGCGCCTGATTGACTTCCTACTCTCTCGCGAGGTCGAGAGCAAGCTCGCCTTCTCCGAATCGATGCAGATCCCGGTGCGGGATGGGGTGGAGAAACCCGCCCACGTGCCCGATTACGGCGCCATCCGGGCGATGGATGTGCAGTACCGCGCCATTGCCGACAACATGGAGCGCGCAGTGCGCTTCAGCCGCGAGCTGTTTGTCCGTTAAAGGTGCGCCTACCCCGATGGGCCGTTGCGGCGGCCTGGATCGCCTTTGCGGCGGCGGCACTGCTTCCGCTGGGGCAGCTCGCCTGGGACACCTTGCGCGGGGAAGGCGGCTGGGACCTGACGGCGGTCCGCGAGCTGCTGCTTTCCGAGAACCAATGGCGTCTGCTGGCCAACAGTCTGATGGTTGCTGCAGGGGCGAGCGTGCTGGCGGTAGCCATCGGCGTGCCCTTCGGATTCCTCAGCGAGCGCACGAACCTCCCAGGGCGCCGCTTCCTCGGCGTTCTCCAACTGGTCCCGCTCCTGATTCCGCCGCACCTGCATGCCATCGTGTGGTCGCGGCTTCTCGCGGAGAACGGGCCTATCAATGCGTTTTGGGAGCCGACTCTGGGTCTGGAGGCGGCACCCCTGGGCGTGTTCAACAGACCCGGCGTGGTTTTCGTGCTCGGGCTCGCCTACTTTCCCATCGTGACCCTGCTCACCAAGGCCGGGCTCAGGACTCTCGACCCTTCCCTGGAGGAGGCCTCCCTGCTGCGCCAGGGGCCGCTGCGCACGATCACGGGCGTCGCGTTACCGCTGGTGGCGCCGCACATCCTGGCGGGCGCGATCCTGGTGTTCGTTTTCGCGATCGTCGACTTCGGCGTGCCGGACATCCTCCGGGTCAGGGTCTATGCGATCGAGATCTTCATCCAGTTCAGTGCCCTGTACGACACACGGGCCGCGGTGGCGTTGTCGTTGCCAATGTTGGTCGTCACGCTGGTGTTCGTCTGCGTGCAGGCGCGGCTGATGCGCGGGCGTGCCTATGTGAGCCTGTCCCAAGGCGTTGCCGGGACGCGGCGCTATCTGCTCGGCAAGGCCCGAGCATTGGCATTGCTGTTCTGCGGCTTGGTCTTGGCGCTGTCGGTGCTGGTGCCAGTCGGGACGCTGGTCTTTGCCGTCGGGTCGCCGGGAACCTACGCCAAGGCCTTGGGACCTGCCATGACGTCCCTGGAAACGAGCCTTGCCTTGGCCCTGGTGGCAGCGGGGGTGACGACCCTGCTGGCCTTTGTCATCGCCCACTCGATGCTGCGCAGCCGGCGAGGGGTGCGCACGGCCCTGTATTACCTGACGCAGGTGCCGTTGGCGGTGCCACCGATCCTGCTGGGCATCGCGCTTATCGGGCTGTGGAACCGCCCGCTGACCGGCTGGCTGTACGACAGCCTGGCGATGGTCGTGCTGGGCTACGTCGCCCACTTTCTGCCATTTGCGATCCTGGCGATCCATGCGGGTCTGCAACAGCTCGATCCGAGCCTGGAGGAGGTGGCTTGGCTGACGACCTCGAACCGGCGGCGGATCGCGGGTGGCATCACGCTGCCCTTGGTCCGCAGCGGCCTGGCGGCCGGATTTCTGGTGGTATTCGTGCTGGCGATGGGTGAGCTGGGCGTGACCCTGCTCATCGTCCCTCCGGGTGTCGAAACGCTGCCAGTACGTATCTACAACCTTATGCACTATGGGGCTGAGGAGGCCGTCGCCGCCCTGAGCCTCATGCTACTGGCAGCGCAGCTCGGGGTATGTCTGCTCGTACTCGCTGCCGTGCGGCGAAATCCGAGGGGCGGCGGATGATCCGTGCCTCTGGGGTTTCCAAGCGGTTCGGCCAGGTTCTGGCGCTGGAAGGTGTGTCGCTCGAGCTCGAGCGGCGGGAGACGGTCGTGGTGCTGGGGCCGTCCGGCTGCGGCAAGACGACGCTGCTTCGAGTCGTCGCGGGACTGGAGGAGCCGGACGCGGGAGAGATTCACATCGAAGGTGTATGCGCAAGCACGGTCGGGCATTTGGTGGAGCCTCACCGGAGAGGGGTGAGCATGATTTTTCAAGACCTGGCATTGTGGCCCCACTTGAGCGTCTTCGCCAATGTCTCCTTCGGGTTGCGCGGGAATGGGCAGACACGGGAGGCGATGCGCTCAACGGTCAAGGAGGTACTTGGCAGGGTGGCTCTGCTAGGCCACCGGGACCGTTATCCCCACCAGCTTTCAGGCGGTGAGCGGCAACGTCTGGCGATTGCGCGGGCACTGGCGGGAAGTCCCCGCTACGTCTTGATGGACGAGCCGTTCAGCCGCTTGGATCCCTTGTTGAAGCGGCGGATGATCGCCTTGTTGAAGGATCTGCGGGCGGGCCTTGGACTGGGCGTTCTCTACGTGACGCACAACCTGGACGAGGCGCTCGCGCTGGGGGATCGGATCGTGCTCATGAACGGGGGGCGGGTTGCGGGATCGTTGAACCAGCAACAGCTTGCGTCGCTAACACAGTCGAGACTGCTGGAATGGTACGAAGCGTGCGCTGGCGAATCGGATTATTGAGTCTTTGTGTCGTGGCTTGCTTCGCCGCGGCCGATCCGGCGCGCGACAAGGGCCAAGTCTACTCCACCTGGGATATCTTCGAGCCCGATAAGTGTGCATCCATCTGGCTCATCAAGCGGCACATCGATCCCGGCGCAGTCTTCCGGTTTTACCCCCGTGGCGCAGTCATCGAGGTGGGAATCGCATTCGACACGCCGGACGCCGAGCTCCGCCGCTACCATGATCGCTCGACATTCGAGACACTGCTTCAGCACGGAAGGCTCGACACGCCACAGCTGGTCTACCTGGGCCGACTGATCCACGATATGGAGATCAATACTTGGGAGCGCAAAGCGCTAGCGGAGACGCGGGCTTTAGAGTCTGAGCTTCAGAAAGGACTTGCGGAGGGCGATCCCGAGAAATTAGTCGATGTGTGTCTTGAGCTCTTCGATGGAATTCAGGGCAAACTGCGAGCTGGCGCACACAACTGATATGAACGGAACGGGTGCGGGTTCGCGGTCGCCGATCGCACGCTTCCATCTGGTCGAACATCGCCGGGCGCCCCCGCCGCAACGGGTCCACCAGCGAAAATCTGCGGCTCGATGGCTAACCTTCAGGGCGGGGCCACGCAGTAGCTCACGCAATCCTCTTTGGACTCGAAGGGTACCCGGCCGCCGCAACCGCTGTAGGTGAATGCCTTGCAGCGGTTGTCCCGGTAGTCGTAGTAGTACTTTTTCTGGCTTCCGCCGCACTTGCCCCGATTAGGCTTGGCAAGACAGCTTACGGGGAGCTCCTCGGCGGTATCGATCGTCGTACCCCTGCCGCCGCCACCGCAGCCTCCCAGCAACAGAGCCAGTCCGCCCAGAGCAAACCACCCCAACACCCGCATGCAAAGCCTCCCGGTTCAACAGGTCAACGGCCTGGTCGGGCGGGATTCTAGCCCCTTTGAGGGAGAGACCCGCAAGGCATCGATCAGCTCAATGGCTTGGCGGCGATCTCGGGTGCGGATCATGCGTCCTCGTGCTCTGCCCCAGATCGCCGCGGCTTTTTTTGACAGCACCAGCAGGCTGCGGTCTCAGCCAGGGCCCTCTCTTTGTGCACCGCGGCGAATTTGTCCGCCGAGCTCCAACCCTCAGGGCCAGCATCGGCGTCCAGTACGTGAAGGACAAACACCGCGTGGCTGACGTCTACGGCTGGGTCTTCGGACTGCGGGCGGTGGCGGAGCTCCGATACAGGACTGGCGATCCCGGCCCAGGCTCACAGGTGGCGCCGAGAGATCTCCCCCAACAGGCCGCGGGCGGCGGCCTCTACCATGTCGAATACCCGATCGAAGCCACTCCGCCCGCCGTAATAGGGGTCCGGAACCTCGCGCACCCGAAACTCGGGGGCGTAGTCCATGAACAGGAGGAGCTTGCGCTCCATGCCCTGGGGACAGATCAGGGACAGGCGGTGGTAGTTATCCTGGTCCATGGCGAGGACATAGTCGAAATACTGGAAATCCTGGGGCGCCGCACGGCGGGCACGCAGATCCGCGATATCGATCCCGCGGGCGAGCGCCGTCTCTTGGGCGCGCTCGTCCGGGGGCTCGCCTTCGTGGTAGGCATGGGTGCCGGCGGAGTCGATCTCGATCCGGGAGGCCAGCCCGGCCTGCGCCACCAGGTGCCTGAAAACCCCATGGGCCGTGGGCGAGCGGCAGATGTTCCCCATGCAAACGAACAGGACCTTGACTTTGGGTGAATTGCTCATTCTTTGTTCGCTGCGGATACTAGCCAATCGGTATAGCGGGATGATAGCAAGGGGCGCCGGGGCCCAAGAAGCCGGCAATGGCGCACTCCGCCCGCCGGACCGAGAATGTGGGCGGTCGCAACCCCCGGCGGTCTGCGTTTAGCGTCGGCGGTGCGGTCCCGGGGGGATGCCCAGCCGCTCGCGCCCCATGCCCTGACGCAGTCGCAAACCCTCCAGCTCGCGGCCCTGGCGCATCATCAGGCCCTGCTTACGCGCACCCCGATCAAATCTGGATCCGCCGGGCTCCGAGCCGCGGCGCTCCGCCCGACGCAGGGCGTCGATCTCCCGCCGCTGGTCCTGGTAGGTCTCCATCAGACGCATGCGCTCCTGCCGCTCGCGGATCTGAATCTGCTGGGACTGAAGCGGCGTCAGGGGCTCGCTGCGGGCGCGCGCGGCGCGCTGGTCCGCATCCAGCTGCAGCCAGCCCTTGGCCTCCCGG
>JBGSOR010000106.1:0-1717 GCA_041738985.1 Chromatiaceae bacterium | reverse complement strand
CGCCGGTAACACTTTTACTGAGCCAGGAGCGTGAACGACTGGCTCCCGCGCCGGACTTCGAGTTAGAACGACAGCCGCAGCGCCAACTGCACGTTGCGCGGATCGTTCGACTGGCTCGGCGTGACGCGGCCCGGCGTCGTCGAACTCAGGTTGTTGCTGGGGTTGCCGAACCACGGCGAGTTGAACAGGTTGTACGCCTCGGCGCGGAATTGCAGGTTCATCTTCTCGGAAACCGGGAAGGTCTTGAACAGCGAGAAGTCGATGCTCGGCCGCCGCCGGTCCCGGATTCCCGCAATGCCGCCCGCAAGGGTGGCCAGCGTGTACGGCTGGGCCTGAATCCAGGCCACCTGTTCATCGGCGCTGGCGCAGTTCTGGCGCGCGGTCAGCGAGGCGGGGCGAACCAGCCCGATACAGCGTACCTGGCTCGATCAGATGGTCGGTCGCTGGTCGCTCGATTTCTCCCCCGGCTTCATTGCCATGGATCTGTTGAGCCGGCTGGTGTCGCCCTACGATACGAACCCCCTCAACATCAATCCGCTGCGCGACCTCGTGGCGGAGATGGTGGATTTCGAGCGGGTCAACCGCTGCGACGCGCTCAAGCTCTTCATCAGCGCAACCAATGTCCGTACCGGTCGCCCCTACGTCTTCAAGGCACCGCAGATCACGGTGGATGCGGTGATGGCCTCGGCCTGCCTTCCGTTTATGTTCCAGGCCGTGGAGATCGACGGCGAAGCCTATTGGGACGGCGGCTTTATGGGCAACCCGGTCCTCTATCCGCTGGTCGAGGAGACGACCGCGCGAGATCTGGTCATTGTGCAGATCAACCCGCTGGTTCGCGAGGGCGTACCCAGAACCGCGCGCGACATCTTGAATCGGGTGAACGAGATCGATTTCAACTCGAGCCTGATCAAAGATATTCGCGCCATCCTTTTGCTCAAAGGGTTAAGCGGCGTGGTGGAGCACCGAGACGAGCGACTGCGTAATCTATCCATTCACCGCATTCACGCGGAGCGCGAGATGGCGGATCTCGGCGTATCCTCGAAAATGAACGCGGAGTGGGCCTTTCTCCAGCATCTGCACGACATCGGTTGGCGCGCCGCGGACGATTGGATCGCCACGCATTGGGACGATATCGGGGTGCGCTCGACCTATCCCCTTGAGCATGCGCTGTGGGGCGTCGACCATACGATGCGAGACGCTGCCGAGGCTGCTGTCAGCCCCTCCTGCACCGGCGAGAGCGGCGACGCCTAGGGCGTCGCGAAATAACCGGCGTTCGCTTATCGTTCCGGCCCGTCCCGGGCGGGCGGTTTGTCCGGCCCTGAATACATCACTGGGAGAGCTCACTTGGAAGCGGTCATTTTTTCTCCCCGCGGCGCCGAGGCGGGCACCGCCATTCGCGTCGGGGCGTCCCTCTCCTGGGCCTCCGCCCTAATGATTCTGGTCGCGGGCTGCCAGCCGGCGGACCAGGCCCAGCCGGTCCCGGAGCCCGTCCGCCCGGTCCGGGTGGTCACCGTCGAGGAGCTCCCAGGCGGCGAGATCGTGACCCTCACCGGAAACATCCAGGCCCAGGACGACGTCGCCCTGGCTTTCCGAGTCGGCGGCCAGCTGATCGAGCGCACCGTCAACGTGGGTGACCAGGTCCGGGCGGGGCAAGTCGTCGCGCGTCTCGACGGTATCAACGAGCGCCACGCGGTCGACGCGGCGCGGGCGAATCTGG
>JBGSOR010000075.1:0-2097 GCA_041738985.1 Chromatiaceae bacterium | reverse complement strand
CGATCTCCTGGAGCGGCTGCGCTGCGGGCTGTGCGGCACGGTCTTCGCCGCCGCACCCCCGGCGGGGGTCGGCGCGTCGAAATACGATGAGACCGCCGCGGCCATGATCGCGTTGCTCAAGTACGGCTGCGGCCTGCCGTTTCATCGCATCCAGCGCCTGGAGCAGGCCCTGGCCATCCCCCTGCCGTCCGCCACCCAATGGGATGTAGTCGCCGCGGCGGCGCCCGGCCTCGCCCCCGCATTCGAGGAACTGGCCCGTCAGGCGGCCCAGGGCACGGTGCTTTACAACGACGACACCACCATGGGCATCCTCAAGCTCACCGCCGAAGCGCGTGCCGAGGCGCTGCCCCCGGGGCGAAGCAGGAGCGTACCGGGGTCTTTACCTCCGGCGTGGTGGCCGAGACCGCTCACGGCCTCATCGCCCTGTTCAAGACCGGGCCCTGTCATGCGGGGGAGCATCTGGCCGAGGTCCTCGACCGGCGCCCGAGCGCCGAGATCCCGATCCAGATGTCCGATGCCCTGGCGCGCAATACCCCGAAGGACCATCCGACCCAGGCCGCTTCCTGCATCCCGCACGGGCGGCGCAAATTCGTCGAGGTCCATGAGGCCTTTCCCGCGGAGGTGGCCTTCGTCCTGGAGACCTTGCGCCCGGTGTTCCACACCGATCGGCAGGCCCGGCAGGAGGGGCTGTCCCCCGAAGCGCGGCTACGGCTCCATCAAGCGCAGAGCGGCCCGCGGATGCAGGCGCTCCAGGACTGGATGGCGAAGCAGCTCAAGGACCGCACCGTGGAGCCGAGCTCGGGACTCGGACAGGCGATCGCCTACCTGCAGAACCACTGGGAGAAACTGACCCTGTTCCTGCGGGTCCCCGGCGCACCCTTGAGCAACAACCTCTGCGAGCGGGCACTGAAGAAGGCGATTCTTCATCGCAAGAACAGTCTCTTCTATCGCACCCTCAACGGCGCGCAGGTCGGCGACCTGTTCATGAGCCTGATCCATACCGCCGAACTGCACCAGGTCGCGCCCGTCGACTATCTGGTCGCGTTACAGCGCCATGCCGCCGCGGTGGCGCTCGACCCTGCCGCCTGGATGCCGTGGAACTACACCGCGACCCTGGCGCGCCTGGCCTGCGAGGCCTCCGACCCGGCGCCGGATTGAGTCCGGACTCGCGCTTAGCGGCACCGCCTAAGGCCTCGCCCTCGCCTCCACGCCAAGGCCTCAACGACCACTGTCGCGGCACCGTCCCTTGGCCCTTCCGGCCAAGGCGCCAGACTCCGCCAGCTCGCGACCAGCGACCCGCCTGATGGGGGCCGCGCAGGCCCCCCGTTCACCCAGTACGCGGGGCTCCAACGCTACCTGGCCAGCGCTCGGAATTCATGCAGCTTTGCCGGAAGGACACAATTGAACTGCATGATTTGCTTGCTAATGAAGTTCGCCGCTTTCTTTCAATCACGTCCGAAGATAGCTTCCCGACTTCAGGACAATTCACAAAGGAAGAAATGCTTGATCGGATCAGCCGATATGAAGATGCGGCTGCTGATTTATCGTTGCTACTTGCGTGCATCGCCCATTGGGGAAAGACGATTCATGCCAGCACGATGCAGAAATGTATTGCTCGCTCTAGTGATCGCCTTGAATCCCGTGGAGGGCTCACAATTTGGTTAGAGCTTCGCTGGTACCCCTTAATTCTGGAGCTCTACACAGCAGGTATCGCGGCGATAGATGCACAACGTTACGACAATCTTGCGACCCTCTTCTACACTCAACTTCCTAGTAGTGAATATCGCGACCTGACTGACACATTCGTCGAAGCCGTTTCTAACGGACTTCTTGAACTGATTCGCACGAACGCATTCAAGCAAATTCCTGGGCACGAGCGACATTACACGCCACTCAGCGAATACCTATTCAAAATCCTTCAGCCAAGATTGGACGACACTTTCTTTCTTGGAAAGAACTATGAAACTGCCTTTGATGAGTTTGAGGTCTTCTTCGCCCTAGCGATAGCCGATATCCGTCGAGCGAAGAACAGGGACGTTTGGGGACCGATTGGTCGCTTTGGCTGGAAGCACCGTAACCGGGACAATGGCCCATTAG
>JBGSOR010000027.1:0-7932 GCA_041738985.1 Chromatiaceae bacterium | reverse complement strand
CTGACGGCCGAGGCGGCCCCTGGTCTTGCCACCCTGACCCGCGACGGGATGCCGGAGCTGGTCGCCCTGCTCAAGGACCTGCGCGGTCTCGCGGGACGGCTGGACCGCGTCGCCGCGGACCTGGAGCAGGACCCGACGATGCTCCTCTACGGACGCCCGCGGCGTCCGGGGCCGGGGGAGCGTCGATGAAGTCCCTTGTTGCCCTCACCCTCGCGTGTCTGGTCGCGGCCTTGGTGGGCGGTTGCGCCGGAATGCTGCCGGGCCCGCGCGGAGCGCCGCCCCTGACTTATCTGCTGGCACCGAGCCTGCCCTCCGTCGCTGGCCAGCCCGCGACGTTTCGGGGCTCTGGGCCAACCCTCTTGGTCTCGCCCGTCGAGGCCGCCGCCGGCTATGGCAGCCGCCGGATGGCCTATCTGGAGCGGGACTATCGACTCGACTCCTTCGCCGACCACGAATGGGTGGACGCACCCGCCGCCATGCTCGGGCCTCTGCTGGTCCAGGCCCTGGGGGCAAGCGGGGCCTTCGGCGCGGTGAGCGAGGATGCCCGGGGCATCGACGCGGATCTGCGACTCGACGTCGTCATCGAGTCCCTGTACCAGGATTTCCGTACCCGTCCGAGCCAAGCCCGGGTCGCGCTTCGGGTGCGACTGGTGGCCCCGGACGGGCGCCGCATCCTGGCCACGGAGGTGTTTTCCGACAGCGAGCCCGCGGCCACGGACGATGCCTATGGCGGGGTGGTGGCGATGAACCGGGTCCTGAGCCGAATGCTGCCGCGGATCGCCGAGCTGGCCGCGGAGACGCGGGTCGCGCCCCAAGCGCCCGGTCGCCTGACCGAAACCGTACCGTGACCGCGGGACATAGGAGCGCCGCCCCCGGCGCGACCAGTGGCCGCCCTGCCGCCGCCCAGCGGCCGCTCAATGCTGAAGGATCTTGGACAGAAACAACTGGGCTCGATCCGACCGCGGGGTGCCGAAGAAGTCGTCCTTGGTCGCGTCTTCCACGATCCGGCCATGGTCCATGAAGATGACCCGGCCCGCGACCTTGCGGGCGAAGCCCATCTCGTGGGTCACGCACATCATGGTCATGCCTTCGGTGGCTAACTCCACCATGACGTCCAGGACCTCGTTGACCATCTCCGGGTCCAGGGCGGAGGTGGGCTCGTCGAAGAGCATGCAGATGGGGTCCATGGCGAGCGCCCGGGCGATGGCGACGCGCTGCTGCTGACCGCCCGAGAGTGCGCCCGGGAATTTCTCCGCCTGTGCCTTGAGCCCGACCCGGTCCAGCATCTTGAGGCCGCGGGCCACGGCCTCTTCCTTGGAGCGGCCCAGCACCTTGGTTTGGGCGATGGTCAGGTTGTCCGTGACGCGCATGTGGGGGAAGAGCTCGAAGTTCTGGAAGACCATGCCAACATGGGAGCGGAGCTTGGACAGATTGGTCTTGGGGTCGTCCAGGGCGGTGCCGTTGACCTCGATGCGCCCTTGCTGAATCGCCTCCAGGCCATTGACGCAGCGGATGAGCGTGCTCTTCCCCGACCCCGAGGGCCCGCAGACCACCACGACCTCGCCCTTGTCCACATGGGTGGTGCAGTCGGCAAGGACCTGAAAGCTGCCGTACCACTTCGAGACCTTCTCGATTCGGATCATGCTCATGTGGCAAACCTCTTCTGTAATTGCCGAACCAGCAGGGAGGCGCCGAAGCAGAGGACGAAATAGACCGCGCCGGCGAAGAGCAGCATCTCCACCAGGCGTCCGTCGCGATCGCCGACCTTGTAGGCAGAGCCGAAGAAGTCCGCCAGGCCGATGACATAGACCAGGGAGGTGTCCTGGAAGAGGATGATCGCCTGGGTGAGGAGCAGGGGGACCATGTTGCGGAATGCTTGGGGCAGGACCACCAGGCGCATGGCCTGGGGGTAGGTCATACCCAGGGCATAGGCGGCGTTTACCTGCCCCTTGGGCACGCTCTGGACCCCGGCGCGGATGATCTCGGCATAGTAGGCGGACTCGAATAGGGCGAAGGCGACCAGGGCGGAGATCATGCGGATGTCGCTTCCCTGGCCTACCCCAAGCCAATTGGTCAACATGGCGGGGACGATCAGGTAGAACCAGAGGATCACCATGACCAGGGGCACCGCCCGAAACAGGTTCACATAGCCGGCGGCGAGCCAGACAAGGGGCGGGCTTCCGGAGAGCCGGGCGAGCGCGAGCAGGGTGCCCCAGACGATGCCGACCAGGATGGCGGTGGCAGTGATCTCCAGCGTGACCAGCATGCCGTCGGCGAGGATCGGCAGTGCGCCCGGGATCGAGGTCCAGTCGAATTCGTACATCACTTCCCTCCGATGTAGCCGGGTACCCGGGTGCGGCGCTCCAGAGCGCGCATGGCGAGCATGACGGTGACGTTAATCAGCACATAGAGCAGCGTGACCGCAATGAATGCCTCGTAGGCCTGAGCCGTGTAGTCGACGAGCTGCTGGCTTTGGCGGGACAGCTCGATGAGCCCGATGGTGGAGGCCACCGCGGAGTTCTTGAAGACGTTGAGAAACTCCGAGGTCAGAGGCGGCAGGACGATGCGAAAGGCCATCGGCAGTAAGACATACCGGTAGGTCTGGGGCAGGGTGAAGCCCAGCGCCAGCCCGGCACTGCGCTGACCGCGGGGCAGGGACTGGATGCCGGCGCGGACCTGCTCGCAGACCCGCGCGGCGGTGAAGCAGCCGAGACAGAGCAGGGCGGCGAAGAACTGCTGGGTCATCGGATCGCTCTGCTTGATGGCCTCGCCCAGCCCCGCGGGGAGCAGCTCAGGCAGCACGAAGTACCAGATGAACAGCTGCACCAGCAGCGGTACGTTGCGGAAGATCTCCACATAGACCGCGGCGAGGCCGGAGAGCCAGCGGCTGGGGACCGTGCGCAAGACCCCGAGCAGCGAGCCCAGGATCAGCGCGATGATCCAGGCGCCGAGGGACAGGGTGACTGTCCATTGGAGCCCTTCGATCAGCCAGCCGAGATAGGTCGATTCGCCCGACGGGGTCGGGCTCAAGAAGATGTCCCAATTCCAGCTGTAGCTCATGGCAACCCCAAGGCGGATGCAAGTACGCGGAAGGTCTAACGCCAAGCCGCCAAGAACGCCAAGGACAATCAGGGGTTGCGGATCTGCCCGAGCGACCCTTCGTGGCACCCGATTCCCGCCCTGCCCGAGGACCTTGGCGCCTTGGCGTGCCAACGACGCCTGCTGGAGGCTATTGGAGGGCCTTGTCGTTCGGGTTCGCGTAGAGCTCGGTCATCTCGGCCGAGAGCGGGAATTCGAGGTTTAGGCCCTTCGGGGGAATGGGGCTCTGGAACCACTTGGCGTAGATCTTTCTCGCCTCGCCGCTCTGCATCAGACCGGCAATGGTGGAGTCAACCAGGGACTTAAACTGGGGATCGTCCTTGCGCATCATGCAGCCATAGGCCTCCAGGGACTGAGGCGTGCCGACGACCACCCAATCCGTCGGGCGCTTGGCCTTGGCCATTTCGCCGTAGAGCAGTGCGTCGTCCATCATGAAGGCGGAGGCACGGCCCGTCTCCAGCATCAGGAAGGACTCGCCGTGGTCCTTGGCGGAGATGATCTTCATGTCCATCTTCTTGTCTTCGTTGAGCTTCCGGATCAGCCGCTCGGAGGTGGTCCCGGCGGTTGTCACCACTTTCTTGCCGGCCAGGTCCGCGAAGTCTTGGATACCCGAGTCCTTTTTGGTCAGCAGGCGGGTGCCGACGACAAAGATGCCGTTCGAGAAGGCGACCTGTTTCTGGCGCTCGGCGTTGTTGGTGGTGGAGCCGCACTCCAGGTCGATGGTCCCGTTCTGGATCAGGGGGATACGATTCTGCGACGTGACCGGATTGAGCTTGACCTTGAGGTCCGGGAGGCTCAGGTCGCGTTTGATGGCATCGACGACCGCCAAGGCAATCTCCTGCGAATAGCCGATGACCTGCTGCTTGTCGTCGTAGTAAGAGAACGGGATAGAGGATTCCCGGTGGCCGAGGGTGATGGAATTCGAATCCTTGATCTTCTTCAGGGTGCCGGTTGGCTCTTCTGCCAGCACCGTGCCCGCGAGCAGGATGCAGCCGACGAGTGCGAGCGGGAGTCTGGTCTTTTTCATGGGTTGGCTCCGGTCGAGGTTAAGGGTGAATTGCGCGGCCTTCTCGGTTCTTGCCCCAGGGACCGAGCAAGAGGATCTTCGCGGTTTCGGCCGCGCGTACCTCCGAGATCATGGAGCCCTGCTGGAGCTGGGTCTTGAGGTAAACGATGCCATCGCGTGTCCCATCGACCGTGCCCCGGCGCTCGCGCCCGTCCCGGAGTGTAATCAGGACCGAGCAGTCCAGACAGCGTGTCAGCTCGGCAAAGGAGATGTCGACAGGATCGGCCGGCCGGGCGCTCGGGTCATCCTCGGCTGGCGAGCCAGCCTCTGTAGCCGATGTGGGCCTCGCGGCGGGGGTTCCGCTCCTGGGTCCCGGCACGAAGCTCAGGTCCGTCACGGGGGAGCCGTTCAGGCTGACCTGCAAGCTCAGGAGCTGGGGTACATCCACCGGCCGGTAGCGCCGAATGCTGGCGGGGTCCAATCCCGCCGGCATGTCGATGTGTGCCTCGACCGCCTTGCCGGTCAGCAGGCCGCGGAGCAGATCGCGGATGCCGGGACCCGGGATCATGCCGATGTCGTCGACGTAGGCGGTATCCTCCTGGGCCAGCAGGCGTGGCAGGATCTGGTCGTCGGTCAGGCCGCTCGCCTTGGCGCAGAGCTCCAGGGCCTTGCGGGCATAGGTCGGGTCCAGCGAGAGCCTGGCGGAGAGGGAGGTCAAGGTCGGTGCCATCTCGGAGGTGTCGAGTCGCTCCGGCAGTCGGGCGACCCGCATGTCCAGGTCGACATCTCCATAGCCGCGCTCGCGCACCTTCAGGCGAATCGATGCCGTGCCGGGGTCGGCGCCGGGCTCCAGCAGCTGTTCGACGTCCATCAGGATCTGCGCGGGAGTCAGGGACTTGAGTATCCCGGCCCGAGTGACGATCCCGGCGATGTTGCACGCGAGGCCGTTGGTCGGGCGGGGCTCTTCGCCCGCATTGCCGTCGCCGATCGCCTGCCAAAGGGGTCCGTTCGGGTCGATCCGGATGCCCGTGAGGGCAAGCCCCAGGCGCTCGGGGAGCTTGCCTTCGCGCAGCGCCGCTGAGCCCTTCAGGATCGTCTCGATCCCCGGCGTCGTGACCTCGACCCGATCGATGCGGATCGAATCCCCTGCCTCCAGCGGCGAGACGATGAGATCGCGCACCGCGATGGTGCCCGTGGGGCCGACACCGATGCCGCCGTAGCGGAGCTCCGCCACCGGTGCAATCTGCTCTGCCAGTCGGTCCAGCCCCCACTTGGTCTGGAGCCAGACGTAGGCGTACACCAGGGCATAACCCAGGGTGGGGACCGCCACGAGCATGAGTAACAGGGTCTTAAGCTTCACTGTCGCGCCTTCCCGGTCGTGCCAGCGCCTGAGCGCGTGGGGCGCCGATTATCCCGCAGCGGCGGTCGCCCTGTCTGCGCGCGTGCTCGCGCTCGGGGCGGCACGGCCGTTCGGGCGGCAGGCTTGTGGTTGCTGTCGGCGCCCCGATGTTGCCCCTCAAGACGCTGCGGCGTCGAAGCAGTAACGTCCCTTCATGTTCCAGCCAACAATTCCTGGGGGCAACCGCTATGACGATCCGTACCTCCGCTCTGCTGACTGCCGGCCTGCTCGGCGCCCTGATGGTCCTGGGTCCCTATACCGCGAATGCGGGCGATGGCTGCACCAAGGACAAGAAAGGAGCGTCATCCGAGACCGCCACCCACTGGGGTCCGGTCGAGGCCCTGGCCCACCCTCAGGCAAAGCCCTGAGCTCGGTCTCGGAGCTGTGGCGGACCGGTGTCCACCGGTCCGGGCCGATCACGGAGTCCGGCCTGGCCTGACTCCGGGCGGCGCCGCGCGAACGGACTCTCTGGCCCTTAGGGCTATCGATCGTCGTCCTCGATCTCACAAAGAAGCGGCGCCGGAGATCGGCGCCGAAGGGGATGGCGGCGTCCGGGGGTGGACGCCGCCGAGGGGATGAAAGAGTGTGACAGGCGATCGGCGAATCAGAGCCCGGGGCCAGCCCCGGGGCCGCCATCCGGGCCTCGCCGGCCGCCTCTGCGGTCGGCCATCTCCTCGAATCTCTTGCGCTGCTCCTCGGTCAGCACCGCGACGATGCGCTCGCGAACCTCGGTGCGGGTCAGGTCCGGATCATCGCGGCGCTCCTTAAGGATGGTGCGGATCTGGGCGGTCTGATCGGCGGTCAGGTCCAGGCGGTCTGCCATCCGATCCAGGCGGCGCTCCATGCGCCGATCCATCATGCGATCCCGTTCGGCCTGCTGGGACTCGGTGAGTACCCCGTCGATCCGCTGACGGGTCTCCTGCCGCAAGCGGTCCATCGCCGTCTGCTGCTCCTCGATCAGGGTGCGAATCTGGGTCTGCTGCTCTGGGGTCAGCTTGAGCTCCTCGGTCATGCGCTCGACCCGCTCGTCGACCCTCTGGGACGCGTCCCCATGATGGCCGAAGGGGCCGGCCAGGGCGGCCGTGGGGCCGGCGAGCATGGCGCAGCAGAGTGCAATCGGGAGGGAGGCGCGGCGAAATTTGGGTGACATGGCTTGGGTTCTCGGTCAGGGGTCTTGGGGTATTCGGTCGGTCCGGGGACTTGCCGTCCCCGTTGGCGAGCAGAATAGGCGTCCGGGTTGCAGCAGCCATGCACGCAAGGCGCAAGAAGCGGGGAAGCGACCTCAGTCCCGCTCCGGGTCCCGATCCTCGTAGCGATATCCGACCCCATAGACCGAATGGATCAGCTCCCGATCCGGCAGCAGCTCTGCGAGCCGGCGGCGGAGCTTCTTCACATGGCTGTCGATGGTGCGGTCCGACACCACCCGGTGGTCTGTGTAGATCCGGTCCATTAGCCGATTGCGGGAGAAGATCCGGCCGGGGGCCCCGTGCAGGGTCTGGAGCAGGGCGAACTCCACGGCCGTCAGCTCGATCTCCTGCCCGTCGGCGCTGACCCGCAGGGCCTCCGGGTGCAGGGCGATGGGTCCGTCCGCGGCCCCCGGGCCGGCGTCGGACCCTTCAGCAGGCGCAGATGCGGCGGCGGTGCGCCGCAGGACTGCCTTGACCCGCGCCACTAGCTCCCGGGGGCTGTAGGGTTTGCACACATAGTCGTCGGCGCCCAGCTCCAGACCCAGCAGCCGGTCGATCTCTTCCACCCGGGCTGTGGTCATGATGATGGGTACCGCACTGTCGGCCCGCAGCTCGCGGCAGAGGGTCAGCCCATCTTTGCCAGGCAGCATGAGGTCAAGGAGGATCAGGTCCGGCCTGTTGGCGCGCACCCACTCCAGGACCCCGGTGCCGTCCGCGAGATGCCCGACCCGATAACCGGCCGCTTTGAGGTAATCCGCGACCAGGGCGGCAAGTCGCTCCTCGTCCTCGACGATCAGGATGCTCTGGGGGGCTTGGGGACTCGATGGCATGACGGTTTCTCCAAACTCAGGCGGGTAGCTCGATGCGGATCCAGAGTCCCCCGGCGGGGGACGGGAAGGCGCCGATGGTACCCCCGTGGGCCTCGACCACGTTGCGGGCGATGGCGAGCCCGAGGCCGGACCCGCCCGTGTGGCGGCTGCGGGAGTCGTCCACGCGGTAGAGCCGCTCGAAGAGCCGCGGCAGGGCCTCGGGCGGGACCCCAGGTGCGGAGTCCTGGAAGTCGATGGTCGCGCGCCCGCCCTCCCGTCCCAGGATGACCGTGAGTCCGCCGCCGGGGTCGGTGTACTGGACGCTGTTGGCGAGCAGGTTGCGGAAGAGCTGGGAGAGCCGGTCTCCGTCGGCCTGCACGATCAGCGGCTCCTGCGCGCGGGCGCCAGGCGAACGGTCCCGCAGCCGCAAGG
>JBGSOR010000566.1:0-1764 GCA_041738985.1 Chromatiaceae bacterium | reverse complement strand
CTCGAGGTCCAGCGCGAGCCGGAGCCGCCAGGCCGGCGGAGCGCTGTTGTCCGTTGCCGCTCCCAAGCCCCCGGTCTGGCCTACGATGTCCTCCAGACGCAGGGTGGCGAGCAGTGCCGGACTGCGGCCGAGGAACCGGTGGATGGCGCGGACCAGGTCCGGGGTCATCTCCGGGAAGCTCACCGGGTGGACCGTTGCCCCCTCGGGCAGCACTCCCTCGCGCTCTAGTGCGACCAGCAGTTGGGCCTGATCTTGGGCCCTCGCGATCACCTGGTCGCCGCGGCTGCGCTCGCTTGTGTAGAGGCCGAGGCGCGCGCAGAGGTCCAGGTCCAGGCCCTGCCAGTAGTCCGCCAGCGGCGGTAGCGGCGGGGCCGCAAAGGCGACGAGGCTCCGCTCCGGAAGCGCCGCCAGCGGCGGGAGCTCGCCGTTGACATCCTTTTCCAGGCACAACAGGCGATACGAGAAGATGCCAACGCGATCAAGGGCCGAGCTGACCCGCGCGGGCAGCGGGCCGAGGTCCTCGCCGATGGCGAGGCAACGGTTGCGGTGGCTCTCGAGCGCCAGTACCCCCAAGAGGTCCCCGAAGGGGTAGTGCACCCAGGCCCCGTCGGCCGGTGCACCGCCCGGCGGAACCCAAAGCAAGGCACGAAGCCCCGGAATCCGGTCCAGGCGCAGGGCGCCCGTCGCCTGCATATTCCGGCGCAGGACGGCGATCCAGGGCGCGTATCCCGCCTCGCGCAGGCGTCCGGGGATAGGCGCTGCAATCGGCCAGACCTCGCCGCCGGGGTTACTTGCGTCGGGTGGCGTGCCGACCCGCACGCCCCGGGCATAGAGCTCGGGCGAGGCCCAGACCTCGGCACCGCCCGCTTCCGGGCCCAGTGCGAGCTCTGCGCAGATCCCCACGCCGAGTCCGAGCTCCCAAGAGCGCTGTCCGGCCCCGGCGAGCTGCTGGTCCGTCTGCCATTGCAAGTATTGGAAGAGCTCGACCTGCTCCCGATGCGCGGCGGCGAACGCAGCGACCTCAGGCGACCTTGGGTCGCGGTACGCCGCAGGCCAGTCCTGCCAGCCCGTCGCTGCGCTAGACTCGCCGCTCAGATGCTCGGCGAGGGCCTCGAAAACCGAATGGCGCCAGAGGGACTCGCCGCCCGCGGTCCGAAATGCCCGAAACGCATTTCCCCGCTCGGTTCCGCGATCCAGATGCTGCTCCCGGAAGCAGCGATAGAGCAGGTCCAGCGTCTCGCGCTTGGCGCTGGCGACGGCGCCGTAGGAGACGAGATCCGCTGTCCTTAGTGCCCGAAGCTGGGCCTGAAACAAGGGGCTGTGCACCAGCTCCACGGCTGCTGGGCAGGCAGCGAAGTCCGGGATCGTTTCGATGTCCAGGTAAAGGGCGCTGGAAAACAATCGGCTCGATGGTGCATGGAGGTCGACCCGCTCCGATTCGTCGCAAGACAGTGCGTGCAGGGGGCCGATGTCGACGATCCCGGCCCCGAGCTCGGCCCAGAGCTCGACAAGCCGCGTCAGGTCCGTGAAATCCCCAATCCCCCAGTTGCGTGCCGAGCGCACGGCGGGCAGCACGGTACCCGGGCCCCACGCCCGTCCCCCATGCTCGATGGCCTCCGGACGGTAGCCGATGCGTGGCGCAACGATCAGACGGATCTCGGCGTCCGCCCAATCGTCGCCGGTCTCGATCCGCAAACCGTGGTAGCCGGGCGCGAGCTCGACCGGGAGCGCGAATCGGTAGCGCGCGAAGCGGCGCGCGCCGAC
>JBGSOR010000531.1:0-2516 GCA_041738985.1 Chromatiaceae bacterium | reverse complement strand
CTGATTGCCAATATGCTCGGGGTACGGCGGGAAGGCGTGACCGAGGCCGCCGGCAGGTTGCAGAGCGCGGGTTTGATTCACTACCACCGGGGCCACATCAGCGTGCTGGACCGGCCCGGGCTGGAGGCGCGGGTCTGCGAGCGCTACGAGGTCGTCAGGAAGGAATTCGACCGCCTGCTTCCCCCCCCGTGATAGGCCTTGACGACGCGCGCACGGGGGCCGATCAGGCCCCAGACGAGGCGGGCGACGATCGGCCCCATGACGACGTCGCCGACGAAGACGTGCAGGTCCTCGAGCGCGTCTCCGGTCAAGAAGGCGCTCGGCACGGCGCCGGTCAGGCTCCAGTGGAAGGAGCGCACCAACAAGGGATCCCAGACGCGCACCCGCTCGGGTCTGTTTGGCCAAGGGCACTGGCAGGCGCTTCGTGGAGTCGCCGCGCTCGGCGACAGCTATTCCTAGGTTGGTCATGACACGATCTCCTCGAGGTTGATCCATCGTGAGGCACTTAAGTCAATCGAACAGGAGACCTTATGCCCAACAAGACGCCAGCGTCCGAACCGACCAAGGGGCCCGATAGCGGCCCGCAGGCGAATCCGAGGGAGCCCGATCGGCTCTTGAGCGATTGCGGCGATGAGCCCCAGGATCTGCCCCCCGACTCGGCCGCGACCTTTCCGATTGTGGGTATCGGTGCCTCGGCCGGCGGCTTGGAGGCCTATCGGCGGCTGGTGGAGCACTTGCCGACCGACACCGGGATGGCATTCGTCCTGGTTCAGCACCTGGACCCCCAGCACCGGAGCCTGCTGGCGGAGCTGATTGGCAGCTCCACCCGGATGCCGGTGACAGAGGCCACCGACTGCCTGGCCGTGGAGCCCAATCGCATCTACACCATTCCACCGAACGTGACCTTGGGGATTCTGCACGGGCGTCTTCAGATCCTGGAGCGGATCGGCGAGCGCGGGCGGCATCTGCCGGTGGACGACTTCTTCCGCAGCCTGGCCGAGGACCGGGGCGACCAAGCGATCGGGGTGGTGCTCTCCGGCACCGCCTCGGACGGCACCGCCGGGTTGGCCGCGATCAAGGCCGCCGGCGGGCTCACCCTGGTTCAGGATCAGGTCAGTGCCGCGTATTGGGGCATGCCCGGGAGCGCGGTCGCGGCAGGCTGCGCGGACCTGGTGTTGCCGCCGGAGGAGATTGCCGATGAGTTGGCGCGCATCGCCCGGCACCCGTTGCTGCGACAACGCCTGCTGTCGGAGTCCGAGCCGGGCGAGGGCGCGGCTAACGCGCTCAGCAAGATTTACTTGCTGCTGCGCTCTCGCACCGGCAATGACTTCGCCCTCTACAAGCAATCGAGCGTCCGGCGGCGTATCCGCCGCCGCATGCTGGTCCACAAGCTGGATCGCTTGGCCGACTATGTGCGCTTGCTCCAGACCACCCCAGCGGAGCTGGACACCCTGTTCCAGGACCTGCTGATCCAGGTCACCGGTTTCTTCCGCGATCCGGAGACCTTCGCCGCGCTGCGCGCCGCCGTGCTGCCGCGGGTCTTCGCCGCGTTCAAGGCACGGCTGGATGATGCCCCGTTGCCGCTCCAAACCGAGGTGCGTATCTGGGTCCCCGCTTGCTCCACCGGGGAGGAGCCCTATTCGCTGGCGATGACCCTGCTCGAATACCTAGCCGATGAGGAAGAGACCCCGGCAGAGGCCGCCGCCATCCAGATCTTCGCCACCGACATCGACGAGAAGGCGATCGCTGTGGCGCGCCGCGGGGTCTACTCGGAGCGGATCGCCGCGGAGGTGTCCCCGGAGCGGCTGCGGCGTTTCTTCGTGAAGGTCGGCGGCGGCTATCAGGTGAACAAGGCCTTGCGAGATCTCTGTGTTTTTGCCGTCCAGAACGTGGTCAAGGACCCCCCGTTCTCGCGGCTTGACCTGGTTTGCTGCCGCAACCTGCTGATCTATCTAGGCCCGGTTTTACAGAAGCGGGTCCTGCAAATGTTCCACTACGCCTTGGAGCCGTCGGGCTTCCTGATGCTCGGACCGTCGGAGTCGATCGGTCACCAGGCGGACCTGTTCGCCCTGGTGGATCAGCAGTCCAAGATCTACGCGAAAAAATCCGTGGCCGGGCGCCTCGGCTATGAGCTCGCCCCGCGTACCCCGGTGCTGGACGGACTGGCGCCACAGCACGTGCCCCCGCCGATCGGCTCGGCACGCAATCCCCAACAGGAGGCGGACGATCTGCTCCTGGCTCGCTTCAGCCCGCCGGGGGTGATTGTGAACGGGGACCTGGAGATCTTGCATTTCCGCGGTCAGACCGGGCGCTATCTGGAGCCGGCCCCCGGGGCGGCGAGCTTCAAACTGCTCAATATGGTCCGCCGCGGGCTCTTCGTGTCGCTGCGTGCTGCCCTGGCGCAGGCCCGGCAATCCGCGGTCCCCGTGCGCATTCCGGGGGTGCGCTACCAGCGCGATGGCGGCGACGCGGCGGTCGATCTCCAGGTTCTACCCCTGCGCGCGGCGGTCAACGGC
>JBGSOR010000513.1:0-9272 GCA_041738985.1 Chromatiaceae bacterium | reverse complement strand
CTTCGGGCGCGAGCCGGACGGAGGGAGACCTGGTGATGGGGGCGGCTATGCGCCTCGGCCGGCAGGGCCTCGCCCCTCGTACGATCGCCCCCCTTACGATCGCTCCCTTTCCGAGCGAGAGCGGAGCCCCGATGCGCGCGGCCAAGGGGGTGAGCGCGACGACCGTCCATTTACGCGACGCGAGCCACGCCGGTTCCCGGATGATGGCAGGCCGCGGACGGCCCCTACGCGCGATCGGGAGGAGCGCGGGCCCCGCCCGGAACGGCGTGACCGCGACGGACCCGAGATGGTCCGGCATCGCATCGAGGTGGGCCACCGGGACGGCGTGACCCCGCGGGAGATCGTGGGCGCCATCGCCAACGAGTCGGGGCTCGAAGGGCGATTCATCGGGGCTATTGACATCCAGGACGACTACTCCACCGTGGATCTGCCCGCCGGCATGCCGAGGGAGCTCTTCGGCCATCTCAAACGGGTCTATGTGCGCGGCCGGCCCCTGCGCATTTCGGTGATGGAGCCACGCCCGCGGGGACCTAATGGACCACCGCGGGACTCCGCCGATCGAGGCCCGAGGCGCCACCGATCCGACGAAGGGAGCAGCAGGGCTTCCAGACCGGGACCTAAATTTCCCCGCAAGCGGCGCGATTGAGCCACAATTCCTCTGAAACCAGCGCGGTGAGTCGTGTCGTGCCGTGCCTGCCAGGCAGGCCGGCCGGGGGGGCAGAGGGGGCGTGACCATCCAATCAATCGGTTCCAGCGGGTCGGGTGTCTCGACGACCCGGCACCACAATGGTCGGGCTCATGCCCTCCCTTCGGATCTCGGGGGGGGTATCCGGGGCGACCTCGGGGATGACGCTTCGCCCCCGGGGATCCGCCTCGCCAGGTCCGATACGCGGGAAACCTCCGGCCGGGAATTGGCGGCGCTCGAGGCGCGCATCGGTCGCGCCCACCTGCGCCAGCGGTTGGGTCTGGAGGAGGATCATGAGGTCTTCTGTTTCGACCGCCCCGGTGCCCACTTTTTCTATCCCGAGAACTGGTACTCGGTCCATGGCCTCATCCGGCAGGCGCTGCGGCTCGCCGGCCTCTATGCTCGGGCCCAGCGCAACGCCCGCACCATTCGCCTGATCCACAACCCGCTCGTCCTTCGGGGTCTCCCCAAGCCCTTCGAGGGGCTGCGCATCCTCCAGTTGAGCGACCTGCATACGGACCTGGACCCGCGCATTACCGCCGCCATCGCCGAGCGCGTCCGGGAGGCGGGTTACGACCTCTGTGTGCTGACGGGAGACTACCGGGCCCTGACCTATGGCCCCTACCAGGCCACTCTGGAGGCCCTGCACTCGATCCGCGTGGGGCTTCAGGGTCCGGTCTTCGCCGTATTGGGCAACCATGACAGCATTCGCATGGTCCCGGGGATCGAGGCCATGGGGATCCGGGTCCTGCTCAACGAGTCGGTCGCCCTGGAGCAGGATGGGGCATCCCTGTACCTGGCGGGTATCGACGACGCCCACTACTATCAGGTCCACAATATCCACCACGCGGTGGCCAAAATCCCGCCCAACGGGGTCTCGCTGCTCCTGTCCCACACCCCCGAGGTCTATCGGCATGCCGCCCACGCGGGCTTCCAGGCGATGCTGGCCGGGCACACCCATGGGGGTCAGATCTGCCTGCCCGGCGGCTATGCCCTCACCTGGGACGCCCGCTGCCCGCGCCGCCTTGCGGCCGGGGCCTGGACCTACGGTGCAATGACGGGCTACACCTCGGTAGGCTCGGGCAGTTCGGTGGTCAACGCTCGCCTGAACTGCCTGCCCGAGATCACTGTCCACGAATTGCGCCGCGCCTGAGGTCCAGCCCTCCTGGTTCGCGCGTCAGCCCGACGGGTACGATCCCCTTCGCCTTGGCGGCACCTGATCGGACCGAAACCCACCCTGCTATTTGATGTCGCACTGAAGTCCGACCTACCATCGGGTGTCCCGTCCGGAGACCCGATCATGACTAAGATCCCCATCCCCATCCCCATCCCCATCCTCGGCTTCGTCGGCCCCAGTGGCAGCGGCAAGACCACCCTGCTGCGCCGGCTGGTCCCGATCTTGATCGAGCGGCGTCTGCGCCTGGGCTACCTCAAGCATGCCCACCATCGCTTCGACCTCGATGTGCCGGGCAAGGACAGCTATGAGATCCGGGCGGCCGGGGCCGACCAGACCCTGCTCGCCTCGCGGGAGCGCTGGGCCCTGCAAGTGGAGAATCGGACCAAGGGGTCTGACCCGGATCTCTGGGAGATGCTGGAGCGGCTCGAAGGGGAGCGACTGGATCTGGTGCTGGTGGAGGGCTTCAAGCACGCCGCCTACCCCAAGATCGAGGTCCATCGCTCGGCGGTGGGCGAGCCGCTGCTCTACCCGCAAGACCCCGACATCATCGCCCTGGCCAGCGATCTGGACCTGGACCGCGGACGGGAGGGGGAGGGCAAGGGCGCCCCCCCGCGGTTGCCACTGGACGATCCGCGGCGGATCGCCGACTTCATCGTCGAGCGCTTGCAAGGGCAGGAGCTGCGCACGCCGGACCCGCGAGTGGAACTGGTGCGCTATTACCAATGGCTGCGCCGCTATGGCTACAACGATAGCCATTCCGGCAATGCCTCGGTGCGGGATGGGGACTGGTTCTACGTGACCCCGACCGGGGCGAGCGCGGACGCATTGACCCCGGAGCGGCTCGTGCGCTGTCCCATCGAAGGGGACTGTCCCCCAGGTGCCTCCCTGGATGCGCCCCTGCACCGCGCGGTGTACCTGGCGCAGCCCCGGGCACGGGCCCTGCTCCATAGCCACGGGGCCTATTCGGTGGGGGTGAGCTTCGGGGGCCAGGACTTTGAGCCCGTGGACTTCGAGGGCCGCTACTACTTCGAGCGGGTGCCGGTGATCTCCATCGACTATGAGCGCTACGTGGCGGAGGCCCCCGCCCGGGTGGCCGAGACGCTGGCCCGCCACCCCATCGCCATTGTCCGTGGCCACGGTGTCTATTCCTGGGGTGAGACCCTGGACCGGGCCTACAAATGGACCTGCTCCCTGGAACTCTCCGCCAAGACCTACGTCATCGCCCGCCAGGCGGCGGCCATTTGAGACCGCCGCCGCGGTTCCGTTGGGGGGGCCTCGCGGTCCTCGCCGCGCTTGGAAACCAGCCGTAGCCGAGCAACGGGTTTTGCCGGGGGTGGACGGCGTCTAAGAACCGGAAGACGTCGTTCTCGACTTTCGTAAGAAACGCCTGCGTCGGTCGCCGGCTAAAGGGGCGGGAACGCCCAGACCGCTAGCCCAGAATGGCGGCCAGCGCCAGGACATAGAGTGCCCCGACCGCCAACTGCACCACCGCGATCGGCAGCCCAATGCGAAGGAATTGCACGAAGCTGACGCGCCGGCCCTGAGCCGCACAGATCCCGACGGCGACGATATTGGCCGCGGCCCCGATCAGCGTGGCATTGCCGCCCAGGGTACCGCCGAACATCATCGCGACGAACACCGGCAGCGTGGCGTCGGGCCAATCTGCGAAAGCGGGGGAGAGCGCGACCTCAGGCACGGCCCCGGCCACCACCAGATAGCCGATGACCATCACCAGCGAGGCCGCCACCACCGGGATGTTGGCCAGCAGGCTCGACAGGATCGCGATACCTCCCAGGGACAGGAAGGCGACCGACATGACATCGTCCCCGAACCACCCGTAGAGCTGGACGGACAGGCTCTGCAGCAGCTCGGTCTTGATGATGGCATGGACCAGCGTGAAGATGGCCGCGAGGAACACCAGCGACTTCCAATCCACGTCGCGGATCACCTCGGCGACCGGCTCGACGTGCACCCCATAGACCACGAGCAGCGCGAGGGAGGCGCCGATGATCGCGACCGCCGGCGGGACTATGTGATTCGGCAGGGACTCCCCGAACAGGAACAGCAGCACCATGACGAGGAGCACCAGCATCGCCAGCGTCAGGAAGGCAGGGCGCTCGATGACCACGCGCGGGCGCGCGGCCGGCAGCGTCGACCGCGTCGCCCAGACCGTCGGCAGCAGGAACGGCAGCAGCGGCACAACGGCCAGCACGGCCAGCAGTCCACCCAGGCTCACCATCCGCAGATACTCGGTGAAGGACAGCCCGATCGCGCTCCCGACGAGAAATGTCGCGGGATCGCCCACCAGGGTCAGCATGCCGGCCGCGTTGCTGACGATGGCCGTGATGATCAGTGGTCCGACAAAGTCGACCTTGAGCGTCTTGCAGACCCCGATGATGACCGGCGCCACCAGGATGACGGCGGTCGCGTTGGGCAGCAGGGCGCAGATCGGTGCCACCAGCGCCACGATGAGCAGCAGGAGCCGCTTGCCACTGCCGCCCGTCGCCCGCAGGAAGGCGTCCCCCAGCCATTCGAAGATCCCGGTCTTGGCGATCATCCGCGCCACCACCATGCCACCGAAGAGCAGGGCGAGCGGACCGCCCGCGGTGTGCACGATCGGCATCAGATCGCCGCCGTCGAGGATACCGAACGCAATCAGGAGGCTGACCCCGAGTAGGGCGGCGACCGCCATATCGATCAGATCGAAGGCGATCACAAGGATCACGGCCGCGAAGATGCCGATGGTGAGATATATCTGAAGGTCGGTCATCAGGGCGTCACTCAGTCAATCGACGGCACATAGTGGAGTCCGCCCTGGTTCCAGAGCCGGTTGAGACCGCGCTCAATCTTGAGCGGACTGTCGCGCCCGACGTTGCGCTCGTAGATCTCGCCATAGTTACCCACGGCCCGCACGATCCGCCGTCCCCAGCCCCGCGTGACACCCATGGAGCGCGCCAGCAATTCCCGCTCGTCGGAGGTCGCCCGCACCAGGGGGTTGCTGCCCTCGGCGATGACGGCATCGAGGTTGTCGCGCGTGACGCCGTATTGCTCCGCGAGGACCAGGACGTTCAGCACCCAGCGGATGAGCGTGGTCCACTCCGGATCGCCGCCCCAGACGACCGGGCTGAGCGGTTCATTGGAGATGCGTTCGGGGAGGATCAGGAACGCGCGAGGATCGCCCGGGGCCAGTAGACGCATGGCGGCAAGCTCGGCCGAGTCCGCGGTGTAGGCGCGGCAATCGCCGGCAAAGAAGGCCGCCGCAGCCTTGGGGGCCGAGTCGACCAGCAGCGGCTCCACGGACCAGCCGTGCGTCCGGAAATACTCGGTCAGGTTGCGCTGATGCGTCGTTCCCTTCTCTACACAGACCGTCGCGCCATTCAGGTCTGCGAGCGTTGCAATGCCGGCGGCGGCCGGGACCATGAAGCCCTGGCCGTCGAAGAACAGGATCCCGGGAAACTGGACCCTCAATACCGCCTCGCGGGTCAGTGTCCAGGTGGTATTGCCCAGCAACAGATCGATCCGGTGCGTCTGGAGCACGGGGAAACGGGCCGATGCGCTCAGCGGCACGAACCTGACCTTGTCCGGGTCGCCCAAGACCGCAGCCGCCACCGCGCGACAGAAGTCCACATCGAGGCCGTGCCAGGCTCCGGCCGCATCCATCTCGGAGAACCCGGGGATGCCTTTGCTCACCCCGCAGCGCACTTGCCCGCGGGCCTTCACGCCATCGAGCACCTCGCCCGCGTCGGCCTGCGGCAAGACGACGAGCATGAGGACGAGCATGGCGGTGCGCGAAACAGTCCGGACAAGCTTCATCCAGGGCCTCCGAGACCTGTGAGTGTCGACATCGAGCGTCTGCGTGCCGGCTAAGTGCCCGCCGACGCGTGCTGCTGTCGGTTGCGCCGACGAACGAGGCGCAACCATCGGGCGGTTAAGCATGGCCAAGCGTTGGGCTTCGTACTGACTGCGGTGAGACGTTACCGTGCGGCTCTGGTTGCCGCACCGGGCCAGGTGCGGCAACCGGTCTTGTTGCGCCGTCAGTCGCCGGCCGCGTTCGCCGGCAGTAGCTCGGGCACCTTAAAGGGGTTTGCTTCCTCGGTCGGCTTCGCATCCGGCGCCGCCGCGGCAGTCCGGGCTGCGGTTCCCGGCAGGATCTCGAAATTCGGCGCGAATACGACCAGGATGCTCCTGAGCTGGTCGAAAGGCTTGCGATCGCCTGCGAATTTCGCCTTGCCGGCCTTGATCAGGTCGTCGAAGGTGCTCGTGCCCATCATCACCAGGTTGAGGTCGGCGCGATTGACGGTGATGGTGAGATCCGGCTTCTTCGCCTGCTCGCCCTTGATGTTGGTCAGCGTCGCGTTGCTCATCTCGACCAGGTACTTCTCGCCGTTGTCTGGCGTGACCAGATTAATGGTGAAACGCATGCCCTCAGCCTTGCGCGGGTCAATGCCGATGCCGATGAAGTCGAGCCAGTTTTCGGTCGAAATCGCCCGGACCATGTCCGGTCCCGACGACCTGACCGGCGTGCCACCCGGTAGCCCGTTGCGCAGCTCGTAGGCGCCCTGCAGAAAGATATTGCGCAGGGTCGGGCTTTCCTTCTGGTAGCCGAGCTGCTCGAAGGCGTCCGCCAGCTGGTCCTTCGCCGCCTGATTGCCTGGTTGCGCGAACACCAGCTTATTCAGGATCTCCGAAGCTTCCATGTACCTACCCTGACCATTCAGTTCTCTTCCCCTGGCCAGGATCTTCTCGGCGCCGCCCATCATCTCGACATAGATTGGTGCCGAGTCCTTGGGCGACAGTGGTGCGATGTTCACCGGGTTGCCGTCCCAGTAGCCGAGGAAGCGGTTGATGACGCCGCGGCTGTTGTGCTGCTCCGACCCGTGGTAGCTGTGCGCGGCCCATTGCTTCCACAGGCTCGGCGGCAGTTGGTAGACGTTTTGGATCTCGTTGATCGTCACGCCGAGGTTGGCGTAGTGCAGTGACTGGTTGTTGAGGTTGGCGTAGGTGTCGCGTTGCGTGCGCAGCACTTCCTGAATACGCGCGTTGCCCCAGCGCGGCCAGCTGTGGGAGGCGAACATCACCTCGGCGTCCTGGCCGAACCTGTAAAGCGCCACGTTGATCTGCTTGGACCAGTTCAGCGCATTGCGCACCGGCGCGCCGCGCGGCGTGTAGATGTTGTGGATGGTGCCGGTGATGTTCTCGGCCGCCCAGAAGGCCTTGAGCTGCGGGAACCAGGTGTTCATCTCGACCGGCGCCTCGGTATCCGGCGTGTTCTGGAACACCATCTTCACGCCGTCGACCGTCACTTCCTCGAAGTCCTTCTTAATCAGAAGGTTCGGCGCGATCAGCCCGACGTTGCCGCTGGCCACGTTCTTGCCGATCGACTGGTCCGCGTGACCGTGCGGGTCGCGCGGCAGCAGGACGGCGTACGAGTACTGGGTGCGGCGCGACATCGCGTTGCCGCTGAAAACGTTCTCCTCGATCGCCGCCTGCATGAAGCCCTCCGGCGCGATCACCTTGACCTTGCCGCTGACCACGTCGGCCTCATCCACCACGCCGCGCACGCCGCCGAAGTGGTCGACATGCGAGTGCGAGTAGACGACGCCCAGCACCGGCCGCTTGCCGAGCTTTTCGTTGATGAATTCGAGCGCCGCCCGGGCGGTCTCTTTGGCCGTCAGCGGGTCGAAGACGATCCAGCCGGTATCGCCCTTGATGAAGCTGATGTTGGCGAGGTCGAAGCCGCGCACCTGGTAGATCCTGCCGGGGAGGACTTCGTAGAGGCCGTAGGCCATATTCAGCACCGCCTGGCGCTGCAGCGACGGGTGGATGCTCTGGAAGTCCTTGCCCTGCAGCAGCCACTGATAGCTCGCCATGTCCCAGGCGACGTTGCCGGCGTCGGCCATGATTTTCATGAAGGGCGGCTCGGCGATGAAGCCCTTCTTGGCTTCGTCGAAGTCACGCCGGTCCTCGAACGGCAGCGTAGCGGAGACGCCCTTGCGCAATTCGATCGTGTACATCGACGGCAGGTTGCCCTTGGCGTCGAAGTGTTTGTCGCCCGGGTTCGTCGCCTCTGCCTGCGCCTGTGCCTGGGCAGGGCCCGAGTCGAGGGCAAGCGGGCCGCCGAATACGACAGCGGCACCCGCGGCGATCGTCCATCCGAGGAAAGGTCGGCCGGTCTTCATCTCTGTCTCCTGAGTCGGTTTTTTCGTCGTGGTGTCGTCTCGGCTTCCATGCCGAAGGGGGGAATCGCTGGGTAAACCCGTGGCGTCTATAGAGCGCGCGTATCAGAACCGCGCCGTCAAGCCGAGCAAGGGACCGCTGAAGTCGGTCTCGACGTCGCGTCCGTCGATCTCCTTCGCGATCGAGACGTAGCGCCAACCGCCCTCGACCGACCAGCGTTCGTCGAACCGATAGCCGAGAGTCGCGAGGACCTGCCAAGTCAGATCGGAGGCGGCACTGAATCCCCCGACGTCGGCGAAGGCGCTGCCGAACCATCTGTCGCCGATCGTGACGCGCGCGCGGCCGCCGATCAGGGGGTCGACCCAGGTCTCGCTCAAGCCGAGACGCTGGGCGGGAAGCAGCCCGGGCGAAAGGGACAGGTCGAGATCGACGGAGTTGACCCGGAAGCCGGCCATCAGGTCGACCGCGACCTGTTCGTTCTGCGCGACCCGGTAGGCGGCATAGCCGCTCAGCGCCTTCGCTTCGGTCTCGATCCGCGCCCGCGAAAAAAGCAGACCGAGCGGCGTGGCGCGGCTTTGGGAGAGGTCGGCGTAGAACAAGTCGGCGATCAGGCCCCAGCGGCCATTGCGCGCCTCGAACGCGCCCATGAAGGCGAGATCGAGATGGGAGAGCACGTCGCTGCCACTCTTTTCGACTTCGACCGTTCCCCAGGCGGTGCCGACGGAGGCCGCTATTCCCGGTACCCAGGCATAAGGCGAGATGGCGAAGCTCCAGCCGGAGTCCTGCGCCGCCACGGGTCCGGCGATCAGCACTGCCATAGTCGCTTCTAAGACTTTCATCGGAAATGTCTCAGCGTCCCGACCGATCGGGAACGCAGCGGTAGGTGGCGCGCGAATGTGCCCAAGATCGTGCTGGCATGAAAGGCGAGTGGACGCCAACGGTCCGAGGGGCATGTCGTCATCGGGACCATGGCTATTCCCGTTCGCGATCTTTGTTTGCGGGCGATCTTTGAACCACGCTCCAGGTTCAGTCGACAGGACCCACCGCCCGCGCTCGCGTTACGGAACGAAGCCTCCTATGCGTGCGGGCAATGGGCGCAAGCATCGCGCTATCGATCAGTCGATATTCCCCCGCCGATGCTGATCGTAGAGAAACCCACCGACGGCGCCAGCGCCGGCGCCGATCAGGGCGCCACGGCCGGCGTTTCCGCTCAGCGAGCCCACTGCGGCGCCT
>JBGSOR010000520.1:0-9541 GCA_041738985.1 Chromatiaceae bacterium | reverse complement strand
GGCGGTGAGCCAGCGGCGCAGGCTCCGGCGCCGGTGCAGGGGCGTATGGGGGTCCGCGCCTTCTACGGCGGGTGCGATGCGGTCCAGGTAGATCTCGCGGTCGCGGTCGATCAACGCCTTGCGGGCGGCGGACCGTTCCCGCAGCTCCTGCTCGTCCTGGTCGAGGTAGTACTCGAAGTCGATGAGGTCCGGGACCGTCCAGCGGTCCTCCAGTCCAGGCTTAGGGGTGCCGCCATCCGGTTCGGGCACGGCGGCAGGATCGGATTCTGGGTGTCGGGGGTCCATCGGCAGCGTTCACCATTCCGGGACTAGGGTCCGGGCGTCGGACAGGCGTCATTGGGTGCGAAGGGCCACAGGGGCCGCGGCCCCGGGTTCAGGCCGACAGGAGTAGCGAAACCGCTCGACTCCGCCACCGCCCCGTGTCCCGCCGAACCGCGAACCGTCCGACTGCCCGCATCGGTTGCGAAATATCCCATAGAAGGATGAGCAGTTCACGTCCCCGTTAGCGGAGTGCGCCGAACGATGGAAGACCAACCTGCACGAAACCCGGCAGATTGCCGCCTCGGTGGGCGGATGCCATCGCGGCCGCGGGCGAGTAGGATCGAGCCCGGTCGATGGTCGGAAGGACGAGCGGATGCCGGCTACGAGGGCCATATCTAGGCGAGCTGCGGCGGCCAGTGGGGTCTTTGGTGCGCGCGCGACGCGGCGTCTCTGGCTGCTGCTGGCCCTGATGCCTGCGCTGGCCCCGTTGACCGCCATGGCCGCCACGGCCTTCTCCATCGAGCACCGCGACACCAAGCTCACGGTCTTTCGGCTCGATAAGGGCGAGGAGCGGGCCATGGCGCCCTTGGGCCTCTACATCGCAGATGGCCAGATCCTGTCCCCCGTCAACCGTGGCAAGGTCGGCGGCAACTTCTTCCTCAAGCCGAACAACGGGCGACTGAGGCTCGTTCAAGATGCCCCGGCGGCCGAAAGGGAGCATGCCCGTGACGACGGTGCCATGTCGATGCGGCAATCGAGCCGCGGCAGGGTCTCGAGCTGGCGCTGGATGCGCTTGAGCAGCTTGGATTTGCCGAGCTGGCGGCCGCTGATGGAGGTCCCATACGGGCGCGTACCGGTCGTTAAACGGCGGAGCGGGACTTCATTAGAATTTCTATCCGGTGTGCGCTCGACGTATTCCCGTATTCGAACCGTGAGCATACTTCGCGTCGGCAAAGATGACGCGGTTGCGGCCAAGATGCTTTGCCCGATAGAGGGCCCGGTCCGCTCGCCGAAACAGGGACTCCTCGTCCGTTTCGTACTGTCGCTCCGCAACTCCTGCCGATAATGTGAAAGGCGTCGGTCCGTTGCACTCGGCCGATTGGACGCTCAGGCGGATCTTCTCGGCCAGAACGAACGCCCGTTTCGCGTTGACATGGGGAAGGATGACCATGAATTCCTCGCCGCCATAGCGACCGACGATGTCGTCCAACCGCACCGAGTCCTTAATACAGTTGGCTGCGCGGAAAATGGCTTCGTCGCCAGCCTGATGTCCGAAATGGTCGTTGATCGACTTGAAATGGTCGAGGTCGATAATGACCAAGGAAAGCGGATGTCCATGGCGGACAGCGGTGGCCATTTCGTCGCGGAGTCGCTCCCGCAAGGCGCGCTGATTGAGGAGTCCGGTAAGCCCGTCAGTCAGCGCCAAGTGGCCGGTTTCGCGAACGAGATCCTCCAGCCTGCTCGCTTGCTCGGCCGAGCGTTTCCGCTCCTCGTCCAAGGCGTGCGTCATGGCCACGACAAGAAAGCCTGTCATGAGGGTCACGAGCGGAACCGAGATGAGCTGGTCCAGCAGCCGCGCCCAGCTGGAAGGATACGCAGTCACCCAATGGGGCTCGAAAGCCTCAAGCAAGAACAAACAAGGGAGGTGCAGGGTGTAGAGAACGATTAGAAAAAGGCGGCGCCGTCCGCGGAGCAGCACGATGGAGAAAACGAGAGCGAGCGGCAGTATCCAGACCATGACCCCCCTGCTCGCTCCATTCGTGAAGTACATCAGATCGAGCAGGAGGAGCGATACGACGATGAAAGTCAATACCGGAGGCTTTTTCCCGGATCGAGCCCTTGCCCAGATTCCCAGGGAAAACGCGCCCATCGCGATGACGGCAGCATGATGGTACGGGGAGAGCCCTTGAATCAGGTTGGTGGGCGTGAAGACGAAAAGCGCAAACACCCCGGAGAGCAGGGCAGTGACGAGGAATATCTTGTCCTCGTAAGGGATATTCCCCGGCGGCCAGGCAACCTTCCATCCGGCACGGAGCAAGTTGGCCAAGCGCGATCTCACGGATCGAGAACCATTGGCTTGGGCGGATCGCCGCGAGTCGGATTCACTTGTATGCAACGAGGAATGTGCGAATGACCCAGCAGGGGCCGATCGCGCCGGGCCGAGTGTTGGCGATGGTTCATCGTACTCGCCTGGCGCCAAGGCCCGGTTCGGCTCTGGAATGGGGCGCGTCAGGCGAACCGCCGGATCTCCCCCGTCCCAGTCACGTTCTCCACACAGCGCCCGCACAGCTCCGGGTGCTCCGCGTTCGTTCCCACGTCGGAGCGATGGTGCCAGCAGCGCAGGCACTTGGGGTGGGGCGAGGCGCTGACCTGCACCGCGAGCCCGGCAAGCTCCGTGTCCGCGGACTCGGCCGGGCGCTCGGCGAGCGGGTGTAGGCGTACCTCCGAGACGATGAGGACGAACCGCAGCTCCTCGCCAAGAGCCTCCAGGGTCTTGAGGAGCTCGTTGTCGCAGTAGAGGTCGAGCTCGGCGTCCAAAGCGGAGCCGATGAGTCCGGCCTTGCGGGCCGTCTCCAGGGCCGGTCCGACGGCGACGCGCGCGGCCAGGACGCGGTCCCAATAGGCGCGGTCGAAGCGGTCGTCGTTCGGGAGCGGGAAGAGCCCGTCGTACCAGGTCTCGGTGAAGACAGTCGGGCCGCGGGTGCCGGGGATGAAGCCCCAGATCTCGTCTGCGGTAAAAGAGAGGACGGGTGCCAGCCAGCGGGCCATGGCCTCGGCGATGTGGTAGAGGGCGGTCTGGCAGGAGCGGCGCGGGAGTCCGTCCGACTGGGTGGTGTACTGGCGGTCCTTAATGACGTCCAGATAGAAGCCACCCAGGTCCACGACGCAGAAGTTGTGGACCTTCTGGTAGATCAGGTGGAACTGGTAGCTTCCGTACGCCTCGACGATCTCCGCTTGCAAGCGGAGCGCCCGGTCTACGGCCCAGCGGTCGAGCTCGATCATGGCCTGCGGGGCGACCAGGTTGACGGCCGGGTCGAACCCGTTGAGGTTGGCGAGCAGAAAGCGCGCGGTGTTGCGGATGCGGCGATAGGCGTCGGCGGTGCGCTTGAGGATCTCGTCGGAGACGCTCATCTCGCCGCGGTAGTCGGTGGCCGCCACCCAGAGCCGGATGATGTCCGCGCCTAGGGTCTTCATCACGTCCTGGGGGCTCACCACGTTGCCCTTGGACTTGGACATCTTCTCGCCCTTGGCGTCCACGGTGAATCCGTGGGTGAGGACCTGCCGGTAGGGTGCCCGGTCGTACATGGCCACCGAGGTCATGAGTGACGATTGGAACCAGCCTCGGTGCTGGTCCGAGCCCTCCAGGTAGAGATCCGCGGGAGAGCGCAACCCTTCCCGGTGCTCCAGGACGCAGGCGTGGGTGACGCCGGAGTCGAACCACACGTCCAGGGTGTCGTTGACCTTCTCGTATTCGGCGCCTTCGGCCTCGCCGAGCAGGCCGGACGGATGCAGCTCGAACCAGGCCTCGATCCCTTTCAGCTCGATCCGCCGCGCAACCTCCTCGATCAGCTCCGGTGTGCGTGGGTGCAGCGCGCCCGTGACCTTGTGGACCAGGAGTGCGATGGGTACGCCCCAGGTACGCTGGCGCGAGATGCACCAGTCCGGACGTCCCTGGACCATGCCCTCGATCCGCCCCTGGCCCCAATCGGGCATCCAGGCGACCTTGCGGATCTCCCGCAGCGCCGCCTCCCGCAGGCCGTGCTTTTCCATGCCGATGAACCACTGGGGCGTGGCGCGGAAGATGATTGGAGTCTTGTGACGCCAGCAGTGGGGATAGCTGTGGGTGAATCGCCGCTCCAGGAGCAGTGCCCCTCGGGACTTGAGGACCTCCACCACGTGCTCGTTGGCCTTGAAGACATTCTCCCCCTCGAAGAGCGGGGTGCCGGGGAGGAAGCGGCCGTCTCCGCCCACCGGGTTGTCGACGGGCAGGCGGTAGCGGCTCCCGACGATATAGTCGTCCAGGCCGTGGCCTGGGGCTGTGTGGACGGCGCCGGTGCCCGCGTCGAGGGTCACGTGCTCGCCCAGGATGATCGGAACCTCCCGGTCGTAGAAGGGGTGCTGAAGCTTGAGACCCTCCAGGTCGGCCCCGCGCCCGTAGCCCATGACCCGATAGCGCTCGAAACCCCAGCGATGCATGGTGTCCTTGAGCAGGCCCTCGGCCACGATCAGGCGCTCCAGGTGGGTGTTCGTCTGCACCTGGACGATGACGTACTCGAGCTCCGGATGGAGCGCGACGGCCTGGTTGGCAGGGAGGGTCCAGGGGGTCGTGGTCCAGATGACGACCGAGGCCGGGCCGTCGCCGCAGCCGTCTGGCGTGCCGTGACAGCGGGCGGCCAGCGTCTCCGGGTCCAGGATCGGGAAGCGCACATCGATGGCGATGGACTGCTTGTCCTGGTACTCGACCTCCGCCTCCGCCAGGGCGGAGCCGCAGTCGATGCACCAGTGGACCGGCTTCTCGCCCTTGGTCACATGACCGTTCGAGACGATGCGTCCGAGGGAGCGGACGATCTCTGCCTCCACGGCGAAATCCATGGTCAAGTAGGGCCGCTCCCAGTCGCCCAGCACGCCCAGGCGCTTGAAGTCCTTGCGCTGCCGGTCCACCTGCTTGTCGGCGAACTCGCGGCAGGCGACCCGAAACTGAGCCACGGACAGCTTCTGCCCCGGCTTGCCGTGCTTCTTTTCTACCTGCAATTCGATCGGCAGCCCGTGGCAGTCCCAACCCGGGACATAGGGTGCATCCATCCCGTCCAGGGTGCGGGCCTTGACGATGATGTCCTTCAGGACCTTATTGACCGCGTGGCCGATGTGGATCTCCCCGTTCGCGTAGGGCGGGCCGTCGTGCAGGATGAACTGCTCGGCGCCCGCTCGCGCCTGGCGGATCAGCGCATAGACGTCCAGCCGTTCCCAATGCTTGAGAATCTCCGGCTCCCGCTGGGCCAGATTGGCCTTCATGGGGAATGCGGTGTTGGGAAGGTTGAGGGTGTCTTTGTAATCAGCCACTGGGATGCCTTTTTGTGTCGTGCCGCTGGCGATATGCGCCGGGATCGCGCGGCGAATGTCAGCCGCAGGGGGCGAATCGCGAATTCCAGGTCGCGCAGTCTAGCCCGGCCGTTGCCGAGGCGTCACTCGGTCACCCGCCGCTCCGGGCTTTCCTCCAGCCGGCCCGCGCCTCCAGGGCCGCTCGCTTGCCCGAGTCTTCGGACGCCCCGGGCTGCCCCTTGGGCCTGAGCAGCTCGGTATCGCGGGGCGATGCGGTCTTCCTCGTCGGACGAGGCTCAGTCCTCCGCGCCCCCCGAGGGGCTCGCCAAGTAGTCGCGTGCGGCCGTTGCATCGCGGGCGATCTGCGCGCGCAGCTCGTCGAAGGACTCGAAACGCCGCTCCTCGCGCAGCTTGAGTCGGAACTCGACTTCCACGTGGCGTCCGTAGATGTCCCGGTCGAAATCGAACAGGTGGACCTCCAGCCGGTAGATGCCGCCGTCCACCGTGGGGCGGGTTCCGATATTGGCGACACCAGGCAGGGGGACTGCGGCAAGGCCCTGGACCTGAACAGCGAACACGCCGTGCAAAGGACTCACCCGCCGGTGCAGGTCGATGTTGGCGGTGGGGAAGCCGATGGTGCGCCCGCGCTTGTCGCCGTGCCCGACCCGGCCCTGCATGCGGTAGGGCCGTCCGAGCAGGTGCCGGGCCGCCTCGAGATCTCCGCGCAGAAGCGCCTCGCGCACTCGGGTGCTGCTGATTCGCTCCTCTGCATGGGCGATGGTTTGCAGGTTCTCGACCTGGAATCCCTCGCCGCCAGCTGCCGCCTCGGCTCCCATGGCACGCAGCAGCTCGTAGTCCCCGGTGCGCCCGTGACCGAAGCGGAAGTCGTCGCCCACCAGCAGGTAGCGAACCCCCAGTCCGTCGAGCAGCAGGCGCTGGACGAAGGCCCGGGCGCCCATGGCGGCGAGCCGGGGTCCGAATTCCAGGAGCATGACCAGTTCGATCCCGGTGTCCCGGAGCGCCTTGAGCTTCTCCCGCAGCCGGGTCAGTCGCGCCGGGGCCTGGTCCGGGGCGAAATACTCCATGGGCTGGGGCTCGAAGGTGATGACCGTGGCCGGCAATCCCAGGGCGCGGCCCCGGGCAAGCAGGCGCTGGAAGACCGCGCGGTGCCCCAAGTGCACCCCGTCGAAGTTGCCGATGGTGGCGACGCAGCCCCGGTCCTCGGGGCGCAGATTGTGCAAGCCGCGGATAAGCCTCATGGGTCGAACGGGCCAGGCGCTCGGACAGGGTCGGGCGGCGAAGTATACGCGGGTCCGGACGTGCCGAGCGCCAGCCGCTCCACGATCAGGCTGCCGACCCTGTCGCCCTCGACGTTCACCGCTGTGCGCGACGTGTCCGGGAGTCGGTCGATAGGGAGCAGGAGCGCAATCGCCTCGGTCGGCAGCCCGACCAAGCCGACAGCCACGCCGAGGAGAATCAGGGTGTTGACCGTCAAACGGCGGGGCATTGGCGCGGCGGTCGAAGGTGCTCGGGCGTGACTCGATCATTCGCCTTGCGGAGCACGCTACGTTACTGCTGGCGGCAGGGTGTTTGCCGCCCTACCCGGAGCCTTGGGGCTTGCGATCAGTGTCACGGGTCCAGCAGGTCGCAGGCCCCATGGCACTTCTGCTGGAGCGGATTCCCTGTCCCAGACTTGCGCTGGCCAATACCAGCACGAGGCTCCGCCCCTGACGGCGAGCCGCTAAGGGCTCGGTACCCGCCAGGGGGGCAGCGGGAGGGCGCGTTGGGGTCAGCCGGTGGCTTTGAGCCGCTTACGCATGGCGTGCAAGGTGGGCTCGGTATAGCCGTTGGGGATCTCGCGACCCTTGAAGATCAGGTCCGCGGCGGCCTGGAAGGCGATGCCGTCGCAGCCCGGGGCCATGGGGCGATAGAGGGAGTCCCCGGCGTTCTGGCCATCCACTACCACGGCCATCCGGCGCATGGTCTCCATGACCTGGTCGCGTCCGATCACGCCATGGTGCAGCCAGTTAGCCAGCACCTGGCTGGCGATCCGCAGCGTCGCCCGGTCCTCCATGAGGCCGACGTTGGCGAGGTCCGGCACCTTGGAGCAGCCCACACCCTGGTCCACCCAGCGCACCACATAGCCCAGGATTGCCTGGCAGTTCAGATCCAGCTCCTGTTGGATCTCTTCGGCCGACCAGGGACGGGCGTTGTCCACCGGGATCTGGAGGATAGTGTCAAGGCTCGCGCGGCGTCCGCCGCGGGCGATCTCCGCCTGTCGGGCGGCCACGTCGACCTGGTGGTAGTGGGTGGCGTGCAACGTCGCGGCGGTGGGGGAGGGGACCCAGGCACAGTTGGCGCCAGCCTTGGGGTGACCGGCCTTGGTCTCGACCATGGCCCGCATCTCGTCCGGCATGGTCCACATGCCCTTGCCGATCTGGGCATGTCCGGGCAGGCCGCAGGCGAGGCCCACGTCCACGTTCCAGTCCTCGTAGGCGAGTAGCCAGGGGGCTGTCTTCATGCTGCCCTTACGCAGCACGGGGCCCGCCTCCATGTCGGTGTGGATCTCGTCTCCGGTGCGGTCCAGGAAGCCGGTATTGATGAAGATAACCCGCTCCTTGGCGACCCGGATGCACTCCTTCAGGTTGACCGTGGTGCGCCGCTCCTCGTCCATGATGCCGATCTTGAGCGTGTTGCGGGCCAACCCCAGGGCATCCTCGATGCGGGCGAAGAGGTCCACCGTGAGCTGGACCTCGTCGGGCCCATGCATCTTGGGCTTGACGATGTAGACGCTGCCGGCGCGGGAGTTGCGGATGGCGCCCGTGCCCTTGAGGTCATGCAGGGCGCAGAGCGAGGTGATCAGGCCGTCCAGCAGGCCCTCCGGGACCTCGGTGCCGTCGGCCTCCAGCACGGCGTCGATGGTCATCAGGTGGCCGACGTTACGCACGAGCATGAGTGCGCGGCCGGGGAGCGTGAGGGTACCGCCGTCCGGGGCTGTGTAGGTACGGTCCGGCTCCAGGGCCCGGTCCAGCATCCGGCCGCCCTTGTCGAACCGGGCGGTCAGGGTGCCCTTCATCAGGCCCAGCCAGTTGCGGTAGACGCCGACCTTGTCTTCCGTGTCCACGGCGGCCACGGAGTCCTCGCAGTCCTGGATGGCGGTGACCGCCGACTCCAGCAGGACGTCGGCCACGCCGGCGGGGCTCGAGCGTCCGACCGCATGCTCCCGGTCGATGACCAGCTCGACATGCAGCCCATGATTGACCAGGAGGACGGCGCTCGGGCTCGCCGCGTCGCCGCGATAGCCGGCAAGCTGGGCAGCGGCCTTGAGGGCGGTCTTCTTGTCGCCCGGAAGGGTAGCGACGAGCTTGCCCTGCTCCAGCGCGTAGCCGCGGACGTCACGGTGCGACCCCTGGGCGAGCGGGAAGGCATCGTCCAGGAAGGAGGCGGCACGCCCGATGACAGCCGCGCCTCGGGCCGGGTTGTAGCCCTTGCCGCGGGCGATCTCGCCCTCGTCCGCCAGCACGTCGGTGCCATAGAGCGCGTCGTAGAGGCTGCCCCAGCGGGCATTGGCGGCGTTGAGGGCATAGCGGGCGTTACTCACCGGGACCACCAGCTGCGGTCCAGCGATGGACGCGATCTCGGGGTCGATATTGGCAGTGGTCACCGCGAAGTCCGGGCCTTCCGGAACCAGGTAGCCGATGTCAGCCAGGAAGGCGCGATAGGCGCCCAGGTCCTGGGGCTGGCCCCGGCGCTCCAGGTGCCAGGCGTCGATCTGGGCCTGGAGCCGGTCGCGTCGGGCGAGCAAGGCGCGGTTGCGCGGCGCCAGCTCCCGCACGATCGCACCGAAAGATTCCCAGAGGCCGTCCGGGTCGACGCCGGTGCCCGGGGCGATCTCGTCCTTCACCAGGTCATACAGGGGCTTGGCGACCTGGAGGCCGCCCACTTCCACACGTTCGATCATGGTTTCTGCTCCGTCTCCCGCGGGCGCGGGGTTACGCGTTGGGGTCTCGAGGGACGAGCGGCAGGTAGAGCCGCTCCAATCGGGCGAACATCGGGCCGGGTCCGAGGGCGTGCAAGCCCGGAGGCTGTCGATTCTAAAGGCTCGCGGAAATACTGGTCTAAATCCATTGACCCGCGGGGGCGCAGCGGAGCCGGGCCAGCGTCGGTGGCTGCGAGGAGGCAATAGCGACCTGCGCGTCAACGAGCCGGCCGAGCCTTCGGGTACGGCCGTCCGTCGGGC
>JBGSOR010000357.1:0-12547 GCA_041738985.1 Chromatiaceae bacterium | reverse complement strand
ACCAGGTCCGCGTCCATGGCGAGCCGCGCCAGGGCCTTGGCCGGGAGGCCGCCCGTGTCGATCCCCGGGGTGTCGAAGATCAGGGCGGCCGTGAGTCCTTCCCGCTCCAGTCGATAGGGGGCGATGACGGCGGACGGGTCGGGCAGGACGTCCGCCGGGGCCGTCAGGCGGCCGAAGAGGGCGTTGATCAGGCTCGACTTGCCGGCGTTGGCCGGGCCCAGGACCAGGATGCGCAGGGGCTCTTCGCCATGGGCGGCCGCCTGAATCTCCGCCTGCTCCAGGTCTTGCCGGGAGCTGGGGGTCGCGGCGGCGAGGTCTCCCTCGGTGAGGGTGAGGCGCCCGCTGTAGAGCTCGATGGCGTAGAAGCCCAGCTTGCGGATGTACTCCTGGAGGAGCCAGCGTTGCAGATCCGACCAGGCGGCGCCGAAGGACTGGCGGCGCAGTCGCTCCCAGACCTCGCCGAGCAGCGCATTCACCGGGTTGACGATGAGCCGGCCGGCGCGATAGAGATCCAGGAGCCGCTCCGCCGTCGCCTTCCAGCGGTAGGCCCGAGCCAGGTCCCCCAAGGTTAGCCGGTGGCTGAAGGGGATCTGATTGGCGACCTCCTGACGCAGGTCCCGGCAGGCGCGCTCCGCGATCAGGAGACCGTGGGGCAGGGTCAGCTCCAGCAGCGGCTCTGCCCGCTCCGGGTGGTAAACCCGCGCCACCTGCTCCAGGGCATCGCGGCCCAGGGTGGCGAGCCGGGGGCCGTCCGCGAGCGGCCAGTCCTTCGGGTCTATCCCCGCGGCCATGGCCTCGATGGCGTCCCAGGCCGCCTTGGACTTGGGCGGCCAATGGGGGTCCGGTGCCGTCTGGATATCGGCGAGCAGCCGACGGTCGCGCCGACGCAGCCAGGCCTGGAGGGCGTAGCCTGTTGCGGCGCATGCCAGCAACGCCAGGGTCCAGGCGAGCATGGCGCCGTTCTGCCACAGCCACCAGGCACCCAGGGGCAGAAGCATGGCGATCGGCATGGCCCACAGCAGGAGGGCGAAGAGGCGCAGACGGTCGGTTCGGCTCAACATGGCATCCGTCCCAGGTCCGGGAGGCGGTCCTCGCATACCGGAAAGCAGTCGGATCGGCCGCCTCCGACGGACTCAGGGGCGTTCATTGGCGGGTATGCCCTTGCCTGGATTCGGGGTCGATCCTGGGACATCGCTCGAGAGCAATCGGGTACCCGAGGACATTGCCTGGGCGTAGACCTGGCGCAGGGTAGCCGGATCGATCCGCTCGCCCATCCGGCGACTGCCGAAGTAATAGCCGGCCGCCTTCCCCAGGGCGTAAGTGGTCGCCCCGCTGGCGCTCGCACCCCAGACGGCACCCAAGGTCTGGCCCAGGGCAGGCACGAGCTTGACGAGTCCGCGGCCCGCGAGACGCGCCGCATAGCCGACGCCGATCCCCAGCCCTAGCAATCCGAGAAACTCCGAGACCTCCCGGCGCGTCCATCCCTGGCCGTAGAGTGCGGCCAGGCTGTGCAGGAGCTTGGCCTGGACCGCTGGCACGGCCACCAGGTCCACCACCGGCAGGGCGCCCAGGGTGGCGGCCGCCAGGGAGTAGCCGACGATATGGGGGTGGGCGGCCCGGGCGAAGGTGTCGCGCACCCCGGCGTCTCCGTATAGCCTTGCCTGAAGGTCCAGGGTCGAGACCTCCCCGATGGCCGTCCAGAGGGCATCGAGCCCGTAGTTGGCGGGCGGGAGACCGTCCTCCGGCAGGGTGAGGTCTACCGGCACCCAGCGCGGTGCCGAGTGTCCCGGTAGCCGTCCCAGCCGCTCCCGCTGTGCGCGCAACGCACGGGCCAGGTCATAGGGCACGGCCGGAGGCCAGGGGTCTTGGTCGAAGGGGTAGGGCAGGGGGTGCCCGGCGCCTGACGGATAGCCCTCGTGAAGCCCCGTCTGGGCGATCAGCACCGGCCATTGAGGGTGGCGGCGGCGCACCGCCCGCAGGACATCGAAGACCGCGTCCTGGGTCAGGTCCGTCGCCTTCACAACCCCCAGCACCAGGTGCGCCTGAGACTCGCAGAAGCGGATGTCCTCGCTCGGGTCGTAGGCCACCTCCCCCAAACCCCGGGTGTCCAGGAATCGCACCACCGGGGCCTCGGCCGGGAAGTCGTAGAAGCGGGCGGTGCGGGTGCAGGGCCGGAATCCGTTGCCGATTTCCGCGGCCGGGCTCCCGGTCAGGGCACGGATGATGGATGTCTTGCCGGACTGGGCCTTACCCAGCAGCCAGACCACCGGCAGCGGCTGGCGCTCCCGGGCGGCGCGCAGCGCCTCGTCCAGGGCGCGGTCGTCGACCTGGGGGTCAAGGAGTAAGCCGCGCAAGCGGGACCAGCTCCGAGACCGGGGCTTAGGGTCAGGGGTCTCCGTCACGCTGGGATCCTCTATCGACCGCGGGCATTCTTGACCTGGGGGGTGGGGCCGGCTTGGACCCCGCGCGCCAATCCGTCGCGCAATCATAAGCGCGACGCGAGCGGGCGCCTATCGACCGCCAAACGCGGGAGACCGCTCGCGGGGCAGGGCCCAAGCGTCCCTGTCTTTGGCAAGGCGATTGCCTGACCCAACATTGTCCCCATGGACACATCGACACTCGCTGCCCATAAGATGGGCAACGCCATCCAATCCCTCCTGCCGGTCGGAACCCTGGCCTTTTTGCTCGGCCTGTTGGCCTGGATCCTGGGCGGTCCGCCCTTCGTCTTGCTGGCACTGGTCGCGGTCGCGTTTCTGTATTTTGCCAATCCGGTCGCCTCGCCCCGGCTGGTGATGTCCCTCTACGGGGGGCGAGTGCTACTGCCCCGAGAGGCCCCGGAGCTCTACGAGCTGGTGGCTGAGCTGGCACGGCGGGCGGGGCTGGCTCGCGTACCGCGGCTCTACTATGTGCCGTCGCGGGTGATGAACGCCTTTGCGACCGGAAGCCGGGAGGATTCGTCCGTGGCGGTTTCGGACGGGATATTGCGCGGCTTGACGCTGCGGGAGCTAGCCGGGGTGCTGGCCCACGAGGTGAGCCATATCGCTAACGGGGACTTGCAGGTCATGGCCTTTGCAGACACGGTGAGCCGGATCGCCGGACTCCTAAGTCTGGCGGGTCAGGTGTTGCTGGTGCTGAGTCTGCCCCTAATGGCGATCGGCGGGGCTGAAGTGCCGTGGGTGGCGATCCTGATTCTGCTGCTGGCGCCGAGCTTGAGCGCACTGGTGCAGCTCGCGCTCTCCCGCAATCGGGAGTACGACGCAGATCTGGGTGCCGCGGAGCTGACCGGGGATCCGGCGGGGCTGGCCTCGGCCCTGGAGAAGCTGGAGCGGGTTGGCGGTCGGTATTGGGAGCGAATCCTGCTGCCGGACCGGCGGGTATCGGAGCCCTCCCTGCTGCGCACCCACCCGGACACCCGGGAGCGCGTCGCGCGTTTGATGGAGCTGGTGCCGCAGCGTGCCGCCCGGTGGCCGGTTTCGCGGGTATTGGGGGAGTATCCGGTTGGGATGCCGGGCGCGGGTGGCTGGGCGGTGCCCATGAGGCCGCGCCGCCATCTGCTCGGCCTCTGGTATTGAGCCCCCGTGAGGTTGCTGGTGCTCGGGGAGCGCGGCCTATCCCGCGGGCGGATCGGTGCGGTTCCCTGACGGCCAGCAACCCTGGCGGGGCGTTGACCCGGGTCCTGCTGGTCAACGAGGTTCAGCCGGTTTAGGGCGAGGCCGGGGTGGGCATCGGGGTCCGGCGGAGCCGCCGACCGCTGTCCCTTCGTTCTGGTGACGGAATTTCATAGGTCCGCGGTTTGCTTCTCTCGGACGCAACGATACACTCTGGCTCTTTTACCCCAGCCAGAGGTCGCCGTGGTCGTCCCCGAGCCCGATTTTCGCCGCATCAAGCGCTTGCCGCCCTATGTCTTCAACATCGTGAATGAGTTGAAGGCCGAGGCCCGAGCCCGTGGCGAGGACATCGTCGATTTCGGCATGGGTAACCCGGATCAGCCCACCCCCCAGCACATCGTCGATAAGCTCGTAGAGGCTGCCCAGCGGAAGGATACCCACCGGTATTCCATGTCCCGGGGTATCCCGCGCCTGCGCCGGGCCATCTGTAGCTGGTACCGGGACCGCTACGACGTGCATCTGGACCCGGATGCCGAGGCCATTGTGACGATCGGCTCCAAGGAGGGTCTGGCCCACTTGGCGCTTGCGACCATGGGGGCCGGAGATACCGTTCTGGTTCCAAACCCGGCCTACCCGATCCATCCCTATGGATTCATCATTGCCGGGGCGGACGTGCGCCATGTGCGCCTGACCCCGGATACGGACTTTTTCGAGGAGCTGCGTCGGGCGATCCAAGACTCCTGGCCCAAGCCCAAGATGTTGGTGCTGAATTTCCCCGGTAACCCGACGACTCAGTGCGTGGAGCTGGATTTCTTCCAGCGGGTGATCGACATCGCCGGGGAGCACGGGATCTGGGTGGTGCACGACCTGGCCTACGCGGACATCGTATTCGACGGCTATAAGGCCCCATCGATCCTCCAGATTCCGGGTGCGAAGGACATCGCGGTGGAGTTCTTCTCCATGTCCAAGAGCTACAACATGCCCGGCTGGCGGGTCGGGTTCATGTGTGGAAACAAGACCCTGGTCTCCGCCCTGGCACGCATCAAGTCCTATCTGGACTACGGCACCTTCACCCCCATCCAGGTGGCCGCCATCGCCGCCTTGGAGGGTCCCCAGGAGTGCGTACGCGAGATAGCCGAAATGTACCAGGCAAGGCGCGATGTGCTGTGCAGGGGGCTGCAGGAGGCCGGCTGGGAGGTGCAGGTACCCAAGGCGACGATGTTCGTGTGGGCGCGCATCCCCGATGTCGTCCAGGAGGGCATCCGTGCCCGGATCCCCGGCGGCGACTCGGTCTCTCTGGAGTACTGCAGGCGTCTGCTCGCGGAGGCGAACGTGGCCGTGTCCCCGGGGATCGGCTTCGGGGAGTACGGGGACGACCATGTGCGTTTTGGCCTGATCGAGAACGAGCACCGTACGCGCCAGGCGGTTCGAGGGATCAAGGAAATGTTCCGGCGCGAGTCGCGGAGCGGGGCCTGAGCCTTCGCGTTTCAGCTGGGTGCCCATCAGGCCGAGAAAGCGGGGCGCAGAGCGGGCCTCCCGCAACCCATCGGCGATCGCCTCCGCCTGACCGGGATCGAAGGCGCGCAGGCTCAAGGCTCTCCGCGGCCCATTACCCTTTTTCGCTTTATGAGGAGCTTCGTATGAAGCCGGTCAAGGTCGGTTTGTTGGGTCTGGGTACCGTCGGCGGCGGCACTGTGACCGTGCTGACGCGTAATGCCCGGGAGATCGCACGCCGTGCCGGGCGCGGGATCGAGATCGCCCATGCGGCCGCCCGCGAGTACAACCCGAAGTCCATCGAGGGACTGGAGGGCATCGGGCGCATCGGGGAGGACGCCTTCGCGGTGGTGGATGACCCGGCAGTCCAAATCGTCGTCGAGCTGATCGGTGGCTACTCGCCGGCCCGTGAGCTGGTGCTCAAGGCCATCGCCAACGGAAAGCACGTGGTCACGGCGAACAAAGCGCTTATCGCCCGCCACGGCAACGAGATCTTTGCTGCCGCCCGGGAGCGCGGCGTCGTGGTGGGATTCGAGGCCGCGGTGGCTGGCGGAATCCCTATCATCAAGGCCCTGCGGGAGGGTCTGGCCGCCAACCACATCGAATGGATCGCCGGAATTATCAACGGCACCGGCAACTTCATCCTCACCGAAATGCGGGACAAAGGCCGGGACTTCGGCGATGTCCTGGCGGAGGCCCAGGCCCGGGGCTATGCGGAGGCGGACCCGACCTTCGACGTAGAAGGGATCGACGCCGCCCACAAGCTCACCATCCTGGCCTCCCTCGCCTTCGGTATCCCCCTGCAGTTCGAGCGCTGCTTCACCGAGGGAATCTCCCGCATCGAGGCCCAAGATGTCGCCTACGCTGGCGCCCTTGGCTATCGCGTCAAGCACTTAGGAATCGCACGGCGTTGTGAAAGCGGCATCGAGCTGCGGGTGCATCCCACCCTGATCCCCCATCGGCGGCTCATCGCCAGCGTGGACGGGGTGATGAACGCGGTGCTGGTAAAGGGCGACGCGGTGGGTCCCACCCTCTATTACGGGGCCGGGGCCGGGGCGCTCCCCACCGCTTCATCGGTCGTGGCAGATCTCGTGGACGTGGTGCGCGTCCTGACTACGGACCCCAAGAACCGGGTGCCCCACTTGGCCTTTCAGCCGGACGAGCTGGCCGATACCCCGGTGCTGTCGATGGAGGAAGTGGAGACGGCCTATTATCTGCGGCTCTCTGCCCGCGACCAGCCCGGCGTCATGGCCCGCATCGCGAGCATCTTGGGGGAGCAGGGGATCAGCATCGAGGCCATCCAGCAGAAAGAGCCCGGCGAGGGGGAGACCCATGTGCCGCTGGTCATGCTCACCCATCGGGTGCTGGAGGGGCGGATGAACGAGGCGATCGCCCGCATCGAGGCGCTGGACAGCGTCGCGGGGCGGGTGGTGCGGATTCGGATGGAGACGCTGGCCGGCTGACTTAGCGACCGCTCAAGGCGACAAGGCGAGACTCTCGGCAGGAGGGCAGGGCGACCCAGCAGGTCGCGCTGCCCTGTGGGGATCACTTTTGGGTCATCCCTTGAACGGTCACGTCGACGCGGCGATTGGGCTGGAAGCACTCGATCAGGGCCTCCCGCGACCTGGCCCCGGCGCAGTCGGCCTCGCTCACCTTGAGCTGGGTTTTGCCGAATCCCTGGGCGTTGACCCGATCGCTCGGGACGCCTTGCTCCACCAGGCGGTTGCGCACCGTGTCGGCGCGCCGCTCGGAGAGGACTTGGTTGTACTCGGCGGAGCCGATCGGGTCCGTGTGTCCGTCCACCTGCACGGAGTTGTAGTTGACCTGCTCCAGGTCGCGGGCGAATCCGTCGATTCTGGCTTGGCCCGTGGGCTTGAGATCGGCCTTATTGAAAGCGAACAGGGCATCGGCGGAAAGCTCGAAGGTGCGGGTGACCGCGGGCTTGGATCTGGCACCGAGCGGGATATAGATGCCGGCGGTCACCATCCAGTCGCCGAACTCCGAGGCGTCGCGCAGATCGGATGAGTTGTCGTCATAGCGGTAACGGCCGTCCATTCGGAACGAAGCGTACTCCGAGAAGGGGACCATGAAGCCGGCGCCTGCCTCCGCCAAGAAGCTCCATTTGTTGCTTCCGCTCTGGCAGCCCCCGATCGCGTTGGAGAGGGTGCGATCGCAGGAGAAATCGTCGCTGATGGCGCCCAGCCCACCGAGCAGGAAGGGCTGGAATCTGCCGCGGTTGAAGACCCACAGGGCGTCGAGGGCCACGTCGCCAACCTCGAAGTCCCCCGTCCCCACGTAATCCTGGTTGACGACTGGCGTCTCGTACTCCGAGCTGACGAAATTGGTGTAGGTTGCCCGCAGCTCCAGGTTCAGCCACTCGTTGACGGGCTTGCCCACCGCCAGCCCCCACCCGTTCGCGTCGTCCACCCCCCGGTCCTCGTCGGCCCAGGTGTAGGCGGCAAAGGGCAGTAAGTACCAACGGTTGTCGAAGCTCGGGACCGTTGTGGAGCCACCCTGGTATAGGTCCTCCGCGGTTGCGGCCAGAGGGCTGGCGAGCATCAGAGCGGATAAGGCACTAAGCGTAGCGGTCTTCATAAGCTTCCCCAAGTGTTGATTCGCGGATCAGGCAGCCGGCGATGGCCGGGATCCGAACCCTGCCTCGCAAGTGCAAAAGTAGCACATGTCTCATGTATGCCCAGAGACTCCTGGATTTTTTCCGACCAACTGAGGTAGGTATTTCTGCTCACCGCTCTGGCAAGGCAATCGCGCCACACCCTCCGTATCTCAGACGTGAGATAAGCCCCGGAGACCCCAGGCGATCTGGGAGCTGCTGCGCATCGGGGCTCCCGCGCGGCGTGGCGCGGGTCGCCTGGGATCGGACCTTGGGACTGCGTTATGTGTGGACTGGGTCCTTTCGCGAACCGCCCGAAGTTTGTTGGGTAAGGCTATAATGCCGGGGACTATTCGGGAGACATTTATGGCACAGGCGACACCCAACGGTCAGTTAACCTTCAGCGACTACGTGGAGCGGGCGCTCCGCGAGGGGGCCATGTGGGCACTGATGTGCGTGGCGCTCTATCTCCTGCTGTCTCTCTTCAGCTACTCGCCGGAGGACCCGGGTTGGTCGTATGTGGGCGACACCGGTCAGGTAACCAACGTAGGCGGGCGCGCGGGCGCCTGGTTTGCGGACGTTGCCCTGTATCTCTGTGGTTTCTTCGCCTATTTGCTACCGTTCGCTGTAGCCTTCAGCGCCTGGGTGGTGTTTCGCGGACCGGCTGCGGATGCCCAGCCCCGTACCTGGCTGCTCGCCCTGCGCTGGGTGGGTTTCCTTCTCACCCTGGCCGCCGGCTGCGGCTATCTGACCGCCCATTTCGGTAACCTCGGGGCCTACCTGCCCAACGGGCCCGGTGGGGGTCTGGGGCATCTGGTCAGCGGCGACTTGCGGGGCCGCTTCGGGCCCGCCAGCGAGATCCTCTTGGTCGCCACGTTTCTGATCGGGGTCACCCTCTTCTCCGGGATCTCCTGGCTTGCCCTGCTCCAGTCCATTGGGGACGGGATACTCCAGGGGCTGCGCTCCCTTGGGTCTGGACTGACCGGGGGGGTCTTCGGGCTGCGGCGGCGCGCCGTGGCGCCCGAACTGCCCGCCGCGTTGCGTCTGATCGATGCCGGGGAGTCCGCAATCCTGCGCGAGGGGCCCGACTCCCCCGAGCCCCGGCACGGCCGTAGCCGTCGGGCCGAGCCCGAGCCTGTGCGAGGCGGGCACGAAGACACCGTTTCCCAGCCTGGGACGGTCGGGGCGCCCGAGGGGTCCCTCGACCTGTTGGAGCCCGACCAGGTGCTGACCCTATCGGATCTACTGAAGGGTCAGCGGCCCGTGCCTAAGGACGCCCCACGGCTCAAGACCCAACGCCGCCCCCCGCCCGTCCCGGACGGCCAGACGTGCTTGTCGCAGCTCGCTTTGGTGGGGGGGCCTCCGCCCCTCAAGCTCCTGGACCCGGCGCGCAAGAGCGGCAAGGGCTATTCGGACGAGCAGATCGAGGATCTGTCGCGTCTCCTGGAGGTCAAGCTCAAGGACTTCGGGGTCGTGGTTCAGGTGGTGTCGGTCTACCCGGGGCCGGTCGTGACCCTGTTCGAGCTTCAGCTCGCTCCCGGCACCAAGGCGAGCAAGATCACCGGGTTGAGCAGGGACCTGGCGCGGGCGCTCTCCAAAGTGAGCGTCCGTGTGGTGGAGGTCATCCCCGGCAAGTCGGTGATCGGCATCGAGGTCCCCAACGATTTTCGGGAGACCGTGTTCCTCAGCGAGATCCTGGACTCGGACGCGTATCGGGAGGCCAAGTCCCCCCTGTCCCTGGCCTTGGGCACCAATATCTCGGGCGACCCTGTCGTGGTGGATCTGGCACGCATGCCCCATGCGCTGATCGCCGGTACCACGGGCTCCGGCAAGTCCGTCGCCATCAATGCGATGGTCTTGAGTCTTCTCTATAAGGCGGGGCCCGAGGACGTACGACTGATCATGGTGGACCCCAAGATGCTGGAGCTCTCGGTTTACGAGGGCATCCCGCATCTGCTCACCCCGGTGGTCACCGACATGAAGGAGGCCGCTAATGCCCTGCGCTGGTGCGTGGGCGAGATGGAGCGGCGCTACCGTCTGATGGCTGCGCTGGGGGTGCGCAACATCGGCGGCTACAACCGTGCCGTGGCGGAGGCCGAGGCCTCCGGACAGCCGATCCGGGACCCCCTGCTGGCCCGCGAGTTTGCGGCGGAGGAGGGGGTGGAGGTCCCGACCATCGGGCACCTGCCCTATATCGTCGTCATCATCGACGAGCTGGCGGACATGATGATGGTGGTGGGCAAGAAGGTAGAGGAGCTGATTGCCCGCCTGGCCCAGAAGGCACGTGCCTCCGGCATCCATCTGATGCTCGCCACCCAGCGCCCCTCGGTGGATGTGCTGACCGGGCTCATCAAGGCGAATATCCCCACCCGCATGTCCTTCCAGGTCTCTTCCCGGATCGACTCCCGGACCATCCTGGACCAGATGGGTGCAGAGCAGCTCCTGGGTCACGGAGATATGCTTTATCTGCCCCCCGGTGGGAACATCCCGCTGCGGGTGCACGGCGCCTTCGTGGACGACCACGAGGTCCACCGGGTGGCCGAGTACCTCAAGTCCCAGGGTGCGCCCAACTACATCGCGGACGTGTTGCGGGAGCCCCAGGAGCTCCTGCCGGGGATCGACCCGGAGCCGCAGGGGGATACGGAGGACACGGACCCGCTTTTCGACGAGGCCGTGCAGATCGTTGTGGAGAGCCGCCGCGCCTCCATCTCCGGGGTACAGCGCCGGCTCAAGATCGGCTACAACAGGGCCGCGCGTATGATCGAAGAGATGGAGCGCATCGGCATCGTCGGACCCGCGGAGACCAACGGAAACCGCGAGGTACTGGCCCCCCCACCCGTCGAGGATTGATCCATGCCCTCTCTCGTCCCAACCGCCGCCGCCCGGCGTAGGCCCGTCGCCCTGTCGATCGCCCTCGTCGCGGTGCTCTCGCTAGCCTTCGCCCCTGCGGTCGGCCGGGCGGCAGGCGACGCCGATCGGGTGAACGCCTATCTCCGGGGACTCACCAGCCTGAAGTCCAGCTTCACCCAGGTCACATTCAACGCGGACCACACCGTCATGATGGAGGCCCGCGGGACCTTCTATCTGCAGCGCCCGGGGCGCTTCCGCTGGGAGTATGCGGCCCCCAACCGCCAAGTCATCGTCGCGGACGGTAAGCGCGTCTATCTCCATGACCTGGAGCTGGAGCAGGTCTCCCACCGGAGTCAGTCTAAGGCCCTGGCGGGTACCCCGGCGCTACTGCTCGCGGACGGTGGCCCCATCGAGGCGCACTTCAGCGCCGAGGCGATCGAGAGCAGCGACGGACGCGACTGGGTGGAGCTCACCCCCAAGGATCAGGATACGGAGGTGGTGCGCATCGAGCTCGGCTTCGGCGGCAAGGAGCTGGACAGCATGATCATGGTGGATAGCTTCGGCCAGGAGACCCGGCTCGACTTTTCCGGCACCCAGCGCAACCCCAAGCTGGCTTCGGGTCTTTTCAAGGTGGACGAGAAGGCGGTTCAGGACTTCCTGTCCTTCGACTGATGGCCGCCGAGACCTCCGGCGCACCCCTCGCGGACCGCATGCGGCCCGCCGATCTGGACGGATTCTTCGGCCAGGTCCACCTGCTTGGACCGGGCAAACCCCTGCGCCTGGCGATCGAGACCGGGCGTCTGCACTCGATGATCTTCTGGGGTCCGCCGGGGACCGGCAAGACCACCCTGGCGCGCCTCGCGGCGCATCGCTCCGGTGCCCATTTCCTGAGCCTTTCTGCAGTCCTGGCGGGGGTCAAGGACATTCGCGAGGCGGTGGCAGAGGCGCGGACGGTCCGCAACATGGAGGGTCGGGCCACCGTGCTCTTCATCGACGAGGTCCACCGATTCAACAAGGCTCAGCAGGATGCCTTTCTCCCCCATGTGGAGGACGGAACCCTGACCTTCGTCGGGGCCACCACCGAGAACCCCTCCTTCGAGCTCAACAATGCGCTCCTGTCTCGGGCTCGGGTCTATGTCCTCAAGGCACTGTCCGTGGAGGAGATCGGATCCATCCTGGGTCGCGCCCTCGACCATCGTGCTGGCGGCCTGGGCGACCTGGGCCTGACCCTGACCGAGGAGGCGGGGCGGATGCTCGCGGAGTCCGCGGACGGGGACGCCCGTCGGGCACTGAACCTGCTGGAGCTGGCGGCGCACCTGAGCGTCGGCGGTACGATCGGACCGGACACCGTGGCGGAGGTCGTTGCCGGGGCCGTGCGCCGTTTCGATAAGGGCGGCGACATCTTCCATGACCAGATCTCCGCCTTGCACAAATCCATCCGCGGCTCGGCTCCCGATGCGGCACTCTATTGGCTCGCGCGCATGATCGACGGGGGCTGCGACCCCCTCTATGTGGCCCGCCGACTGGTGCGCATGGCCTGCGAGGACATCGGGGTCGCCGATCCCCGTGCCCTGGAGCTGGCGCTCAACGCATGGGATGCCCAGGAGCGTCTCGGCTCCCCGGAAGGCGAGCTGGCCCTGGCCGAGGCGGCCGTCTATCTGGCCTGTGCGGCCAAGAGCAACGCGGTCTATCTGGCCTGGAATGCGGCCCTGACAGATGCCCGTCAGTCCGGCTCTCTGGAGGTCCCACCGCACCTGCGCAATGCCCCCACCCGGCTCATGAAGGCGCTGGGCTACGGGCGCGCCTATCGCTATGCCCACGACGAGCCGGAGGCCTATGCCGCCGGCGAGACGTACTTCCCGCACGGCATGGGCGAGCGGCGCTATTACCAACCGACCGAGCGGGGGTTGGAGCCGCGCATCCGCGAGAAGCTCGAGCGACTGCGCGCCCTGGACCGGGCTGCCCGCGGCGACTGAGCCGGCTG
>JBGSOR010000343.1:0-2088 GCA_041738985.1 Chromatiaceae bacterium | reverse complement strand
GCCTATCCAGGGTCGGACGGCCCTGCCCTGGACGGGGTCGACCTGGACGTCCCGGCCGGGCGCCGGGTCGCCGTGGTCGGGCCTACCGGGTCCGGCAAGACGACGCTTTTCAGCCTGCTGCTTCGCTTCTGGGCACCGAACGCGGGAGAGATCCGGCTGGGCGGCCGGGCGCTCGCCGACTATTCCGGCGAGGAGGTGCGCCGACACATCGCCCTGGTCTCCCAGCACACCCATCTTTTCAACGCGACCATCCGGGAGAACCTGCTCCTGGCCCGCCCGGATGCGTCCAGCGGGGACATCGAGGCGACCTGCCGGGCGGCTCAGATTCACGACTTCATCGCCGCCCTGCCCGAGGGCTATGACACCTGGGTCGGGGAGACCGGCGTGCGCCTCTCGGGCGGCGAGGCCCGCCGGATCGCGGTCGCCCGGGCCATGCTCAAGGACGCCCCGATCCTGCTCCTGGACGAGCCAACCGAGGGGCTGGACGCCCCCGCGGAGCGGGCGCTTATGGACGCGGTCGGGCGCCTCATGGACCGGCGTACGGTACTGCTCGTCACGCACAGGCCCGTTGGGCTTGCCGCCATGGACGAGATCCTGGTGCTCGACGGGGGCCGGGTATCGGCCCGCGGCACCTATGTGGATCTCCTTGCCGGAAAACGGCTGCCCAGTCTCCTTCAGCGGCCGGGACGCTGAGGCGCGGCGAACGGCGGGTAGCGTCCCGCTCGGCAGACCTAAGCTACTCGTCCAGATCCTTGACGTAGTCTTTGGGGGGCGGCGTCCAGCTCCGCTCCGTACGATCGTGCAGCTGCAGCCGGTCCGAGTTGAGTGCGTCCTGTAGGGTGCCGACATGCTCGCGCACCCGCGCTTGAAGCGCCTGGTTGCGGGCGATGTCCGGGTTCTCGTCCCACAGCTCGTACATGCCCTCCAGCCCCTGCTCTTCGTGGCGACGAAAGGCCCGGGCCATCTTCTCGACCCGGAAGGGATGGAATCCGAGCATCTTGAGTGCCTCGGTACCCAATGCCAGGGAGCCGTCGTAGACCTCGCGCACCGCCAGGTCCACCCCGGCGCGCTTGAGCAGATACAGATGCCGCACGTCGTAGGCGCGGGCGAGGATCTTGACCTGGGGGTAGTGACGGCGCACATGCTCCACCATCTGGAGGGCCCGATCCTGGTCGTCGATGGCGACGATAAAGAGGCTAGCCTGCTCGATGCCGGCCGCATGCAGCAGGTCCGGGCGGGAGGCATCCCCGTAGTAGCTCTGCACGTCCAGCTTGCGCATGATGTCGATCTGCGCCGCCGCGTGGTCCAGGACCACGGTGCGTATCCCTGCCGCGACCAGTAGCCGGTTGAGTATCTGACCGAAGCGGCCGATCCCGGCGATGATCACCGCCCCCTGCTCGTCGATGGCGTCCGGCTCCTGGTCCGCCCCTTGGGGCAGGCGCGGCACGACCCACAGATCGTAAAGGATGAAGAGAGCTGGAGTCAGAAGCATGGAGAGGGCCACTACCAGCGACAGGATCTTGGAGAGGTCCTCCGGGATGACCCCGCTCTGGACCGAGAAACCGATTAAGACAAACCCGAACTCCCCGGCCTGGGCGAGCCCGAGTGCGAAGAGCCAGCGGTCCCCGGAGTCGAGCCGGAAGGGCCGGGCGAGCGCCAGCAGCACCGCCATCTTGAGGGCCATGACACCCAGGGTCAGGCCAAGCACGGTGGCTAAGTGCTCGATCAGGATGCCGAAGTCGATCCCAGCCCCCACGGTGATGAAGAAGAGCCCGAGGAGCAGACCTTTGAAGGGCTCGACGTCGGCCTCCAGCTCGTGGCGGAACTCGCTCGTGGCGAGCACTACGCCAGCCAGGAAGGTGCCCAGTGCGGGGGACAGGCCCACCAGGGTCATCAACAGCGCAATGCCGATTACCAGGAAGAGTGCGCTAGCGGTGAAGATCTCCCTCAGGCGGGACTCGGCCATGTAGCGGAACAGGGGTCGGGTCAGGAAGTGCCCGCCAAGCACCACGGTGGCCACCGCGCCCAGGACCAGCAGGGCATGGCCCCAGCCGGGCAGCCCGTCCACCAGGGCCACGGCGGCCTGGG
>JBGSOR010000239.1:0-5570 GCA_041738985.1 Chromatiaceae bacterium | reverse complement strand
AGCTGTAAATCTTCGCGGTAGCTTGAGAGCCCGGGAATTTGTGCAGGCCGCGCTGTCGTTTCGCATCGACGAAGTGGCGGGCTTGCTTACCAGCGCCGTCGCCTCTGCTGCCGACAGCGCAAGCGCGCGGCAGGCGCTGGCCGTGTTCGAAACCAACCCTGCTATTTTGCGGGCCCTGACGAATGGCGGGAAGACATCGGCGATTGCAACAGCCAAGACGCGGATCGCGAAACTGGCGGCCGATGCCAAAGCGGCCTGAATCGGCCGCGCGCCGAGGGTCGCGGAGATGCCGACCTCGTCGCGCGCATGGGCACCGAGCATCGTGCGTCACCAGTTGCGCCGCCACTTGTCCTGAAAGGTCCGGCTCAAGCCCGCGGGCGATTCTGTTAGAGCTCGGTGCGCTCGCGCGCCAAATCGGCGTTCCCGGTATCGGCCTGCGTATGGACCGAGACCTACTCGGCCGCCTTCATCGGGGTCTGTCGCGGCGGCAGCCGCTACGCCTCGACCAGCCAGGCGTGCGCCTGCGCCAGGTCGGCATGATCGAAATATCGGACCTCGGCCCTGGTGAACGGCTTACAGAAGATCGCCATGCCGTGCTGCCAGCGCGTTTCACCGACCATCGCCAGTCGCTCGATGTCGGCGTAGTGCCGAATGAGCTTGGCGTCCTCCCACATGGCGCTGGCCTCCCAGCCATGGAAATCGGTCATATCGAACAGCAGGCGCAAGGCCCCGTGCTGCTTGATCAGTCGCTCGAGCTCGGGTACGAAGTGCTCGTAATCCGCCTTCACCAGCTTCCCGCTGACCTGAACGATCAGCACCTTGCCGTCGTTTTCTTCGGTGAGTCGAATGGACATGATGGACTCCTTCAGGGTTGCAGATGAGGTGGCGCCTGGCGGCCGCAACGGTGCGGCAATGTGTGGGCGAGCGCGCGTCAGGAACGGTGGCAGTCGAGGCGTTACCGGCGCACGGATGGTGCGCTCGGTGGCCGTCCCGGCATCGACCATGAAAGTGTAGATGACCAAACCACGGATCAGTTGCAACTCGGGGGTGGCACGGGGATCTGCGATGGCGGTCAGCTTCAGTGCCTGGATGGGCCCGGCGGTGCGCGCCCGGTGTCACGAGATCAAAAGGGGTCGATGACGATGATCGCCCCTGCCAGAGGACAACTCCCATGTTGCGAGTTCTGCAAGACGTCGAGAAATTCACCATCGCCGCCACCGACGGCGACGAACTATCGCCACCGCGGAACGCTCTACCGGATGGGGACTCATCCATCGTCTATTGACGTCCCGGGTTGGGGATGGTCACTCGATGGCGCTCCGTGCCCGAGCCCCGTCGTCACCCTGGTCGATGATCACCGCGAAGACGTGGTCATCGTGCGGCTCCACCGCATGCGGTCGGCCATGCGCCATGAATTCGGCGGCCACGGCGAGAAGCCAATCCATAGCTCGCGATCAGGTACATGAAATGAACCCCAATGCCAACGGCCCCCACGCGCAGCCCGCCGATGCTTTGGTCGTTTTCGGTGCGACGGGCGACCTCGCGCACAAGAAGATCTTTCCCGCCCTCTACGCGATGTGCCGGCACGGCATCCTCAAGGTGCCGGTGATCGGTGTGGCCTCGTCAAAGTGGAACGTCGAGCAACTGCGGGCGCGAGCCCGCGAAAGCGTCGAACAAGTTGGCAGCAAGGTCGACCCGCCTTCCGACCCGAGTGCACTTGACCGCCTCTTGTCGGCGCTGCAGTACGTCAGCGGCGACTACCAGGACGCGGCCACCTTCGATGCGCTGCGACTCGCTCTGCAAGGCGCGAAACGTCCAGCGTTCTACCTCGCCATTCCACCGGCACTGTTCCCCACGGTGATCTGCGGCCTGGGTGCCGCCGGCCTGGCCGAAGGCGGGCGGGTCATCGTCGAAAAGCCGTTCGGCCGCGACCTGGCCTCGGCACGCGAGCTCAACCGGGTCGCGCGGGACGTCTTCTCCGAAGACGACATCTTCCGCATCGATCACTTCCTGGGCAAGGAGGCGATCATGAACATCCTGTACTTCCGCTTCGCCAATTCCTTTCTCGAGCCGATCTGGAATCGCAACCACATCGCGAGCGTGCAGATCACGCTGGCCGAGCAGTTCGGCGTCGACGGCCGCGGTGGGTTCTACGAAAGCGCGGGCTGCCTGCGCGACGTTATGCAGAACCACCTGTTCCAGATCGTCGCGCTGCTGGCGATGGAGCCGCCGGCGAGCCGCCACTTCGAGGCCGTGCACCGCCACAAGGCGGATGTCTTTGCCGCCATGCGGCCGCTGGGCACCGACGATATCCTGCGCGGGCAATATCGAGGCTACCGCGACGAGCCGCGGGTCGCGAACGACTCCGATGTCGAGACCTACTGTGCCCTGCGCCTGCACATCGATTCCTGGCGCTGGGGCGGCGTGCCCTGGTACCTGCGCTCGGGCAAATGCCTGCCAACCACGGCCTGCGAGGTGATGGTGCGGCTGAGAACACCGCCGCAGAACCTGTTCGGCGACTCGGCGGCGCGCGACGAGGCGAACTATGTGCGCTTTCACCTGTCCCCCCACTCGACGGTCGCGCTAGCCGCCCGCGTGAAACGCGCCGGCAAGGAATTCGTTGGCGACCAGCGCGAGCTGTCGCTGCTGGAAGAGGAGGCCGGCGAGCAGTCGCCCTACGAGCGCTTGTTGACCGACGCGATGGCCGGTAACGGCGCGCTCTTTACCCGTGAAGACGCCATCGAGGCCGCCTGGGCCGTGGTCGATCCGGTGCTGCTCGAACATCCCTCGGTCATCGTCTATGCGCCAGGGACCTGGGGTCCGCCGGCGGCGGAGCAGTTCATCGCCGCCGATGGCCGTTGGCGCAACCCCGCGCCGGCGAGCTGAAAAGTGCCTTTGCCCATCGAGGACTACGCCATGATCGGCGACGGTCACACCGCCGCGCTGGTGGGCTGCGACGGTTCGATCGATTGGCTCTGCTTGCCCCGCTTCGACTCCGGCGCGTGTTTTGCGGCCCTGCTGGGCAGCCCCGATCACGGGCGCTGGGCGATTGCCCCACGCGAGGAAGCACCTGTGGTGCGACGTCGGTACCGGGAAGGCACGTTGATCCTGGAAACCGACTTCGAGACCGCGGCGGGTGCGGTGCGAGTGATCGACTGCATGCCGCTGTCGGACGCGCGTTGGGACGTGTTGCGCATCGTCGTCGGCCTGTGCGGACGCGTGCCCATGCGCATGGAGCTCGTCATCCGCTTCGACTACGGATCCATCGTCCCCTGGGTGAGGCGGCGCGACGGCACGCTGTTCGCGATCGCCGGGCCGGACACGCTCGAGCTCCACACACCGGTTCACACGCACGGCGAGAAGATGACCTCGCGGGCCGACTTCGAGATCGGCGCCGGTGAACGTGTGCCCTTCGTGCTCAACTACCGGCCGTCGCACGAACCGGCGCAGCCAAACATCGATGCGGAACACACACTGGCGCAGACCGAGCGCCACTGGCTGGCCTGGTCACAACGTTGCCGCTTCGAGGGTCGCTGGCGAGAACCGGTGCTGCGCTCGTTGCTGACGCTGAAGGCCCTCATCTACCAGCCCACCGGGGGCATCGTCGCGGCACCAACCACCTCACTGCCCGAGCAGCCGGGCGGCGAGCGCAACTGGGACTACCGCTACTGCTGGCTGCGCGACGCGACCTTCACGCTGAACGCCTTGCTGCTCGCCGACTACACCGAGGAGGCCCTGGCCTGGCGGGACTGGCTGCTGCGCGCCGTGGCGGGCAGTCCGGCCGACCTGCAGATTCTGTACAGCGTGACCGGGGCACGGAGGATCGAGGAGACCGAGCTCGCGTGGCTGCCCGGCTATCGAAAGGCCGCACCGGTGCGCATCGGCAACGCCGCGGCCGAGCAGTTTCAGCTCGACGTCTACGGCGAGGTGATGGACACCCTGCACCTGGCGCGCGCGGCCGGGCAGGTGCTGCAGCCGCATGCCTGGGGCATCCAGCGCGCCTTGCTGGACTTCCTCGACCGTCATTGGCAAGCGCCGGATGAGGGCATCTGGGAAGTGCGCGGGCCGCGGCGCCACTTCACCCACTCCAAGGTGATGGCCTGGGTCGCCTTCGATCGCGGGGTCAAGGCCGTCGAACGCTATGGCCTGGACGGGCCGGTCGAGGCCTGGCGTCGCACCCGCGACCAGATCCATGAGCAAGTCTGCGCAACCGGTTTCGATGCGATGCGCAACAGCTTCGTTCAGCACTACGGCAGCGCGGAGCTCGACGCCAGCCTGCTGTTGATCCCGTTGGTGGGTTTTCTTCCGCCAGACGATCCCCGGGTGCTGGCCACGATCGCCGCGATCGAACGCGAGCTGGTCGTCGACGGCCTGGTGCTGCGCTACCAGAGCGCCACCGCCAGCGCCGTCGACGGCCTGCCGCCCGGCGAAGGCGTCTTTCTGCCGTGCAGCTTCTGGCTGGCAGACTGCATGGCGGTGACCGGCCGTCGCGCCGAGGCCGAGGCACTGTTCGAGCGCCTGCTGGCCTTGCGCAACGACGTTGGCCTGCTGTCCGAGGAGCTCGACCCGCGCACCGGGCACATGCAGGGCAACTTCCCGCAGGCCCTCAGCCATATGGCGCTGGTCAACACCGCACGGCTGCTGTCGCTGCCGCCGCATGAGCTCGATGAATCGAGCCGCAAGGGCGAGCGCCCGGCGACCGCGAAGGCTGCGCCATGACCGCGCCCTGCAAGACGGCAAGACGGAAGGTCCTGGTGGTCGACATCGGCGGCCTTCCTCGGCGGCTTCCGCCTGTGGGACGAATCGCCGCCGGCCCCGCCACTGACCTAGTCACCGACCCATTCACCAAACACCTACAAGGGCCTGTTATGAATGCGACCGCGGCATTGCACCAACTCGGCCAGAGCCTCTGGCTGGACAACATCACGCGCACGCTGCTGCGCAGCGGCACCCTGGCGCGCTACATCGGCGAGTTATCGGTGACCGGCCTGACCTCGAACCCGACGATTTTCGAGCACGCGATCGGCGGGGGCGAGAGCTACGACGCCAGCATCCGCGTGCTCGCCGACGCGGGTCTGTCAGACGAAGACCTTTTCTTCGAGCTCGCCCTCGCGGATCTGACGCAAGCGGCCGATCTATTCCGGCCCGTCTTCGACGCCAGCAAAGGGGTTGATGGCTGGGTGTCGCTCGAAGTCTCGCCGCTGCTGGCCCACAACGCGGCTCACACCATCCGGGACGCGAACCGGCTGCACGCGAAGGCCTGCAAGGCGAACCTGTTCATCAAGATCCCCGGCACGCCCGAGGGCATCGCGGCCATCGAGGAAACCATCTTCGACGGCGTGCCGGTCAACGTCACGCTGCTGTTCTCACGCGAACACGTGCTCGCAGCCGCTGAGGCCTATATGCGCGGCATCGAACGCCGGCTGGCGGCCGGTCTCGACCCCCAGGTGGCGTCGGTGTTGTCGCTCTTTGTCAGCCGTTGGGACGTGGCGGTGAAGCAGGAGGTCGCGTCGCCCTTCCACAATCGGTTGGGCATCGCCATCGCCGCGCGCACCTACCAGGCGCACTGC
>JBGSOR010000183.1:0-17207 GCA_041738985.1 Chromatiaceae bacterium | reverse complement strand
GTCCTGCTCGCCCTTCCCTACGCCCTCCAGCTCCTCTGCATCGTCCACGCCATGCGGACGGGCAGGGAGCACTACTGGATCTGGATCGTCCTCTTCCTGCCCTACGTGGGGGGGCTGGCGTATCTGCTCGTAGAGATTCTTCCGGGCCTGCGCCTGCGGCGGCACCTTGCGGCCGCGCGGACCGCCGTGGACGGGGTCCTCGTCCCGGGCAAGAAGCTCCGGGACCTTAAAAACCGCGCCACCTTCTCGCCGACCGTGGAGAACCGGATCGAATACGCCGACGCCCTCTCCCGGGAAGGGGCCTGGGCGGAGGCCCTGACGGAATACGAGTCCTGCCTGGAGGGTCTTGCCAGGAACAATTCGGGCATCCTGTACAAGGCCGCCGCGGCGGCCCTCGAGGCGGGGGAGACGGAGAAGGCGGCGGCGTACCTCGACAGGCTCCCGAGGAAACCCGACGGAACCTTCGAGCAGAAACCCTGGAACATCCTGCATCTCCGTGTTTTCGAGAGCGGCGTCTCCCCGGACGCCGCCGCCGCCGAGTTCGAGCGGTTCTGTACCCTGGTGAACGACCGGGAATTGGATTGCCTGTACCTGGAGTTCCTGGAGCGGACCGGAGGCTATGACAAACTCGAGGCCGTCCTGGACCGGATCCGCGGGGAGGAGGAATCCCTCCGGGGCATGAACGTGCGGTACGACAGGGAGTGCTACCGCAGGGCCTACGCCGTGGGGAAGCGGGTCAGGCGTTCCGGAAGATAGGGATTCGGAGCCCGGGAATTCCTTGCGCGGCGATCCGGATGGGCGATACTATGAATGGATCCTGAATCTGAAAACGGAGTAACCAACGAGGCGAAACACCCGGCTGCCCGCAATATCCATCCGCGGAGCCCTGCTGCTGATCTTGGCGGCGGCCCTGGCTCCGGCCTTCCACATCATCGCAGTCACTGGGGGCGATCACGCCCGGCATCTGGAGGAGCAGGCCGCCTCGGAAGCCCTGCGGCAGGCCGCCGCCTTCGGGGACATCCAGCTCCGGATCACCGAATCCACCCGGCAGATGCTGACCACCCTGGCGGCCCTACCGGCGATCCGGGACCGGAACGACGAAATCGCGGACCGTATCCTCAAGTCCGTCCACGCCGGCAACCTCGACTACCTCAACCTAAGCCTGACCGACGAAGCCGGACGGGTATCGGCATCCTCCCTGCTGGCCACCGGGACGGACCTTTCGAACCGCCCCCACGTGGTGAGGGCCTTCTCGTCGGGCCGGTTCAGCACCGGGGAGTACCTGATCGGCCTGGTCCAGTCCGAGCCGTCCTTCTCCTACTCCCTGCCCATCCTGGACGGGACCGGCAGGCCGTACGGGACCATCAACGCGCTCTACAAGCTGTCCTCGTACGCGGCCCTCTTCGAGGCCTTCGATCTCGATCCGGAAGCCTTCCTGGGCATCGTGGACCGGAACGGCGTACGGATGTACTTCTACCCCCCCAAGGATACCAATCCGATCGGAAAACCCATCAAGGCCGAGGTCTGGAAGCGCATCCAGGAGGGCGAGGACGCGGGCTCCTTCCTGGACGTCAGTTCCGACGGGGTCGTCCGGTTCTTCGGGTACCGGAAGCTCCGGTTGGAGGGGGATCCGATGCCCTACATCACCGTGGTGTACGCTGTGCCCAGGGAAAGAATCCTGGCGGTCAGCCGGACCATCACCACCCGAAACCTCCTGGCCATGGCCGTCGCAGCCCTCGCCGCCTTGATCCTGGCGGGGGGGCTGTCCGAATTCCTCTTCGGCCGGCGGCTCACGCGCATCGGCGCGGCGGTCAACCGCCTGGGGGCCGGGGACCTGGGCGCCCGGGTCGTCCGGGGCCGGGGCGAGCCTGCCCGCTTGATCCTGGTGCACCGAACGGACCCGCCCCCGGATTGGGCTGTCAACCTGCGAGACCCCGGCGGCCCCCTGTCTCTGGAAACCTTCGCCCTCGAGGATCAGGCGGCGCGCGCCATCCTGGCCCGCTGGCCGCTGCACTTCGGCATGGATCCTGGCTTCGGCCAACGACCCCATCTGTTGATCGCCGGGTTCGCCCCCCCGGCGCGGGCGTTTCTGGTTCAGGCACTGCGCCTGATCCACTACGGGGAAGAGCGGGCCAGGGTCACAGTCGCTTGCACGGACCCCGAGTCGGTCGCCGCTGGGTTTGCGCGCACCCACCCCCAGGCCGACCAGGTCGCGGATATTTCGTGGGCAGAGCCAGGCCGGCTTAGACTTGCCGATACCCCGCCGCTGACCCAGGTCCTGGTGGCCCTGGACCCGCCGGAGGCCGGCCTGGAGCTGGCCCAAAAGCTCGCCGGGACCCTTGCCGCCGGAGAGCAAGGCTCGCCACCGATCCTGGTAGAGGTCGGGGACCTCCCCATGGACGGCGGGCTCTCCGACTGGGACGGCCAGACCTTTCCCTTTTCTTACCGGGACCTGGCCTTCGCGCCCCAGGTCCTGCTGGACGGTCAGGTAGACCGCCTGGCCCAGACCATCCACGAGAACTACACGGACAGCATCGCGGCCCAGGGTCGAGATCCGGAGCGGGAGCCCGCCGGCCGGCCCTGGATGCAGCTTGGAGTCTCCTACCGGGAGGCCAACCGGCACCAAGCCGACCACATCTGGGCCAAGCTGGCGGCGACCGACTGCCGGGCGGTGCCGGAGGAGCGGGTGGAGTCCTTCGCATTCGCCCCTCTGGAGGCCGAGCGCCTGGCAGTCATCGAGCACCTGCGCTGGGCGGCGGACCGCTATCTGGACGGCTGGAGCTATGCCCCGGTGCGGGACAACGCCCGCAAGCACCATCCCCAGTTGATCCCCTATCCGGAGCTGTCCGAGCCCATGAAGGACCTGGACCGATTCGCGGTCAGAGGGCTACCGAATCTGCTTGCCCGCAGCGGACTCGGGGTGGTGCGGATGCTGGTCGTTGGGATGGTCGAGTCAACGTCCCGAGTGGCCACCGACGCTAGCCTGGACCGACTGGCCCTGCAGACGGTGGAGCGGCTCGTCGCCCGCTATCGGGACCGTTACCTGGCGATCGCATCCACGCTCACGGACCCGGGCGCCCGGCGCTTCGCCCGGCTCGCCCTGAACTGGCCCGGGGTGGGTCTCTTTTTGCTCTGCCCTCGCCCACTCGCACAGGTCCTGGCGGAGCAGCCGGACCAGGAAGCCCGCCTGGACCTGCTGGGCCTCGTGGCCAGGGCGGAGCGGAGAATCCCGCTGGCGGGCGCGGGAGGTCTCGAGCGCTGGCTCACCGAGCGCGTGGAGATCAGCCTCTCGTTCGGGGGCGCGGAGACCGATCTAGCCACGCAACCGCCCAAGCGGGTCGTCCTGGACCCGGCGAGCGGACGCATCCGCTGGGATTTCGATTACTGAGGAGGCGGTCATGCGGAGCTGCATAGGCTCTTACCTTCCCGTGGTTTCGATCGCCATCGCCAGCCGCGAATGAAAGGGATCGAGAGCGAACCCGACGACGACCGGCCCTTCTCCGGCCCTGCGGGCTGGGTGGAGCGGATCGGTCTCGCCGCTTTCGCCCTCCTCGACTGTCTCGGGCTTTACTTGCGCATCCTGGCAGGTCGAGCCCGCCTGGATGTCCCCGCACTTGCCTGGTCCCTGCGCCAATCCGGGCTCTCCATACTCCCGGCCATCACCTTGGTGGCTGCGGCGGTGGGGATCATCCTGGGGCACCAGACCCAGGCCATCCTGGAGCGACTGAACCTGCCGGGGCTGGTCCTGCTGTCCGTCACCTACGCAGTGGTGATGGAGCTGGTCCCAATCCTAGTTGGTATCCTGGTAGCAGGGCGGGCGGGGGTCGCACTCGCGGTGCGCCAGGCCACGCTGACTGCCAACGGGGAGGCCGACGGCTTACTGGTCCAGGGCATCGATCCCATCCAGTTCACTGTTGCCCCCGTGCTGCTCGCCATGCTCCTCATGAGCTTTGCCTTCGCGGTCTGGGGGAGCCTCGTCACCTTCATTGCGGCCTTTCTTTGGCTTTGGGGCATGGCAAACATCCCCCCGGCGCTCTTCCTGGACTCGCTGTCGCGGGCGCTGGGACCGCAGGACCTCCTGGAGGCCATCGGCAAGCCCATGCTCTTTGCATTCCTGATCGCACTCATCGCAACGGTCAACGGCACCGCCGCCGGGCGTGACCCCCAGGGCATTGGGGAGGCTGCCACCCGGACCATGGTTGGGGCGGTCGCCGCTATCCTGGTGGCTGACCTGGCGATCGTCCTCCTGGTGCGCGGCTGAGCATGTCGTCCGCCCTGGAGCTCAAACAGGTCTTTCAGCATGTCGCCGGACGCTGTGCGTTGGCGGATCTCACACTCGCAGTCCCGGAGGGCACCTGGCTCCTGGTGGCCGGACCCAACGGGGCCGGCAAGAGCCTCCTGACGCGGCTCATCCTCGGTCTCGATCCGCCCTCCGCGGGGACAGTCCGGGTTCTGGGGGAGGACATCCATCGGCTGAGCTGGCGCGCCCTGACCCGGCTGCGCAAGCGGATCGGCGGTGTGCTCCAGGGCGGCTCACTGTTGGAGAGCCACAGCGTGCTCGAGAACCTGCTACTGCCCCTGCGCGCTCTACCGGGTGGGCATCAGCGGATGGCCAGAGACGTGCGCCTCGCCGTGACCCTACTGAGGCTCAACGGCCTGGAGAACCATCGGCCGCGCTCCCTGTCCCTGGGCCAGCGGCGCCGTGTGGAGCTGGCGCGCGCGCTGATCCACCGCCCGGACCTGCTGGTCTGGGACGGTATGACCGATGGACTCGACCCCGCCGCGGCCCGGGAAACGCTGCAGGTCTTGCGGGAGACCAAGGGCTACCGTCAGCTCACGCTGATCGCGACGGACAATCGTCCGGACGCCCTGGGGGACGCCTGTGACAGCATCGCGGTGCTGGACCGTGGGCGCCTCGCCTTCCAGGGGACCCCGACCGAGCTGGATCACGCGCTCCCCGGACGGCTCGATCTGCGGTACCTGTTGCACGGACGGCCGGACCTATGAGCCGACTGGAGCGACTCTATTCTCCCCCGGAGATCGGCGCACCCGGTAAGCGGGATGGGCGCGCCCGTCGCCGGGACCTTTTCTATGCCGGGCTCTTCGTGCTCGCCATGGGGGCGGTCGCAATCGGGGCCTTCGCCTTGGTGATGCCCGGGCTGCTCGGCGGGGCCTATAGGCTTACCGCCTACTTCCTGGAGGCCAAGGGGCTCGACGTGGGCGTCCAGGTCATCCAGGAGGGCTATGCCATCGGCATCGTGGAACGGGTCTCACCCGTCTTTCCAGGTCGGGACCCGGACTCGGGCCAATGTCCGCCGCCTCCCGAGGACGCCCCGCCCCGCTCACCGGCCCTGCCCTGCTTCCGTGCGACCCTCCGTATCCGCCAGTCCTGGCCAGTGCCAGCGGACAGTCTGGCCCAGCTCGGGACCGCGGGGCTGCTCCAAGGGGACGCGGTCAAGATTCGGCCGGGACGCTCCGGGACCCTGCTCGCCGACGGTGCCAGAATCGCCGCCCTGGGCCGGGAGAGCGACCTGGCGGTCCAGATCGGGCGGCTCGCCGACTCCCTTAACCGCGTGGTGGAGGAGACCATCGCCCCGGCGCTCGCCAGCATCAAGGCGCAGATCCAGACTATCGAGACCCTGCTCGGAAGCGGAGCGGACCAGGGTGAAAACCGAGAGCGGCTATCCGGGGCCTTCGAGAATCTGCGCAAGCTCTCGGCGGACCTGGAGCAGGCGGTGGACCCCAAGAAGATCGCGGCCATTCTCGGCTCTGTGGAGCAGATGTCGGGTCACCTGGCCCAAGTCTCCTCCAAGCTCGGCGGCAGCACCCTGGAGGTCCAGTCGGCGGTCAAACAATACGGAGAGCTGGCCCGGGAGATTCGCAGCGTGGTGAGCGCCAACAAGCCGGCCCTCCGAGGGACCCTGGACGACACACAGGTCCTGCTCCAGGAGATCTCCGCCTCCCTGACCCCGATCCTGGCGAATATCGAGGATGCCACGCGCAACCTCTCCGCCCTGTCTCGGGACCTGCGTCAGAATCCCGCGTCTATCCTCCAAAGCAGAAAGGTCGAGGAGCGCACCCCGTGGTTCAAGTGATGCCGCCAGATCCCAATCCAGCGCGGCGACCGCGGACGCGATGTCTCTGGCGACCCTCGGCCCTGCGGTTCTTCGCGCTGGGCGCAGCGATGGGACTTGTGGGCTGCGGGTCCGCCCCGCCCGTCCAGCCGGACCGCTTTTACAGTCTGGAGGCGGCCGCCCTCGCGGGACCCGCCGGTCCGCCCGCGCCTTCCGTCCTGATGGTCAACGATCTCGCCGCCCGCGGACTCCTGGGCGGGCGCCAGATCGTCTATAGAACCCGAGAGCAGCCCCTGGTCGTCGATCGCTATCAAAGCCTGCTATGGGCCGAGCCTCCGACCCGGGCCCTGTCCCAGAACCTGGTTAACGGGATTCGAACGGCGCAGGTATTCGACTTCGTCGCGATCCCGTCCGACCGCGCGCGCGCCGACTATCTTCTTGGGGGGGAGGTCGAGCGCTTCGAGCATCTCCCCACGGACCAGCCGCCGCGGGTGGTCGGCACCGTGAATCTGACCCTGGTTCGGTCCGACGACCGGCGGTCCATTGTCGGCCGTCAGTACAGCGGAGAGGAAAGGGTCGACGGAGACAGCCCGGAGGCCATGGCGGAGGCGTTTAACCGGCTCGTGGCCCGGCTGGTGGCGGAAGCGGTGCGAGACCTGCAAGCCGTCAAGGGGCAACTGGCCCGGACGCGTGGCCCATGAGCGATTCCCAATAAAGGCCAGTGCGGCGCGAGAGTACACAGCGGACTAGGGGCTGCGCCGCCCGCTCCCCCTTCAGGCAGGGTGAGCGCGCGGCAGTAGCGCTCGGGCGAGCGGGACGGTAAGGGGCGTTCGCCCCTTCAGAACAGGCGCATGCGCTCCATGACGTTGTCGCGGACGATCTTGGAGTGAACGAGCGCGGCGAGGATATGGATCGCGACCAGGCCCAGAAGCACCCAGCCGATCAGTCCGTGGAGCCAGAAGATCTGCTCGGCCAGTGGCTTGTCCTCGCCGATCAGGGTTGGCATGGTGTATTTGAAGACCTGTACCGGATGGCCGGCGGCGTTGCTGCCCAGCAAGCCCACGATGGGCATGGTCACGATGCAGATGTAGATGAGCCCGTGGGTCCAGCGGCTGGGCAGGCGCCATAGCGAGCCAAGCCGAGGATTGTAGTCGGGGGTGCCGAGGAGAACGCGGAAGAAGATGGCCACCAGGGCCAGGCCCAGAACGACGATGCCGAACGCCTTATGGTATGTGTAGAGGGTGTTGGTGAAGGTCGCACCGAAGAGCTCTTCGATGCCGTCGTGGCCCATGAAGTAGAACAGGGTTCCCACGGCCAGGAGGCCGAGCACGAGGATCGCGGTCGCCCAATGGACGAGGCGATGGAGAAAGAAGTACCGGTTTTGCATAGCACCCTCCGACTGCGTTTGAACATAGGGCCAAATGGCCAGGGAGGGGGCGAATATTAGCACGTCAATCAGGGACATTGCCGTACCCGGCGGGGTACTGTTCGAGGCCGTCCCTTGACCTGGCTCATTGGCTCAGAAGGCTCTCGAGCGCGGGGGACTCGATCTCCCGGAAGCCCTGGTCCTCCCGCACGATGAAATAGGCGGCGATTCCCTTCTCGGTGGCGAGCCGGGGTCCTTTGTCCTCGCCCATGAGGAGGAGCGCGGTGGCGAGCCCGTCTGCCCGCCGGGCGGCGTCCGGGGCCGCGGGGAGCACCACGCTGACCGAGGCGAGCCGCTGGGCGACCGGCTCCCCCGTCCGCGGATCGATGTGGTGGGAGTAGCGGCGGCCGCCTTCCTCGAAGAAGTTTCTGTAATCTCCCGAGGTGGAGATCGCCCGGTCGGTGACCGGGAGGATGCGCCGCACCGAGCGCCGGTCCGGTCGGGGCTCCTCGATGGCGATGCCCCAGGGCTCGCCCTTGGGGTTCTTGCCACGGACCCGCAGGGTGCCGGCCACTGCGACCATGTAATCGGTCACACCCAGGGACTCGAGATACGCGGCCACGCGGTCTGCACCTTCGCCTTCGCCCAAGGCCGAGAGGTCGATATACACATCCCCCCGCTGTTTGCGCAGGGCGGGCGGATCCGAGCGCAGCTCCAGGAGGTGGGCACCCACCCGCTCCCGGGCGGCCCGGACGGCCTCGGGAGGCGGTACTGCATCCGCGGCATGCTCCGGGCCGAATCCCCAAAGGTTAACGAGCGGGCCAACGGTGATATCGAAGGCGCCGTCGGAAAGCGCGCCTATCGCCCGGCCTTCCTCGAGGACCGCCAGCAGGTTGGGCGAGATCGGGATCCAGTCGGTACCCGGGTTGCGATTAAGTCGGGAGAGCTCCGACTGCGGGTCGTAGGTGGAGATCTCCGCGTTCACGGCGTCCAGCACCCCTTGAGCTCCCCTTTGCAGATCCTGGGCATCAGCGCCTGCGGGAGGGCGTGGGATCTTGACGGCATAATAGGTCCCCATGGTGGGGCCCTTGAGCTCGACGGTCGGGTCCGGGTCGAGGCCACAGCCACCGAGCAGCAGGACGAGCCCAAGGGTCAGGAGCCTCGAGGCCGGTCCGCGCCCGGATCGGATCGGTCCTGGACCCGACCGGGTCGAGTCTCCCAACTGCCTGGGCAACCCGGTCGCCGCGCCCCGACTAGGGCCGGGCATCGGCCCCAGCCCCTTCCTTGGGCGTGGGCATCAGATCGGCCCGGCTGACGCCCAGGAGAACTGCCGCGTTGCTGGCGATATAGATGGTGGAGTAGGTTCCGGAGACCACGCCCACGATGAGCGCCAGGGAGAAGCCGCGGAGCGTCTCGCCGCCGAAGAAATAGAGCGCCACTACGACCAGAAACACGGTTCCCGCGGTGATGATGGTGCGCGACATGGTCTCGTTCACCGAGCGGTTCATGATCTCCAAAGGGGTACCGCCCTTGCGGACCTTGCGGAAGTTCTCCCTCACCCGATCGAAGACCACGATGGTGTCGTTGAGCGAATAGCCGATGACGGTCAGGATGGCCGCCAGCACGTTGAGATCGAAGTCGAGCTGGAAGACCGAAAATACCCCGAGGGTAATGATGGCGTCGTGGACCGTGGCCGCCACCGCGCCGACCGAGAATCGCCACTCGAAGCGTAAGGCGACGTAGATGAGGATGCCGATGACCGAGTAAAGGACCGCGAGCCCCCCCTGCTCGGTCAGCTCCTCGCCAACCTGCGGACCGACGAACTCAGCCCGGCGCAGGTCTACCTGGCCCGGGGCCGCGACATCCAGGGCGGCGAGGACCTTCTGACTTAAGGTCGCATCGTTGGCCTCTCCGGTCGGGGGGATACGCAGGAGCACGTCCCGGGTAGTGCCGAAGTGCTGGACCGTGATCCCCTCGAACCCCGCGGCGGTCAGGGCGTTGCGAACCTCTGCGATGTCCGCGGGCTCTTTGTAGCCTACCTCGATCACGGTGCCGCCGGTGAAGTCCAGGCCGAAATTCAGCCCCTGCACGGCGAGCGACACGAAGGTGCCTAGGATCAGGACGCCGGAGAAGACCAACGCGGTCCAGCGTTGGGACATGTAGTCGAGTTTGGGAAATTTGATCTCGCGCATGGCGGGTCCCTCAGACCGGGAGGGTCTTCAAGCGCTTGCGACCGTAGAGCCAATTGATCATGGCGCGGCTGCAGGTGATGGCGGTGAACATGGAGGCGAAGAGGCCGATGGTTAGGGTGACCGCAAATCCCTTGATCGGCCCGGTGCCGAAGCTGAACAGGACCACCGCGGCGATCAGGGTGGTGACGTTGGCATCGATAATGGAGGAGAGTGCCTTGTCGTAGCCCGCAGCGATACTCGCCTGGGGCGAGTTACCGTTGCGCAGCTCCTCGCGCATGCGCTCGAAGATCAGCACGTTGGCGTCCACCGCCATACCCACGGTGAGCACCATACCCGCGATCCCGGGCATGGTCAGGGTCGCCCCCAGAAGCCCAAGGATCGCCACGATGAGCACGAGGTTCAGGAGCAGCACCACGTCCGCGATGATCCCGAAGACGCTGTAGTAGAAGGCCATGAAGAGCACCACGGCGGCGAACCCGATCATGACGGACATCAGACCCTGATCGATATTGTCCTGACCCAGGCTAGGTCCAACCGTCCGCTCCTCCACGATCTGGATGGGAGCCGCCAGGGCGCCGGCGCGCAGCAGCAGCGCCAGGTCATGGGCCTCCGCCGAGCTGTCGAGACCGGTGGTCTGAAAGCGCCGCCCGAAGGGCTCGCGGATAGTGGCGACGCTGATCACCTCCTCCACCTTCTGGGTCTGCTTCACGGGCTTGCCGTCCACCTGCTTGGTGACTGTGCGGTTTTCGATGAAGACCACGGCCATGGGCTTGCCCACGTTTTCGAGCGTCATGTCGCGCATGCGGCGCCCACCGATCCCGTCCAGGTTCACCAGGACCATCGGTGTACCGCTCTGGCTGTCGAACCCCGAGCTGGCATCGGTGATCTGGTCGCCGGTCACGATAACCCGGCGCTTGAGCAGCACCGGCTGCCCTTCGCGGTCCCGGTAGAGCCGGCTGCCCACCGGCACCCGGCCCGCCTCGGCATCCGCTACGCTGTGCTCGGTGTCCACCAGGCGATATTCCAGGGTCGCGGTGGCACCCAGGATGTCCTTGAGCCGACCGGGGTCCTGTGCACCCGGGAGCTGGACCACGATGCGACGCTCCCCTTGGCGGGCGATATTGGGTTCTGCAACGCCTAAGGCGTTGACCCGATTACGCAGCGTAGTGATGTTCTGCTGGAGTGCGAGATCCTTGATCTGCTTCTGCTCGGCGGGGGGCAAGGCCGCGGTCAGCAGAAACTCGCCCCCCTTCTCGTCCTCGGTCAGCTGGAGCTCCCGCAATTGCTTGCCTACGGCCTTCTGACCCGCGTCCCGGGCGACGGCGTCCGCAAACCGGATCTGCACGGTCCCCTGCTCCCGGGAGATGCTCAGGTACCGGACCTTGGCGTCCCGCAACAGGGTACGGATGTCCTCGACGTAACGCTCCAGGGCCTGGTCCAGCGCGGCATCCATGTCCACGTCTATGACCACATGGATACCCCCCCGGAGGTCAAGCCCCAGGTTCATGGGCTTGAGCCCGAGCGCACGCACCCAGCCGGGCAGGTCCACAGAGAGGGTCAGGGCCGTGCGATAGCGCTCGCCCATGGCGGTCTCGATCGCCTCCTGACCGCGCAACTGATCCGCCGACGCGGGGAATCGCACCAAGAGCTTGCCGTCCCGCGGGGCATCGACCCGTTTGAAGGAGACCCCGGCCTTCTCCAGGACGGTGCGGACCTCGTCCGCGCTCGCCGCCGTGACTTCGGAGCCGCGGTTCGCGGAGATCTCGATCGATGGGTCCTGGGAGAAGACATTCGGCAAGGCCAGGACGAGGCCGGCCAGGACAACGCCGAGAATCAGCAGATTCTTCCAAAGGGGATATTGGTTCATCGCACTTCCAATCGCCGGCGCGGCGGGGAGGGACGCGTAGCGCCGTAGCGGAGAGGTCCGGGCGCTGCGCGCGGCACGCCGGCCCTCGGCCGGGCGTGCGTCAGGGGTCTTGCGGCCCCGGATCCGTTGTCAGAGGTCCTTGAGAGAGCCCTTGGGCAGCACAGCTTCCACCGCAATTCGGCGGATCTTGACCTGGACGCCGTCGGCGACCTCAAGCTGGATGAAGTTCTCGCCCATGTCCGCAATACGTCCGGCGATGCCGCCCGCGGTGACCACCTCGTCGCCCTTGATCAAGGCGTCGATCATGCGCTTATGCTCCTTCTGGCGCTTGGCCTGGGGGCGGATCAGCAAAAAATAGAAGATCACCGCGAACAGGATCAGCGGCGTCAGACCCATGATGGTGTCGAGCGTGGAGGTACCGCCCGCTGCAGCGGCACCTTCTGCCCAGGCGTCGGAAACGAAGAGGCTCATGTGGATTTCCATTGGTTGTACAAGCGGGGCGGCAGTCGGATCGGCCCAATCCCCGAGAAAAACAGCGCCGCATTATGTCACAGCGCTGGGAATCTGGCAGGTAGGATCGACCGGGGCGCAATCTCGGTAGTCTGCAGGATGCCGTCGGTGCTGAGCAGACATGGGTCTGGCGTTGCCCCAGGCGAGGGTGGATCAGGCCACTGTAGACCGCCGGGGTGCGCTCCAGACGATAGACCGCCCCTTCGCCCTCGGGGAGTATCCCGACGGCCTAGGCGAATCCCGAGGGCCGAACCGACTCTCCTCCCCCGGCGACCAAGACGAGCCGCGTCCACAGGAGCAGGCAAGCGGGACGCCTCATGGGCGGCTCCCGTCTCTTGCCCGGGGCGGCAGCGGCGAAAAATACCCGACCACCAGAAGCAATACGCCTACCGATAGAAAGGAGACGATGCGCGCCAGGGTACCGGCGGCTGACAGGTCCACCAGGAACAGCTTTAGCACCACCGCCACCATGAGCCCAGCCCCCGCGAGCCAGGGTTGGCGCTGGCCCAGCCGGCTGCCAAGCAGCATGCAGCCGAGCCCCGCCAGGGCCCAGAGGACCGAGAGCCCTGCCTGCACGGTCTGCGACTGGAGCAGGGCGTCCGGTGAAAAGGGCAGACCCAGCCAGTGGTGGGCGGTACGCAGCCAGGCGCTGTTGAGCCAGAGGAACAAGGTCAGACCGAGTGCGCCAGGGGCGAAGGGATAGCGCCAGGCGCGTTGCTGGGCGGCGCCGTCGCCCTTTTTGCCCGTTGGATAGAGCCAATCCGTCAGGACCACGAGAGCCAGTCCGATGGCGATATCCAGGGGGTTGATGAGCGGGACATAGGGCAGAGGATCGGACCCGCCCCGGCTCCACAGGCAGGAGAATAGGACCCAGGCCCAGAGAAAGATGGCCACGGGTACCGGTGCATGGTCACGGTAGAGCCGCGGGTGTGCGGAGATCGGCCAGGGAAGTCGCGCGTCCAGATACCTCAATGCCAGCATCCCGGCCGTCGGAACCAGGGCCCAGGCGATATGGGACCAGGTGCCCGCCCCCTGCACCAGCCGGTCCAGCCACCAGGCAAGCTCCCAGGAAAGCAGGATCAGAATCAGCCAGACCCCCGCCTGGTGCAGCAGGGCGAGGAGCCCGACCACGGGCACATCCCCGGATTCGGCCCTTCTCAGCAAGTAAAGGTGTCCGGACAGCCCCGCCACCCAGGCGGCCAGGGCCCAATCCTCGAATGGACGGTCAAGCAGCCAGGCCGCCGGAACGAGTAACAGATAGAGGAGAGGCAGGAGCGACAGGGCTGGAAGCCGCAGGTCGTTCCATGGGAGCACAGTACGCAGTCGGTCGGCGAGCAGCGAGGAGCCAACGAAGCACAGTGCCAGGGCGGGCACGAGCCGAGGTTCCAAGCCGATCCGATCGACGATCTCTCCGATCCAGGCCCCATACCACCAGAGGAGTCCCCAGGCCAGGAATGGCCGGCAAAGCCAGTCCTCCCGGATGGGTCCGCTCTGACGGCACTGGAGGCGCCAGGCGATGAAGAGTCCGGAGACGGCGACGATGACGGCACCCAGGAGGATGCCGTTGAATAGGGGCAGCTCGGGCGGCGCCTCCCAGGCCGCTCGGATCCAGGCCAGGGCCGCCCCCACTTGCAGCAGATAGCCGAACAGCCGTGGGGCGAGCCGTCCCTGACGGCCGCCGATCCAGACCATGGCGGCCCCCTCCAGCGCCCACATACCCGAGGTCCAGCGTGCGTCCAGGGCCAGGGGGACCGCCAGGGTGGCGAAGACGACGCCGATGGCCAGGAACGACTCCGCCAGCAGGCGCATCGGCGCGCCCCAGCGGGCGAAGCCGAGACCCGCCAGGGCAACGTAGAAGACCGCCGCGGCGAGGGCGCTCCAGGCAAGCCCGTACTCCATCCCCTGGACCAGGGCGGCTTGCAGGGCGAAGCCCACGAGCGGGACCCCAAGCACCAGTCCCGGATCCACCAGGCCGCGACGACCCTCCGGCTGCCGGAGCGCGTAGAGCACCGCGATCGCCACGTAGAGGACCGAGAAGGCGATCAGGAAGGGCTCGGTGGTGGAGAAGTGCTCTGGCCGATAGAACCGGTCGCCCCAAAGCCCGGCGATGACAAAGGTGAAGGCAAAGCCCGTGAGGTTCAGCGACCGCCAAGACCGGAACCAGGCGATCCCCAGGATCCCGAGATTGAGCACCAGATAGTAAGAAAAAAGCGCTATATGGCTGCCCCGACCGGTGGAGGCCAGGACCGGTGCCAGGAAACCCCCGGCGGCCCCAAGCACCGCAAGTACCGGGGCGTTCTGAAGCACCGCCAGCGCGGCGGAACAGGCGGCTAATACCGCTAGCACGGCGAAGGCGAGACCGGGCGGGATCAGCCCATAGAGCCGCAGGGCGGCGAAGACCGTGAGATAGAGGATGCCCACCCCGCCGCCTTGGAGTGCCAGGGAGTAGAGCGGCCGGGAGCCGCGCAGGCGCCAGCCGAGCCCGAGCAGGGCGACCCCGCCCAACCCGACCCCCGCCAGGCGGAGCTCGACGGGGAGCCAGGCGTTCTCCGCCGCCAGCTTCAGCAGGAAGGCGACGCCGAAGAAAAGCACCACCACCCCAGCGCGTACCATCAGGTTGCCCTCCAACAACCATTCCCTGGCCCGGGTCCAGCGGAGGTTTGGCGAATCGGGGGGCGTCGGGGCAGGGGCCCGGTCGCGGGAGGGGGCGGTCGCGGGAGGCGGCGACTCGTCGTCCACCGGGGGCTCGTCCAGATGATCGAGGATATCGGTCTCGATCGGGGGGTCGCCACGCGAGGGGGCGAGCCGGGAGGCCGACGGCTTAGGGGGCGTCGCGGGGGACAATTCGGCGGCCGTCGGAGCAGGGACGGACAATGGGGCTGGCGGCCTGGGTCCCACCGATCGCTCGGTGGCACTGCGAGTACCGGACTCGCCCAAGCGAAGTCGCCAGACATCCCGCTCTAGCGCACTCAGGCGTCGGCGCACCTCGACCACGAGACCCAGGGTAAGGCCGGCCAGGGTGGGTCCCAGCCATTCGCCGAGCAAGGCCCCTCCGACAATGAACCCGAGCAAGGCAAGCGCGATGGGCCACATGGATATTCCCTCCCGTTCAGGCGGTGCAAGGCGTTCCAGCGGTACCGATTTTATCCCTCGCCTGACGCGTTTGCGGCAACTTGGCGCAAGTCCGTTCGAATCCCGGATCGATAGACCCGCGCCTAATCCGGCCAAAGTCCTCGGATCGCGGCAATGCCCTGTGCCCCGTGGCGGATGGCATCGCCGACATCGGTTGGGGCCAACCCGCCCAAGGCATAGACCGGAAGGCACGCAGGGTCCGCCAGCTCGGCGAACCCTTCCCAGCCCAGTGGCCTGGCCTGGGGGTGGCTTGCGGTGGGCTTGACCGGGGAGAGCAGCGCATAGTCGAGTCCGAGGCGGGCCGCCCGGCTCAGCTCCGCCGCGTCGTGACACGAGGCCCCCACCAGGTCCGACGAGCGGCCCGGGCGCCGGTCCAGGGCTGCAAGCAGACGCGCATTGAGGTGCAGACCGTGGCGGGGGAGATCTGCCACCCGGTCCGGGTCCCGGTTGAGAAGCAGGCGGGCACCCGCCGTCTCGCACAGGTCGAACGCGCGTCGCGCGAGGCCCCGGTAGGCCGAGTCGTCAAGCCGATGGGCGCGCAGCTGAATCAGACGCACGCCACCCCCGATGGTGCGGCCGAGACGTCCGAGGAAGGCGTCCGGATCGTCAGGGTTCGGGGTAATCAGCAGGAGCGCCGGGAGGCGCAAAGCGACGATGATGGGCCGGTCGGCCGCGGGGAAGGCGGTGGGGTCCATGTCCGCCGGTACCAGCCAGTCCAGGGGCTGACCCTCAAGCCCCCTGGGGGTGCCCCCGAAGGCATCCACCCGACGCACGTCGAGCAGGATGTGGCGGTCGCCGTAGTCGTGATGGATGCGGATCAGGGGACGACTGGCGTAGACGGTAATCCCCAGCTCCTCCAGGAGCTCACGCGCCAGCCCGGTCTCCGGGTTCTCGCCGGGTTCCAGCTTGCCCCCGGGAAACTCCCAAAGCCCGCCCTGATGCACATGGTCCGGCCGCCGCGCGACGAGCACCCGGCCCGCCCCGTCCAGGATGGCGCCGGCCATAACGTGGATGGGTTGGGAGGCCATTGGCGGTCGCTGTTTAGGAGTGGCGAGTGGCTAGGAGGGGAGACGCCGCATTCCTCGGCCCTCGGCCCTAGCAACTAGCCACTTGTTAAGACCGATACTCCGCATTGATCCGGACGTAGTCGTAAGAGAAATCGCAGGTGAGGACCTGGGCCGCGGCCTCGCCCCGGGCGAGGGCGACGCGGATGCCGATCTCCGACTCGCGCATGACGGCAGCGCCAGCGGATTCCGTGTAGTCCGGTGCCCGCCCGCCCCCGTCGACGATGAGGACATCCCCCAGCCAGATACGCACCCGGCCGATATCGAGATCCGTCAGGCCCGCGCGGCCGACCGCGGCCAGGATGCGACCCCAGTTGGGGTCGGAGGCGAAGAGGGCGGTCTTGACCAGGGGCGAGTGGGCGATCGTATAGGCGACCCGGCGCGCCTCGGTCAGGTCCGTGGCCTCCTCCACCCGCACCGTCACCAGCTTGGTAGCGCCCTCGCCGTCGCGCACGATGGCCGTGGCCAGCTCCACGCAGACGGACTCCAAGGCGGCCTGAAAGGCAGCCCCCTCCGGCCCGTCGAAGCTGGCCACAGGCGCGTTGCCGAGCGCACCCGTGGCGGCCAGCACGCAGGCGTCGTTGGTAGAGGTATCCCCATCGATCGTGATGGCGTTGAAGGAGCGGTCCGCGGCGGCGCGCAGGCTCGCCTGAAGGTGTCCGGGCTCCACCGCTGCGTCCGTGGCAATGAAGGCGAGCATGGTGGCCATGTCCGGGCAGATCATGCCTGCACCCTTGCAGATCCCGGTGAGGGTGCAGGTGCGGCCCGCCAGCTCGAATTGTCGGGAGACGAGCTTGGGGCGCGTGTCTGTGGTCATGATCGCGCGGGCCGCGTTGCCCCAGGCGGACCCGTCCAGGCGCCCCAGGAGATCCGGCAGGGCGGCGGCGATGCGATCCACCGGCAGATGCTCGCCGATCACCCCGGTCGAGAACGGCAGGACCCGCTCGGGGGCGTCCGCGGTCAGGTCCGCGAGCGCCTGGCAGCTCGCCTGGGCATCTGCGA
>JBGSOR010000180.1:0-12719 GCA_041738985.1 Chromatiaceae bacterium | reverse complement strand
GAAATGCTAACTCGTCGCAGTGGATTGCCCGAAGCACAACTGTTTACCATTGCTCAGGGCTCTAACCACCCTCGTGCCGCCAATGAGGACGCCGCAGGCCGCGCCGTCAACCGGCGACCCCTGACGACCTGGCCGCCTGCGTGCAGCAAGCGACGCACGCGGCCGCGCGCTGACCGGCTCACACATGGCCGTTTCGGGCAGTGCTATGGTAGGCGCCTGCCTCACTGGGCTTCTTACGTCTCGCCGTCCTCGTCGGGACGGAAAGGCCCCCGGGAGCCGAATCACACGATGGGAGCTGCCGATGTCGCTTATGGCTTTTCTCGCTGGACTTGCACTCTATGCCTTCCTGTGGGCAATACTCGCCAAGATTCAATCCAAGGGCGGGCTCATCTTCTATACCGTCGAGCCTAACGAGCGGGCCGTGATCTCCGCCTTCGGACGGGCAAAGCGGTTGGACGACCGCATGGTGGAGGACGCGACCCTGAACGAGGAGGAGCGGGCGCGCTATCGATTCCCGCGACTGCGCGTGGTGGGACCTGGGCTCAACCGGAAGTGGCCCTGGGAAGTAGTCCATAAGGTGGACGTAACTACCCAGGCGCTGGACCTCACCTGGGATCCCACCAAGCACCAGACGACGATTGAGGCGGTAACCAAAGACAACCTCACCACCGGCGTCAATGGCCAGATCCGCTTTCGGGTCTCGGACAGGAACCTCTATGCCTACTGCTTCGGGGTGGAGGCGCCCCTCGAGCATGTAATGGGCTATTTCATCTCGGTCCTGCGGGAGCGGATCGCCAATTTCTCGGATCCCAAGGGCCAGAGCCTGCTCGCCACCGCCGAGTTGGGGGCAGACGGAGGGGGGGCGACCCCGGACCTGTCCGAAGGGGTCTCCATCAACGATCTGCGCAAGAATTTGCCTGTGCTTAACCAATACATGGAGCAGCAGTGCAAGACCACCGCCGCCCGCTATGGGATCGAGCTGGATGCGGCCCTGATTACTCAGATCGACCCCCCCCCGGAGGTGGACCGGGCACTCTCCGCCATCAACAGCACCCGAAATCAGGTAGCAGCGGACATCAGCACCGCCCGCGCGGATGCGGAGCAGCAGATCACCATGAGCAAGCGGGCCGTGGACATCGCCATGAACAATGCCCAGGCAGAGGTAGCGCCCCTGAAGGAGCTGGCTGAGACCCTGGTGCGTATCAAGACCGAGGGCGGCAGCGCCGCCCTGACTGCCTATGTGCGCAACATGCGCATTCCCCTGCTGCGCAACGCCCGGCGTATCGTCCAGACCACCGGCAATCCGGCTTGAGGAGACAGTCCATGCCATTCTTCGAAAGCCTCCTCCCGGCCGATCTAATCTCCCTGATTTCGGGCCTGCTGTTCGTTCCGATTCTGCTTAAGGTCTTCCGGCTCCTTGGGATCTACACGGTGGTCCAGGAGCGCGAGGCCCAGGTGTATACCCTATTTGGAAAGGTGGTCGGAACCATCGACGAGGCGGGCCTGCGCTCGCCCCTCCTTCACTTCGGTCTCTGGGCCCTGCTGGTCCCCTGGCTCGGTAAATGTCATAGGGTCAATACGGCCTTGCGGCAATATTACTTGAGAGACCAGATGGTGAACTCCGAGGAAGGCACCCCCATGGGTGTCGGCATCTGGTACGAGATGCAGGTGAGCGACGCGGTCGCCTATCTCTTCACCAATGCCAACCCGGAAGGCTCTCTCCAGGCCAATGTCGCCAGCTCCACCATCTCGACCCTGAGCAATCTGGAGATGGACAAGATGTTAGAGGACCGTCACCAGCTGAGTCGGCAGGTGCGCGCCACGGTATCCCCGCTTTCCGAGAAGTGGGGCTATCAGCTGGGGTCTGTCTATATCCGCAAGGTCGCATTCACGGACCGGCAGATGGTAGACAACATCACGGAGAAGGTGGTGAAGCGGCTGGTGCAGGTGACCAGCGCCATGAAGCAGGACGGGGAGAACAGGGTGGGGCTCATCAAGAGCCAGACGGCCTATAAGGTCTCCCAGCAGATGGCGGAGGCATCCGCTAGCCGCCCATCGGTGGTGGGCGATGCACTGAACGAAATAGCCCGACGGGACCCGGAGGTACTGAATGCGGTGCTGGAGGTGATGGAGAACGAGCAGCTGATCGCCTCCGGTGCGGCAGTGGATGTGCTGCCTCGGGATCTAACCCTGTTGGTTGAGCTTGGGTCCGGAGGCGGCGGGTCTGGCGCGACGGGTTCCCTGGGCTCCGGGGCGAATGCGAGGATGGTGCTGGATCACCCACGCCTTGGCTGATTGGCTGGAAGGATTTCGGTCGCCCACGTTGGGCGCGCGTCCCTTCGAGTCCGGATCCGCCGGCTTTGGCGGGATCCGCCCGGTCGGACGGCAAGCGGCTTCGAAGAGCCCATGACCCGGGTGGCCCCGGCGGGTCACCCGGTATTGTCTCCGCTTACGGGAAACGGGTCAGTCGTTCCAGGGCAAGCGTCGGAGCAGCGCCTCCCACCTGGACTCCTCGGGTGCAACGGCCGCAGGCGCCTCGGGCGCTGCAGCCGCCGCAACCGGGGAGGGCTGCACCGACTCCGGCGGATCGGCCGCTGCTGGGGCGGGGGTAGTCGCCACCGCTGGTGTGGGAGCTGGCTCAATGGCGGGGACAGAGACCGGAGCCACGACTACCGGGGGAGGGGGCGGAGCCTTCACAGGTTGTCCAATTGGGTTGCCTCCTGGACTCCAGGGCATTTTGGCATGGGGTACCCATTTGCCGATGGTCGACGTCTGAACCGGTGCCGTTTGGACCGGCAGGGGCTCGGCCACCGTCGGCTGCGTCTCGACCGCTTCGACTCTCGCGGGCTCGGCTTTCAGGGCCTCGATCTTAGCTGGCTCGGACTTGGGTGCCTCAATCGTCACCGGCTCGGCCTTGGTCTCCGGGGCCGCCATGGCCTGAGGCTTGGCCGGGGCCTCCTTGGCCGCTGGAGTTGTATCGGGTGCCGGACCCGCCGGTTTGGCCGGCGCGGGCGCGGCCGCCGGTGCTGGGACCTTTGGCTTGGCGAGGTCGACCGAACCGATGGGCGCAAGCCGAGCGGCGACCGCGCTGGGGTCTGTCGGTTCGGTGTTGGCTCCGAACGGGTCTTGGATCAGGACGTAGAGAGCCCCGGCCGCCGTCGCCATGGCTACCCCGGTGACGATCAGTTTTCCGAGCTCGAAGCCCATGAATACCTTCGAAGTCATTTGTGCGGTCAGCTCCTGTCTGTCGTGGCTGTCTTAAGACGTTAATCCCCCGAGGCCACAGCCTGCCAAAGACAGCCGCACCCCGGGGGCACGTGGAATACCGCATGAGGTGGGGTCGGTTCAAGGGGGTACGGTCGATAACGGCGAAAATGCGGCGCTATCCGTCCAGAATCCGGCCCTGAGCCTGGGGCGGGTTTCAATCCCCTAGCGCGGTCTGGGAGCGCTTGCGGAACACCTGCATTTCCTTGGCCGCCTGAACATCGCCCCTGTGCTCGGCCGTGGCAATGCCGCGGTCGAAGGCGGCGATCGCCTCCGCATGTCTTCCCAGCGCGGCGAGCGTCTTGCCGTAGAGCTTCCAGGCGGCGGAATGATCCGGGTTCAGGCGCACCGCCTCGGCCAAATGGCCTGCGGCAAGCTCCCATGCTTGCGCCTTGACGTATTCGTTGCCCAGGCCATAGCGCAGCAAGGCCGAGTCCTGGCCACGGGCCAGCAGCGCCTCGAGGTTGTCGACGATGGCCAAATGTGAGGTTGCCCGTGCGGATCCGGCCGCTTTAGCGGACGGCCATGACCAAAAGGACGACGATCAGCACGACCCCGGCAAGGGGAAGCACCGCCGCCTGCCAATCGCCCTTCTGGGCCTTGGGTCCGTTGTCCTGCCACTGCTTGTAGACGGGCCAGAGGCGCACCATCAGCAGAACCAGGATCGCCCCCATCGCGATCTTCAGAAACAGCTCCATCCCCTTGTTTCCTCAGCGTTTCGTTGCCGACATAAAAACCCCGGCACGGGGCCGGGGTCGCCTCGGCGGGTCGGCCTCGGGTCACTCGTCGCCCATGATCCCCAGGATCTGCAGCAGGCTGATAAAGACGTTGAAGATGCTGAGGTAAAGGCCGTAGGTCGCCATGATGTAGTTGTCCTCCTCCCCGCGGGCGATGCGGCTGGTGTCGAAGAGGATGAAGGCGCTCATCAGCAGGATGACGGCCGAAGAGATGGCCAGGGACAGGGCGGGAAGGGCGAAGAACAGGTTCGCCACGATTGCGAGCATCACCACCATCATGCCGGCGAAGACAAATCCGCCCAAGAAGCTGAAGTCCCGCTTGCTCGCCAGGGCATAGCCGGAAAGGCCCAGAAAGATCACAGCGGTGCCGCCGAAGGCCAATGCGACGGTCTCCGGACCGTTAGGCATGGCGAGATACTGGTTAAGGATTGCGCCGAGCCCAAAGCCCAGGAGGCCGGTCACGCCGAAGATGACCCCGATGCCCGCTGCGGAGTTGGCCGTCTTGGGCAGCACGAAGATACCGAGCAGCATGGAGACAACGACCGCCCCCAGGTAGGTCAGCGGCGGCATCGCCAGGGCCATCGAAAGCATCGCGGTCAGGGCGCTGAAGCCCAGGGTGGCCGCCAGCAGGAGATAGGTGTTCTTCAGTACCTTGTTGGCCGCGACCGCCTGCTGGGCGCCGCGCATCAAGGTGTAATCGGTGTTTGCCATGTGTCGAATGCTCCTCTCTTTAAGGATCGGGGCGACGATGCCATCGCCGAACAGGTTGTCGTGCCGTTTGACCCGATAAACGGCTCCGAGCTCCCGCAAGGATACCGGAGGATGGACCAGCGGAGAATACTTGCCGCTTGGGTAGGGGACGCACCTTCGGTTATCCTCATCGGCCCTCAGGTGGGGATGGGCGCGGCGCGTACAAGCGCTGGCGTCTCGCCCCGGTTCTCGGAGAGGTGGCTGAGCGGCTTAAAGCGGCGGTCTTGAAAACCGTTGACTCGAAAGGGTCCGGGGGTTCGAATCCCTCCCTCTCCGCCAAATCGCGTGCCTGCTTGGCCTGTCGCACCCTCCCTACGATGCCGAGCGGCCAAGGGCCGGACGTCCGTGAGGCGCCCGCCTGCGGAACCCCCTTCCAAGGTACTGTCGGACGGTATCTGCCGACCGCTTTTTCGCGTTCTGGCTTGCGTTTAGGGGTGCGATTCATGGTGTAGAATTCGCCGCGACCTTACCCGCATCCAACTATATTTGACGGGCTCGACCCGGGGTGCCAGTCGTGCCTCGGGCGGGTGGAGCCGAGTGTGAGCAAAGAATCGGACAACGAATCGAGGGGTACGGAGGGGGCGAGGGGGAAGACGGCGCGGCCGGCTTCGGGTTCCATCGTTGTCCCGACAATCGGCTTGGATGCAGAGGGCGCAGTGCAATCTCCCCCGACAGCCTCGGTTGAGTCCCGTAGACGATCTTCCACCGCAGCTCCTCCGCGTGCGCCAGGGAGCTCGCCCTCTGGCGCGCGATCGGTGCTCGGGTGGCTTGTCCTTTTCCTCAAGCCCTTGGGGGAGCCCATTCAGCTCCTCACCCTCGGTCTGGTTGGAGCGGCCATCTTCGTGCAGCTCACGCTGCCGGAGCTGCCGGACGTCAAGCAGGGACTGCGCGATGTCCAGCTTGTGGAGCCCTTACGCGTCTACAGTGCGGACGGGGCGCTGATGGCCGAGTTCGGCATCGAGCGACGCCGCCCGGTGACCTTCGACAAGGTTCCTCCCCGTCTGATCGAAGCCTTCCTGGCGACCGAAGACAGCCGCTTCTTCGAGCACGGTGGCGTGGATGTCGTGGGTATGGGCCGGGCGCTGCTGAGCTACGCCTCCACCGGCATCAAGTCCCAGGGCGGCAGCACCATCACCATGCAGGTGACCCGCAATTTCTTTCTCTCCCCGGAGAAGACCTTCCGGCGCAAGCTGTCGGAGGTGCTTCTCGCCCTGCACGTGGAGCAGACCCTGAGCAAACAGGAGATCTTAGAGCTTTATCTTAACCAAATATTCTTCGGGCATCGTGCCTACGGGGTGGCGGCCGCAGCCTCTCTCTACTACGGCAAGGAGCTTGACGAGCTCAGCTTGCCCGAGATGGCCATGCTCGCGGGTCTCCCCAAGGCGCCGTCCTCGAACAACCCCGTCAGCAATCCCGAACGCGCACTGCTGCGCCGCAACTACATCCTCGGGCGTATGCTGGAGCTTGGCTTCGTCGATAAGGGCGCGTACGAGGAAGCCTTGGCCACGCCGGACAACGCCCGACTGCACGGACAGCAGGTGGACCTGGATGCCGGCAACGTAGCGGAGATGGTCCGACAGGAAATCGTCCAGCATTACGGCGAAGAGGCGCTCAACAAGGGTCTTCGGGTGACCACTACGATCGATTCCCGGCTCCAGGAAGCCGCCCAGGATGCCCTGCGCAAGGCCCTGCGGCAGTATGAGCGGCGTCACGGCTATCGCGGTCCAGAGTCCAAGGTCGACTTGGCCGGGGCCTCCGAGTTGGACATGGACGCCTACCTGGAGGAGGTTGCCCGGGTTCCGGAGCTAGAGCCCGGTTTGGTCACCGCCATCGCCGGCGGAGTGGCCCGCGTCTATCTAGGCGGGGGTCGTGTTGTAGATCTTGGCCTAGGCCAGATGAGCTGGGCGCGCGAGTTCCGCAATGCCAACTGGCGTGGACCGGCCCCCCGGCGGGTCGCGGACGTGCTGGAGGTGGGCGATCTGATCCGCGTCCGCAAAGACGATAAGGGCCGCTGGGAGCTAAGCCCCATCCCCGGGGTCACGGGTGTCCTGGTGGCCCTGGCCCCCCGGGACGGTGCTGTGCTCGCGCTGGCGAGCGGCTATTCGTTCAACGAGAGCAAATTCAACCGGGCGGTGGACATGCGCCGCCAGCCCGGCTCCAGTTTCAAGCCCTTTATCTATGCCTCGGCCCTCAACGAGGGCTGGACCCCAGCGAGCTTGCTCAGAGACGAGGGCGTCAAGGTCCCGAAGGGGGTACGCTGGAGCCCCAAGAACTCGGACGGCAAAGAAATGGGCCCGATACGCATGCGCCAGGCCCTGGCCCTTTCGCGCAATCTGGCGACCATCAACCTTTTGCAGAGCGTCGGCCTCGACGACGCCCAGGCCTATATCCGCAAGTTCGGTTTCGACCTGGACGCCGTGCCTCTCGGTCTGACGATGGCGCTCGGCACCGGCGAGACCTCCCCGATGAAGATGGCGGAAGGCTATGCAGTCTTCGCCAACGGCGGCTACCACGTCTTGCCCCATTTCATCGTGCGGATCCAGGATGGAGACGGCCAGACGATCTACGAGGCCGATCCCCCGCGTGCCTGCTCCGACTGCTGGTACCGCTACGGGGACAAGCCGCCCGCGCGCACCGAGGGCACTGCAGACAGCAACTTGGCCGAGCAGGCCATCGACCCTCGAATCGCCTACCAGATCACCTCACTACTGCGTGGGGTGGTCGAGCGCGGCACCGGGACCCGCGCCATGCGACTGAACCGCAAAGACATCGTCGGCAAGACCGGCACCACCAACGACGTACGGGACTCCTGGTTCGCCGGCTACCAGGCGGATATGGTGACCGTGGCCTGGATGGGATTCGACGCCTTTCACCAGCTCGGACGCGGCGAGGAGGGCGGCCGGGCCGCCTTAAGCATGTGGACGGACTACATGGAGGACGCGTTGAAGGACAAGCCCATCGCCCACCTCGAGATGCCGCCTGGCATGGTTCGGGTACGCGTCGACGGCAACCGCGGCACCGAGACCAAGTCCAAGGGAGGTCTCGTCGAAGAGGTCATGGAAGAGTATCGGCTCATGCTCCTGGGGCCGGAGCCCGAGAAGTTTGCCGGGCCTGCGAAAGGGACGTCAGGCAAGAAGAAGTCCGCTGAACAGGCGCGCTCCGCGCCAAAGGTGGTTGACGATCTTTTCTAATTATATATCAGCAACTTAATGGCATAATGTGCGGCTTCTTCTGAAGGTCGAGTGTATCGTCTCTTAGGCCTTTGAGACGGGACTGGAGCCGGTCCCGTTGGGCGGCGTCCAGGCTGGCCCCGAGACTGGTCAGTAGCTCCGCCAGCCGCGCCTCGATCTCCTTACCCGCACGTTCCAGGTCCGGTGGGAGATCCCGGTATTCCACGAGCCAGTCCATCAGGAACGCCCGGAGGTGCGCCTCCCCGGCACCGGCACGCAACAGCGCTATCAGCTCCTGGCGCTTCTTGGTTCGGTAGACTAGGACGGCTGCCCCGGTATCCGGCATTCGTCCAGCAATCCCGGCCACCAGTTCCCGCTGGTTGGCGCTCAAGGGGCCGGTCCACTCCTCGATCGACTTGGTATAGCGCCGCGCTCGCTTGCGTCGTTCGTGGCCAGGGTCCGTCCCCGGCTTGATCCGATCATCCTCGTACTCGGTCTTGAAGCGCCGACCCAGGGCCTCGACCTGCTCGGCGTCGAGCCCTGCCAGGAGCGGCGACACCAACCCCACCGCGAGCCGCGCATGATCCCGGTACAGCCGTTTGAAGGCGGTGGCCAGGCAGTCGGTGCTACTTGCGTCGAACCCATCCCGGCTTGCCTTCAAGGTCCGGTCGAAAAAGCCCGCGAGCTGGGGTAGCTCCTGTGCGCGATGCTCCGCCAGCGCGGTTTTCAGACGCGGCTCCCAATCCTCAAGCTGCCGGCTATCCAGTCCCAGATAGGCTTCCGCATAGTTTGCCAGCAGGAAGTCCGCCGATCCGTAGACGATCCGGATTCGGCTGCACCCACTTAGGGTCAACAGAGCGCCCAACAGGATCAGGAGGACGATCGTCTGGGTGGCGGACCGGCTCATCGGCGCCTCGTAATGGCTGGATTTTTGGGATCGCTCAAGTCGTAACCCGTCTCGATTGACGAACAGAATCGATGCGGCTAGCATAGTTAATCCGATTGATGAGGTGCATGGCACTCACGGCAAGGCGCATAACCTTTGCTTATTGCGCCTTTACGTAAAGTCGGTCGCTTTTTTCGTTTTCCCCCTGTTTGCGCTCGGCGGCGTGAACATTTGGCAGGGAACCTTGTACCGGATCTCGGGCGCGTAGCTCAGCGGGAGAGCGCCCCCTTCACACGGGGGAAGTCGCAGGTTCGATCCCTGCCGCGCCCACCAAATTCAATGTATTAGACCCACGTGCGAGCTGACCGGAACCCCCCGGAAGCGCCCCCGGCGCGTTCTGCTCCACCAGGGACCTCGCTGTCGGCAGACCCAAAGGGGCCCCGGCGCGCGCATCGGCTTCCGGCAGCAATGCAGCCGGAAGCCCTCGGTTGACGCGCAAATGTACTCCCACCCCTTTTGCCCCTGGCTCTCCCTTGGCTGATCCCGATCGCTCGCCCGTCCGTTACCCCCACGCGCTCCGGCGGTATCCAGGGCGCGACGCAACCGACGGATGGGATCAAGGCGCTGGTTCCCGGACATCGCCACATGGCCTAAAGTAACAAAGGTCGATCCGATAGGCCCAACACCGGGCCGTAAACCCGCCTGTACCGCCCCGCATGAAGCCTTTTGCCATCGTCACCGCCTCCGACCGCAAGTACGGAGATTTTCTGATCGAGCACTGGCTACGGTCGCTGCGCCAGAATGTCCGTCTCGATGCCATCGAGATCATCGTCCTCGACTATGGACTCTCACTGGCGCAACGGTTTTACCTCGAGCGCCATGGTGTGTTGCTGCGACCGGGCCAGCGCGACGGCCACGTTACCGTCCTCCGGTATCGCGAGACTCGCGACCTGCTGATCGAGAGGCCTTACGAGCAGATCTGCCTCTGTGACAGCGCCGACATTATCTTCCAGGACGACATCTCATCGCTCTTCGAGCACAGCCCCCACGCCTACCGCGCCGTCTGCGAGGACTACAAGCCGGTCTTCTCCTTTTTCATCAAGGACAGCTTCTTCCGTCCCGAGGACAAGCACCTGATCGCGGACTCCTTCGATAACAACCGGATGATCAATGGCGGCTTCATCATCGCTCCGCGGATACGGATGTTGGAGCTCTGTAGCGCGTGTCTTGGAATGATCGGCGACAAGGGACAGTTTGGTCCCGACCAACTTGTCGTCAACTATGTCTTGCACCAGCAGGGATTCACGGAGCTGGAACGACGCTACAACTTCGTCGTCGCCACATCGGCTGAGCCGACCCGGATCGAAGGGGGCCAGTTCCTCGACCGGGACGGCACGCGCATTGCCGTCGTGCACAATGCGGGCAACTGTCGCTTCCTGCGACCGATCGATAACTTCGGCTACGGGCCCGGGCACAATGTCCTGAAGAAGGAGATCTACACGACGCTGCGCGGGTTCTACGCCTCCCGTGAGGGCCTCGCGACCGCACAAGAGACAATCCAGCGATCCCGCCGCGAACTGGCTGGCCTTATCAGGCGGCTCAAGACTGTCACTTCCGTACCACTCCCGACACCACACCCAGGATCTCCACTTCCCCAGGCTCCGGCCGCAGCGGCTCCATCTCGGGGTTGGCCGGCTGCGGGCGGAAACCCTCCGGGTCCCGGTAGAAACGTTTCAGCGTGACATCTTCGCCGCCGATCAGGGCTACCACTGCCGGATGTCACGAAGTCACGTAGAGTGCAATCAACGGCACCAGATTGAGCAGGAGTATGCCGATTTTGTAGATGGCAAGACCTGCGTAGTGAATAGCGTCAAAGGTCTCTACGGAGATCTTGAACCAGCGGCCGTGCAGGCCATACATCCAGTCGTGGGCCAATACAAATGCGCCGAACCAGACAAATAAAGTCGCATAATTGAGCGCCACACACCAGAGCAGAACGTACTTGAGCTCATTCGGCGTCACAACTCGCCTCCGCGGCGCCTACGCATAACGTTCGAGTTAGGCCGGGTTTTTCGACGACAGGGAGATAAAGAAGCCAATCCACATTCCTACAAGCAAGCCAAAGCTGAGCACAAAGACTGCGAGTCGTTGGTAGACCTTGTTGAGGGTGCAGTGGATGATGCTCTGAAGCACCTCTAATGCAAAATACAGCCAAGCGCCGATTGTTAGCCAGGCCGGAACAAACCCGGTGGCTATGGCAATCGAAGCCAAGGCGTAGAACAGGACCGGTACTTCAAAGAGATTCCTGAAATTGTCCGCGGGCTGAACATTCTCAAATCGCACTGCCATCGTCACTGAAGTCGATGCGGCCTGGGGATGGACACGCTTCTGCCGCATCTCCCGAACGCGAGTGAGGAGCATCAGTGTGCCGACCGCTGCGGTGAGCAATACCATGCACAAGCAGGCTGCAATAAGTTGGAGATTGTTGGATGGCATGGAGGGCTTTGTGCGGCCTAAACAAGTTTGGTCGGACGAACGGTCCCGATATTCTGCGTCGAAAGGTTCACACGCCAGATGCCCGTTTCTCCGTCAATGGGTTAGGCAGCCGAGGAGGACGTTGACCGCCTGAACAGTGGAAGAAGGGAATCAACGATATGCTTAAATGCAGGTCGGATCAATGGGCTGGAACAATCCACCTTTGATGGCTTCTTGGGGCTTGGCCGACAGGATGTCGGCGGTCCGGATTGACGCCGAGCAGATCTGGGTCAGGTGCCGGATCGCGGGGCCAGCTGCTCCAGGTAGGGGCCGGTGGCCGTATCCGGATGGGGGAGGCTGTTGATGTCCTCGCCGGGGTAGAGCCGGGCGCGCATGCCGGTGCGGAGGATTCCGGGGTCCAGGCAGGCGACGCGGATCTGGCCGGCGGTGCGGGTCTCGTCCGCCAGGACCTGGGCCAGTCCTTCGATGCCGAACTTGGCGGCCGCGTAGGCGCCCCAGTAGGCCTTGCCGGTGCGGCCGACCCGATCCGAGGTGAAAACGACGGCGGCGTCCCCGGAGGCGCGCAGCAGCGGCAGGCAGGCCTGGGTGAGCAGGAAGGGGGTGGTCAGGTTGATCCGCAGGACGCGGTCCCAGTCGGCCGGGTCGTAGTCGTCGATGCGGCTCAAATAGGGGGAGTAGGCGGCGCAGTGGACCAGACCGTCGAGTCGGTGGAAGGTCTCGCCCACGACAAGGGCGGCCTTGGCGCAGGCGTCCGGATCCGCCACGTCCAGGTCCAGGGGTAGGATGGCGGGCTCGGGTCCGCCGGCGGCGTCGATGGCGTCGTAGACGGGCGCCAGGCCGGGCTCGTCCCGGTCGCTCAAGATCACCGTGGCGCCCGCGGAAGCGGCGGCCTGGGCGACCGACCGGCCCAGGCCCTCGGCGGCCCCAGTGACCAGGACGACACGGTTGTTCAAGGGCTTTGAAGCGTGTTGAGATTGCATGGGATTTGGGTACCTCTCGGGTCGGATGGGGTCTAGACCGCGCCGAAGACGGGGCGGTCGGCGATGGGTTAGCCTCGGCTCTCGCGCCAGGCATGCCAGAGCTTGCGAATGGGGGTGAGCTGGAGTCGCCGGTCCGCCAGGTCGAAGCGCTCCGCTTCCATCTCGTCCAGCAGCCGGTCAACCAGGCGCACCCGGATGCGCAGGGCGACCGGGAGCCCGTCGTTCCCGCCCGCCTGTTGTCTGAGCTCGCGCGCCCTCTCGGCGAGCAGCTCCAGGACCTGGGGCAGTCGATCCCGTCCGGCCGGTTGGGTCAGGTCCTGTGGTCTGAGGTCCAGGCCGGCCAGCAGGTCCGCCGGGACGAACCCGAGCCCGCCCCGGCGGACGAGCCAGCCGCTGTCGCGGATGCCATAGACCAGGGAGGCGTAGGCCCCGAGCC
>JBGSOR010000172.1:0-3280 GCA_041738985.1 Chromatiaceae bacterium | reverse complement strand
GGGCCGAGGCGGCCGACCCAGGGTTCTTCCCGGCAGGCGGGCCTGCCGCGCGGGGCGGCGGCCCTGGAGCGATCAGCCCTCGGGGACGATGTCCAGTGTCACCTCGGCATCGACCTCCGCGTGTAGATGCAGGGCGACCTTGAGCTCCCCGATGGTCCGGAAGGGACCCGAGGGTAGGCGGACCTCGTTTTTGGATACGGAGACACCGGCAGCGGTGACCGCATTTGCGATGTCCAGCGTACCCACGGAGCCGAACAGACGGCCCTCGTCGCCGGCCTTGCGGGCGATAGTCACGCGCAGGCCGTCCAGGGACGCCTTGCGGGCCTGGGCGGCGGCCAGGTTCGCCGCGGCCTCCCGCTCCAGCTCGGCCCGGCGGGCCTCGAAGGCCTCCAGGTTCGCAGCCGTCGCGGATACCGCAAAGCCCCCCGGGACCAGGTAATTGCGGCCATAGCCGGAGCGCACCTTGACCTTGTCGCCCAGGGCACCGAGACCGCCAACATTCTTCAGCAGGATGACTTCCACTTGGATTTTCCTCGTCTTGCGGGACCGACCGGGACGACCCCCGGGGACAGCGCGCGGCTTCAGCTTCCGCCGAACGGGCGCTGCCCCAGGCGGGCGCGGATGTCGGCCCAGATATCCACCAGACCCATGCACGCCACCAACAGCTCGGCGTGGGGCATCAAAAAGACCATCGAGAGATACAGTGCCACCAGCCAGCCCGCAGACGCCTTACGCGCGGCGTGCACCTGATGGATGACCGCCAGCCCCTGCAGGAGCCACAGAGGGACCAGCACGAACAACAGATCCGCAACCAATCCCGGTCCCTTGGCGAACGAGATCAGCGCCAGGAGGACCAGGCCGGCGACCCCGAACGCCGGGTGCAGCCGGAAGGAGCGGAAATCCTCTCCGAAGCCCCCGGGGTTGTACAGCAGGGCCTGCCACCAGCGCCCGATGAAGACCCCCGCCAGGAGCTGCAAGAGCAGGACCGCGGCTAAGGTCCCGGTCATCCAACGGGCCAGCTCGGCGAACAGCGCCTGGCTCGGCGCCGCCTCCACCAGCCCGTCCTTGACCAGTACCTCGCGAACCGGCTCCATGAGACCGGCCCAATAGCCCGACGGGTCGCCGATCAGGGCATGGACCAGGGCCACCAAGACCACCCCGGCGATCCCTGCCGCCTGGGCCGTGAAGGCCAAGGAGCGGGAGAATCGCAGGAGTCCGGCGAGCACCCAGACCGGTACCCACAGAGTCGCCATGACCGCCAGCGCGGCCCAAGGTCGGCCGAACAGCATCAGGCTTGCCAGGGTGCACAGCGCCCCGCCGCTCGCTGCCACCAGGGCGCCCGGGCCGATGCCGCGGCGCAGTGTCACGAGGGCCACGGTGGCGCTGCTTCCAATGCCGAAGACGAATCCAAGGAACGGGACCAGGAGCGACAAGAGCGCCCCCACGGCCGCCACCAGCGCGGCCTGCAGGTACCCCCGCATGACGAATCCGGCCAGAGCCTTCATCGGATAGGGACTGGGTCGGGCCCGCACCGGGCGGATGTCGGGGGAGGGGGCGGGGAGACCCGAGATCGGGGCTCCGTCGGCTGACCCTGCCCGGCGGGCACCCCGATCAGTGACCGTCCGTGTAGGGCAGCAGGGCCAGATAACGCGCGCGTTTGACCGCCTGGGCGAGCTGACGCTGGTACCTGGCCGAGGTGCCTGTGATGCGGCTCGGCACGATCTTGCCCGACTCGCTTACATAAGCCTTAAGCAGATTGAGATCCTTGTAGTCGATCTCGGCGATGCCCTCGGCAGTGAACCGGCAATAGCGCTTGCGGCGGAAAAAACGGGAGCTGGTTTCCATGGTGTCGGGCCTCTTACTCGTTGTCCGGGTCGGCGGAGGGCTCCGGGCGCTCGCGCTCGTCGCCGGTCTTGGCAAGCGCCGAAGGCTCGACGATGGCGGCGTCACGCCGGATGATCATGTTGCGTAGGACCGCATCGTTGAAGCGGAAGGCGCTCTCGAGCTCGTCGATCGCCTCCTGGTCGCACTCCACGTTCATCAGCACATAGTGGGCCTTGTGGACCTTGTTGATCGGGTAGGCCAGGGGACGCCGTCCCCAGTCCTCCAGCCGGTGCACCACACCGCTGCGTTTCTCCAGGTTGCCGCGGTACCGCTCCACCATGGCCGGCACCTGCTCGCTCTGGCTCGGGTGAACCAGAAACACCACTTCGTAATGTCGCATGTAGCTCCTCGCGGATTGACAGCCTCCCGAGCGATACCTCCGATGCGTGAACGGACGGTCTGGCCGGTGAGGCAAGGAGTTTCCCGGGTCGCGGGAAACCGCGCATTATACGGAGGGACGGCGGCGAGTCAAAGGCTTGAGAACAAAGCTTGCGGCGCTTGGCCGGCAGACAGCGGTACCGGTGCGGGGGCGATTGCACGACCACGGTCCTCCGGATGCGCAGGAGCGGTACACTCAGGTTTAGGCCCCACCCCGCCTCCAATCCCCCGGCAGACACCGGAGCGCCCGTCGCATGGCCCAGACACCGACAACCCATCGCTCGATCCGAGGCCCCATCGCCAGGTCGCTGGCGCTGTTGACGCCCGCCCTGCTCGCCCTCTGGTGTCCGGCGTCACTGGCCGATACCTCGGTCCAAGCCCAGCTGTCGCAGCGAGAGCTGGCCTACGGCCAGACCGTCACGCTCACCCTGACCGCGCAGGGCGACGGCATGGATGGTCCGGACCTGTCCGTGCTGGAGCCCGATTTCCAGATCCTGGACCGACGGGTGGAGCGCCGGGTCGCGGTGCGCAACGGCCAGCGCAGCGCCCAGGTTCGGCTGAATCTCCTGCTCCTGCCCCGTCGTGACGGGCCGCTTGTCGTGCCCGCCATCTCCTTCGGCCAGGCCCGCAGCGAGCCCCTGACCCTGACCGTGGAGCCGGATACGGGGCAGCCCACCGAGTCCCTCGGCGCCGTCCCCTTTCCTCTCCCGGGCCAGACCGTCCCGGGCCAGCCGGAACCAGCCTGGGGCGGCGGCTATCCGGGCTTTCCCCCCTTGCCGGGTCCCCAGGGACCCTGGATGGAGCAGACACCGGTTCCCCCGATCGACCTGACTCCGGACCTCCCGCAAGGCGGCGTAGGAGGTGTCCCGCCGCAACAGGTGCCCGCGGCTCCTGGGACCGCCCGCAACCCCTGGTTTTGGATCAGTCTCGGTCTGGCTGGGGCAGTCGCCGGACTCTTGGCGACCCGTCGGCGGGTCCCCTCGGCGCCTGCCGCCGCAGCCGTGCCGGCCCCCGAGCC
>JBGSOR010000154.1:0-25744 GCA_041738985.1 Chromatiaceae bacterium | reverse complement strand
GCGGGCATTGGGCCATTACCGGCGACCCCACGGAGGGGGCGCTCGTGGTGGCGGCGGAAAAATCCGGCGTGGCAGTCGACGAGGCCCGCCGCCGCCATGCGCGCCTCGACGCCATTCCGTTCGAGTCCGAGAATCAGTTTATGGCGACGTTGCACGAGACGCCGGACGGAGGCGGGCGCGCGATCGTCAAGGGCGCACCGGAGGTCGTGCTGCATCGCTGCGCGGACGGTCCGGATCAGGTCGACCATGCTGCATTGCATGCCGAGGTCGAACGGATGGCCTCCGACGGGATGCGGGTGCTCGCGCTTGGGGTAGGGTCGTGGGAAGGGCTCGAGCGGGAGCTGCATGTCGACGACGTGGCGGGCGGGCTGCGCTTCCTGGGCCTGGTGGGAATGATCGACCCACCGCGCCGGGAAGCGGTGGCCGCCGTGCAGGCGTGCCAGATGGCGGGCATTGCCGTGAAGATGATCACCGGCGACCACAGGGCCACGGCCCAGGCGATCGGGCAACAGCTCGGACTGGCCAGCGAGGCCACGGCCGTCGCCGGCGCGTCCCTGGACGGTCTCTCGCCGGATCGTCTGCGGGAGATTGCCCAGGCGACCTCGGTGTTCGCCCGGGTGGCGCCCGAGCACAAGCTGCGGCTCGTCAAGGCCCTGCAGGCCCAGGGGCACGTCGCGGCTATGACCGGCGACGGCGTGAACGACGCCCCTGCACTCAAGCAGGCGAACATCGGTGTGGCGATGGGCATCACAGGCACCTCCGTGTCGAAGGAGGCCGCCGATGTCGTCCTCACCGACGACAACTTCGCCACCATCGTCGTCGCCGTGGAGGAGGGTCGGCGTGTCTATGACAACCTGATCAAGAGTCTTGCCTTTGTGCTGCCGACCAATCTCGGCCTTGCCTTGATTCTGATCTATGCGGTGTTGTTCTTCCCGTTCGATCCGCATAGCCGCCTGCTGATCCTGCCCATCGAGCCGACGCAGATTTTATGGATCAACCTCGTGGCGGCGGTCGCACTGGCCCTCCCTTTGGCCTTCGAGGCCAAAGAGTCCGACGTGATGCGGCGCCCGCCCCGCGATCCGAAGGCGCCTGTGCTGTCGCGCTTCGTGGTCTGGCGCACCGTCGTCGCCGCCTCGTTGATGACGGCCGGTGCGCTCGTCACGTTCCAGTGGAAGCTGGGTCAGCACCTGGAGCTGGGTGCGGCCCAGCCCTTGGCGCTGGCTGAGGCCCAGACCATGGCGGTGACGACCGTGATCATGTTCCAGGTCTTCTACCTGCAGAATAGCCGCTCGCTGCGCGACTCTGTGTGGCGAATCGGATTGTTCAGCAATCCGACGGTCTACATCGGCGTCGCGACGGTCTTGCTGGCTCAAGCTGCCTTCATCTACCTGCCGCCTCTGCAGGCCGTGTTCGAGAGCGCGCCCCTCGCCTGGACCGATCTGCTCGCCGCGACACTGATTGGCTTCCTCATCGTGCCGGTGGTGGCGTTCGAGAAGTGGCTGCTACGGCGCGTGGCGCGGCGGCCCGCTCAGGCCGGCTGAACCCGTGCTCCTGGGTCCGCGAGTCCATCTGGACCGCCAGGCCGGCGATCGGCTCGTGCAGCCAGGCGCGGGCTGTGCTAGGGCTCCCGCAACAGTCCCATGCAGGCCGCCGGTGCGGGGGGCTCCGCCTTGGGCTGGCCTTTTTTCTTGAAGGGGCTGCGCGCCTCGGCGCTGAACCACCAGGCGAGATCCTCCCCGCAGCCGTCTCCCGACGGCAGGGCGGCCTGGGACTCGCATTGGGGGCTGTCGGAGGGACAGCGCAGGCGCAGATGGAAGTGGGAGTCGTGTCCGAACCAGGGCCGCAGCTTGCGCAGCCAGCTGCGGTCCCCCTTGACCTCCTGGCACAGCCCGCGCTTGATTGCCGCATTGACGAAGATCCGGTCCACCGAGGGTTGGCGGGCCGCCGCCTCCAGCAGGAAGCGCTGATCCGGTCCCCAGGCCGAGCTCAGCAAGACGCCGCCCGGCTGGACCATGCTCGGGGGGTCGGGTCTGTCGTCCATTGAGCGGCGTGCCGCCTCGGGGGAGGGTGCCATGGTGAACCAGATGTCCGCGTCCAGTCCGTTCTGATGGCTGCGGTGGGATGAGGGCATTCGCCCGCCGCGTGGCTGGCTGAGGTCCCCGATGACCACCAGGTCGCCGCCCCGTCGGTCTGCGTTCCGACCCAGATCCTGCAGCAGTCGAATCAGGGCCGGGTGCCCGTAATACCGGTTGCGGGCACGGCGTATGCTGACATATCCGGGTCCTGTTTCAGGCAGGACATCCGCCCCGCCCACGCAGCCGCTGGCGGCCCCGCCGATCGATTGGGACGCGCCGCGACTGGGTGCCGAGACCTGGGCCCAGGGTGTGGCAGCCGCCGCCGGTGCTGCCCAGAGCAGGGCGCCGGTTAGGGCGCAGACAAAGGCGCCTGGGTGGAGTGAACGGAGGACGGGATAGAGTCCGAGGGGGCACATCCAGCTCATGAATCAGGCTCGCAGGGCACGGGTTGGGGCCGGCGGATTATAGCGGCGGATGCGACGCCGTTGATCCCTCCGCCCACGATCAGGCAGTCGAAGACCTCGGACGGGAGCCGCGCCCAGTTGGCCGTGCGCAAGGACTCGTGCTTCACAGCTGGAAACGTCTAACCCTCGGGTCCAGTCGTGGCGAGCTCCTCCGCCCAGCATCCCGTCGGCGGTCCCAGCACCAGGTCCGGCCCCTCGAAGCGGACGAGGAACAGCTCCCGGCCCGGGTCTTCCTCCAGATGGCCGATGTTCACGATGACCCCTCGGGTGCCGGCGGCGGCGATCAGGGCGTTCTCGGGCAGGTCCGGGATACCGCCGTCGTTGGCGATATCGGTGGCGGCGAAGACCAGGTCGCCGGGGCTCAGTCGATCGAGGGTCATGGGGGCTCCTTGGGGTCGGGTTGTGGGTCGGGGTGCCCCGGGTCCGCGGGACCCAGGGCGCTTGTCGGGTATCCCACCAGTGCACCCGGGCATCTGTGTGACAGAGCCGACAAGAGGGTCCGCACCGTTTGGCGAACGCCTGGGAAAACGGGGCTCTGTCGGGTTGTCAGGGCGTGGCATGGGGATTGCTGAATTCGTGACCAGCAACGCCGCAAGACTCAAGCCATACGGAGCCGAGTAATCATGTTGACCCTCACCGCCAGCGCCCAGAAGGCCGTTAGTCGCTTCATCAAGGGGGCCGAAGGGCCCGTCGCGGGGTTGCGGATCTCGGTAACCGGGGGCGGTTGCTCCGGGATGCAGTACGGGATGAATCTCGAAGAGGCCGCTCGCGCCGACGATGCCATCGTTCAGGTCGGTGACGTCAAGGTCTTCGTGGATCCCCTCAGCGCGCCTGTGCTCGCCGGGGTCACCGTGGATTTTCAGGACAGCATGGATGGCAGCGGCTTCAAGTTCACCAATCCCAACGCCTCCGCGAGCTGCGGCTGCGGTAAGTCGTTCAGCGCCTAGCGGCGCGTGACGCTGGGGGCCACGACCGGCAAGACAGATACGCGATTTCGGAGAGACACCATGTGGGACTATTCGGAAAAGGTCAAAGAGCACTTCTTCAGCCCCCGTAACGCTGGCGCCGTGGCGGGCGCCAATGCCGTTGGCGACGTGGGCTCGCTTTCCTGCGGGGATGCCCTTCGCCTGTCGCTCAAGGTGGACCCGCAGACCGAGACCATCCTGGAGGCCGGCTTCCAGACCTTCGGCTGCGGCTCGGCCATCGCGTCCAGCTCCGCGCTCACGGAGATCGTCAAGGGCATGACGCTCGACCAGGCGCTTAAGGTCAGCAATCAGGACATCGCCGATTATCTGGACGGGTTACCCCCGGAGAAGATGCACTGCTCGGTCATGGGTCGGGAGGCGCTCCAGGCGGCGGTTGCCAATTTTCGGGGGGAGGTCTGGAAAGACGACCACGAGGAAGGCGCCCTGGTCTGCAAGTGCTTCGCGGTCGATGCGGTGCTGATCGAAGACACCATTCGCGCCAACTCGCTGTCCACCGTGGAAGACGTGACCAACTACACCAAGGCCGGCGGGGGCTGCTCCGCCTGTCACGAGGGGATCGAAGAGATCCTGGTCCGGGTGCTGGCCGAGCAGGGCCGCACCTTCGACCCCAGCGGCCAGGCCGCGCCCCCCGCCAAGCGCAAGAAGCTCGGCACCCTTGAGCGGGTGCGCCGCATCGAGGGGGCGATCCAGGCCATCCGTCCCAACCTCCAGCGCGACCGCGGGGACGTGGAGCTGGTGGAGATCGACGGAAAGAACGTGTACGTGAATATGACGGGGGCCTGCGCGGGCTGCCAGATGGCCGCCACCACCCTGGACGGCATCCAGCAGCGCATCGTGGAGGATCTGGGGGAGTTCGTCCGGGTCCTGCCGGCGAGCGCAATGCAGCGCGCTTGAGACCAAGGGGCAAGCTCCCGGGGCCCGATGACCGCTATCCGTTTCAGTCCGGCGCGCAACAGAGCCCGACAGGGCGCGACATATCAAGCCCAGTGCAAGGCCCTGGGAACGACCAACAGAGCGAGACCCCAGGCATGACCCAAGGCATCTATCTGGACAACAACGCCACGACCATGGTCTCCCCGGAGGTGGTCGAGGCCATGCTGCCCTATTTTACCGAGCAATTCGGAAACCCGTCGTCGTTGCACCAGTATGGCAACCGGGTGGGCGCGGCGATCAAGCTGGCGCGCCAGCAGGTCCAGCTGCTCTTGGGTGCGGAGCACGACTCCGAGATCGTCTTTACCTCGTGCGGGACCGAGTCCGACTCCACCGCCATCCTCTCCGCCCTCAAGGCCCAGCCCGAGCGCAAGGAGATCATCACCACCGCGGTCGAGCACGCGGCGATCCTGGCGCTCTGCGAGCACCTGGAGAAGGATGGCTATAAGGTTCACCGGCTGGGGGTGGACGGGCGCGGGCGGCTCAATATCCGGCAGTACATGGACCTGCTATCGGACCGGGTGGCCATCGTCTCGGTCATGTGGGCCAACAACGAGACCGGCACCCTGTTTCCGGTGGAGGAGATGGCGGAGCTGGCCCGCTCTGCCGGGGTCATGTTCCACACCGATGCCGTCCAGGCGGTGGGCAAGGTGCCGATCGACCTGAAAGAGTCCTGCATCGACATGCTGTCCCTCTCCGGCCACAAGCTTCACGCACCCAAGGGTGTGGGCGTCCTCTATCTGCGGCGCAACACCCGGTTTCGTCCGCTGCTGCGGGGCGGACACCAGGAGCGCGGTCGACGCGCCGGGACTGAGAACTCGGCGTCTATCGTGGCCTTGGGCAAGGCCTGCGAGATGGCCTTGACGCACATGGACGACGAGAAGACCCGGGTCCGCGCGATGCGCGACCGCCTGGAGCGGGGGATATTGGCGGCCGTGCCTCACTGCTTCGTGACCGGGGACCCGAATAACCGGCTGCCCAACACCTGCAACATTGCCTTCGAGTACATCGAGGGAGAGGCGATCCTGCTGCTCTTGAACAAACAGGGGATCGCCGCCTCCTCCGGCTCCGCCTGTACCTCCGGGTCCCTGGAGCCCAGCCATGTCATGCGCGCTATGGGGATCCCCTATACCGCCGCCCACGGCACCGTGCGCTTCTCCTTTTCCCGCTACAATTCCATGGGTGAAGTGGACCGGGTGATCGAGGCGGTCCCACCCATCGTCGCGCAACTGCGTAAGCTCTCCCCCTATTGGGGCGAGAAAGGACCTATCGAAGATCCGACCAAGGCGTTCGCGCCCGTGTATGCCTAATGTCCGGGTCATGCAAGGGGCGCGGCGACCCGTGCAAGCTTGGAGTCGCCCCGCCCTTTAGCCGGGTGTCGTCGCGGACTTCAGCCGAATACGCACCCTGAGCCCCGGGCGGTTGTCCAGCAGCTCGATGTCGGCGCCGTGGAGCTGGACTACCGCCTGAACCAGGCTCAGGCCGAGTCCGCTCCCGGGGGTGCTACGGCTATGGTCTGCACGAAAAAAGCGCCTGAAGACCTCTGTGCGCAGCGCAGGCGGGATTCCCGGGCCATTATCCCTCACCTCCGCCACCACGGATGTCGCTCTCCGCTCGATAGAGAGCGTCACTTCGCCACCCGCGGGCGTGTACTTCACGGCATTGTCCACCAGGTTTCCCAGTGCCTGGAAGAGCAGGTCCCGATCCCCCACGACCCAGGCCGGCTCGCTCGCCTCCAGGGTCAGGCGCTGGTCCTTGTCCGCGGCCACGGGCTCGTAAAGCTCTGCCACGTCTTGGGCCAATGGGGTCAAGTCGAGTGAGGCGAAGGCGGCACGCTGGCTGCCGGACTCGATGCGGGCGATGCGCAGCAGGGCGTTGAACGTAGAGAGCATCTCCTCGGCGTCTGCGATCGTCTCTTCGGCCAGCCCGGCGGCCGGGTGCCGTTCCCCCAGCTCCGAGCGGAGAAGCTCCAGCTTGTTGCGGAGTCGGGTAAGGGGGGTGCGCAGATCGTGGGCGATATTATCGGAGACCTGACGCACCCCGGCCATCAGTCCCTCGATGCGTGCGAGCATGCCGTTCAAGCCCGCGGCAAGCTTGTCGAAGTCGTCGCCGCTGCCTCCTACCGGAATGCGCCTGGACAGGTCGCCATCCATGATCTCCCGGCTGGTTTGGTTGATCGTCTCGATGCGCCGCAGTACCCGGGTACTCAGGAGCCAACCGCCGACGAGCGCGAGCCCGACGGTGATGGCGAGCCCCCAGGTCAGGGCATCCAGGATCAGCCCGCGGGTCGCCTCCAGGTCGCGCACGTCACGCCCGACGAGAAGCCGCAGGTCGCCGCCCAGGCGAAAGACCTGGGCGCGCGCCGTATGCTCCTCGGTGCGGTCCGGACCGCGCTCGAGCAGGCGGAACTCCACCCAGCCCTCGATATCGGGTGAGTCCGACGGCCACCGGTCCAGGTTTCCGACCAGGGGCTTGAGGTCTGGGTCGACCAGCAGGTAGACCCCGGCCCCGCCCGGGTCCCGGGCGATGCGCTCGCGGATCACCCCCGTGAGGCCCGGAAGCCCGCGGCGGCGGGCCTGCTCGGCGAGTCCCTGGATCTCGGCGGCGATTGTGGCATCGGTCTGGCGGTCCATGAAGCCGGCCGTTGACCAGTAAATGAACCCCAGCAGGATCGCGACCGAGACCGCGAGCAGGATCATGTAAAGCAGGGCGAGTCGGAAGCTCGAGCTCTTGAGGACCCGGGAGGCCCGCATCCAGAGATCTTGTACACCCGGTGTCGGTGTCCCCGCGACAGGGGCGGGCAGGGACTCGTCGAGGAAGGGCGACCCGGCCGTATCCGGCGGTCGATCGGTGCGCGGCAGCTCCGGGCGGCTCATTGGGCCTGGATCATGTACCCGGCGCCGCGGACGGTTTGCAGGAGCGCGGTGTCGAACTCCCGGTCGATCTTACCGCGCAGGCGGCTGATATGGACGTCGATGACATTGGTCTGGGGATCGAAGTGATAGTCCCACACCTGCTCCAGTAACATGGTGCGGGTGACCACCTGACCGGCGTGGCGCATCAGGTATTCCAGGAGGCGGAACTCCCGCGGCTGGAGCTGGATGGGGCGGCCCGCGCGCACCACCTCGCGCTTGAGGAGATCCATCTCCAGGTCCCCGACCCGTAGCCGGGTCTCTGGGGCCTCGCCGCTGCCGCGTCGCAGCAGGGCCTCGAGCCGGGCATGTAGCTCGGAGAAGGCGAAGGGCTTGACCAGGTAGTCGTCGCCCCCGGCGCGCAGACCCTCCACCCGGTCGTCGACCTCTCCCAGGGCCGAGAGGATCAGCACCGGCGTCTGGTTGCCGGAGGCGCGCAGGGTTCTTAGGATTGCCAGGCCGTCGAGGCTTGGGAGCATGCGATCCAGAATCAGGGCGTCGTAGTCGCCCCCGGCGGCGAGCAAGAGACCCTCGCGTCCGTCGGCGGCATAGTCGGTCACCGCCCCGACCTCGCCCAATGCCTTGCGCAGATAGTCCGCCGTCTGCCGATCGTCTTCGATGAGTAGCACGCGCATGGGCCGCGATGATAACGATAAAAAGAGGGCCGTCCATGGCCGCGAGGGTTTTGCCGGCGCCCTCGTCGGAAGCGACCGGTCTGGGGGATCGATCGAAGGGCGTGACGCCCGGGCACGAGTCCCGGCCGCTCGGTCCTTCGGGTACCTTAGGCGGCGAAGGGCACCGCCACGAATTGCGGCTTACCGTCCTTCTCCACGCGCAAGACCACCGAGTCGCGCTTGGCCTGAGCCGCTGCTTGGACGGCCTCGATAACCTGATCCGGGGTGCTTACCGTCTCGCCTCCCACCATGGAGATCAGGCTGCCGGCCTCGATCCCGACCTGATCGGCTGGACTGCCGGGCTCCACCTTGGCTACGAATACACCGCTGCTCGCGCCGTCCAACCCCCGATCCCGTTTCAGCTCCGGGGTCAGGGGGGCGAGGTAGAGTCCGATCCGCGCCTGGCTCTGCTCGGGGCTTGGCTTGTCAGTGGCCTGAGCCAGGGCGTCGTCGTCCGGCATCTGTCCCACCGCGACCGTGACGGTCAGGGGCTTGCCCGCCCGCACAACTTCAAGCTTAATCGGGGTTCCGGCCTTGGTGGCCGCGACGCGTTTGGGCAGATCCTTGTAATCGTTGAGCGGGTTGCCGTCCGTGCTGAGGATGACATCTCCCGGCTTGAGCTCCATCCCGGCGGCAGGTCCGTCGCGCAGCACGTCGGCCACCAATACACCGGTGGTGCCTTTGAGGCCAAGACCGGCTGCCAGCTGCTCGGTCACCGGCTGTATCTGCAGTCCAAGCCAGCCGCGCTCCACGCGACCGTCGTCGCGGAGATCCGCCACCACGGCACGCACGGTCTCCGCCGGGATGGCGAATCCGATACCCACGTTCCCACCGGTGGGGGAATAGATGGCCGTATTGACGCCGATCACGCGGCCGTAGGCATCGAACAGGGGGCCGCCAGAGTTGCCGCGGTTGATGGGGGCGTCGATCTGGATGTAGTCGTCATAGGGGCCGGATTGGATGTCCCGGCCCCGGGCCGAGACGATCCCCGCATTGACCGACCCGCCCAGTCCGAAGGGGTTGCCCACCGCCAGGACCCAGTCCCCAACCCGGGCGCTGCTGGAATCCGACAAGTCCACATGCGGCAAGGGACGCCCGGCGTCCACTTGAAGAAGTGCGATGTCGGTCTTGTCGTCGCGACCCACGACCTTGGCCTTGTACTTGGTGCCGTCGTTGAGGGTGACAGTGACCTCTGTAGCTCCGTCGATAACGTGGTTATTGGTCACCACCAGCCCGCTCGGGTCTATCACGAAGCCGGAGCCGGCCCCTTGTGCGCGCTGGGGTCCCGACATGCCCGGCTGCTCGTAGAACTTGCGGAAGAACTCGTCGAAGGGTGTTCCCTCCGGCAGCCTGGGGTGGCGGAGCTGGGCCATCTGGCCAGCCATCTCGGACACCACGGTCACATTCACCACGGCGGGCGCGACCCGCTCGGCCACGTCGGCAAAGCTTGGCATGACGGGCTGCAAGACGGTGCTGGCCGCTGCATCAGGGCCAGTTTGGGTTTGGGGGGCCTCGGCTTGGGCCAGCACGGCACCGCCAGCGGCTAGCGCCAAGGCAACGGCCCCGGCCAGGGCGGTGCGGGTGGCGGTCAGCTTGCGAGCGACCGATCGCTCGGCGGATTGGGTGGATATCATGGATCTCGCTCCTCGTTGGACTTGGTCTGGCTTTCCGGGTAGGGCGCTAGGCCCACCCCGTTCTCGTGGCCGAGAGTGTGGGGAGGAGGCGATTGCCGGGTACTTAACGTCCTCTTAACTCTTTGTAAGAAGGCTTGCGAGTTGCAGCCGCCAGGCTTAACGCGTACCTTTCGTTCGCGCTGCCGAGCCCTTGCGGGCCGCGCATCGGCCCATCGTTTGTCTTCCCTCACCGATCGAATAAACGACAAAAGGAGATCCCCCATGCAGAAGATGCCCCTGCCCCTTGCACTGGGTTGCGTGCTGTCCCTGGGCGCCGTCGCCCTCGCTCCCCAGGCACTTGCCGACACCACCACCCCGGTCGCCGGGGCGGCCTCCGTCAAGGAGATCACCGGAACCGTCGCGGTGGTCGACAAGACCACCCGCAAGATGACCATCAAGACCCCGGAAGGGGTGTTCGAGGTGTTGAGTATCCCCCCCGAGGTCAAACGGATCGACGAGATTAAGATCGGCGACAAGCTCACCGTCACCGAGACCGAGGCGGTGCTGGTAGACATCGAGAAGGGACGGGACGCGGGCTCGATGGGCGCCATCGGCGAGACCACGGTGGAACCGGAGCCGGGTAGGAAACCGGCCGGCACCATCGTCGAAAAGCTGACCCTCTACGGTAAGGTGGTTGGCGTAGACCGTGCGGCCTCCAAGGTGACCGTGCGCGGTCCTAACCAGACCGTGACCCTGAAGGTTCAGGATCCGGCCATCCTCGACGACCTGAAACCGGGAGACGGTGTTGTGGCCACCTACGTCCGGGCCATCACCGGCAAGGTCGAGATGCAGTAACCCCTTCGCCGACCGTGTGTCCGCGGGAGCTCCCCGCGCACTACCCCGTCTGCGACCGCGGAGACAGACATGAAGACGATCGAGCAGGTGGAGATCGACCGCTACCGTGCCGAGCTCAACGACGACGTGCGGCATCTGGTAAAAAAGTACTGCAGGATTATGGGCTGGGAGGTCCCCGAGCTGGACGAGGCGGCCGCCCGCGCCCTGATTTTCCAGGCGCTGCGAGATGCGCTGGCCAAGGTAGAGGCAGAATAGGACGCGGTCTATTGACGCGCATCGATCCCAACCTCATCGCTACAGGAGAAGCTACATGAGCAGCCTAGTCGTCATTTCGTTCCCCGAGGAGCAGCTTGCCTTCGAGATGCGCGCCGCACTCGCCAAGCTGCAGAAGGAGTACCTGATCGAGATGGAGGACGTAGTCGTCGTCACCAAAGATGCCAAGGGCAAGGTCAAGCTGCATCAAGCAGTGAACCTGACGGCGGCCGGCGCGGTGGGCGGCGGCTTCTGGGGCATGCTGATCGGCATGATCTTTTTGAACCCGCTGCTGGGCGCCGCGGTGGGGGCGGGTGCGGGGGCGCTCTCCGGGCGATTCACCGACATCGGCATCGACGACAGCTTCATGAAGGAGCTGAGCGAGCAGTTCAAGCCCGGGTGCTCGGCGATCTTTATCCTGGTGAAGAAGGCCACACCCGACAAGGTCATGGCGGCCCTCGAGCAGTTTAAGGGGAAGGGCCGGGTGCTTCAGACCTCGCTCACCAAGGACGAGGAAGACAGCCTGCGGGCCTTTATCGAGTCTCAGGTCTAGGGGACGGAACGTGGGTCGCGACGAGCGTCTGTTGCCTGGCGCTCGTCGCGACGGAACTGTCCCCCGGAGCCAGCCGATCAGGTCCTCGGCCGATGGCGATTGGGGCGGCAGCGACCGATCCCCCGGGGCCATTGCGCGGTGATTTCACCGATCGTATTGGCGCTCTGCGCCCCTGCAACCTGATTGTCCCCGCTTTTCCCCAGCAGCGTTTTACAAGCTGTGACCCGGGTGCCAGATAGCGAGTCAGTCGGTCTTGTCCGCCACCCGTATCGAGGTTATCTTCCCACGACGCTGGCCCGGAGCGGCGAAATCTCGTGTCCGTGCCTGCGACTCCAGTGTTAACAACCCCGAGGCGCCGCGCGTCGCCCCACCCGCGACCGCTCTACAACAGGAGGTTGCCGCGTGATCGCCGGCCTGAGCAGCGATTTGATTGACGTCGCCTCGGAGGCAGGGCCGCTCGTTGTTGTCGTCGACGACCAGACTGCCGGACGCAATATACTGGAGCGATTGATCCGCAGTATCGACCCGTCCCTTCGGGTCCTGACCTTCGAGAACCCGTTACGGGCATTGGAGTCGATCCGGCGAGAGACCCCGGACCTGGTGCTCACCGATTATGTGATGCCGGGCATGGACGGGGTGGCCTTTACCCGCGTCTTGCGCACCATACCCGACTGCGCCGATGTCCCGCTCGTCGTAGTCACGGTGGTAGATGACCGCAACATCCGCTACGAGGCATTAGACGCCGGGGCCACCGATTTCCTCAATCGTCCGATCGACCAGCACGAGTGCCGCGCCCGCTGCCGGAATCTGCTCACCCTGCGCGGCCAGCAAAAGATCATCAGCAATCGTGCCCACTGGCTGGAGCAGCAAGTCCAGTCGGCCACCGAAGCGATCCAGGCCCGCGAGAGGGAGACCTTGTTGCGGCTTGCGAAGGCCGGCGAGTACCGCGACGAGGGCACCGGCAACCACGTGCTGCGTATTGCCCGCTATAGCCGGATGATGGCGGAGGCCTTGTCTCTCGGTGCCCAGGAGTGCGAGGACATCGAGCTGGCTGCGCCGATGCACGACATCGGTAAGGTCGGCATCCCCGACCGGATACTGCTGAAACCCGGTCGCCTGACAGACGACGAGTTTCGGGTCATACGGGAGCACGCCCGTATCGGCTACGAGATCCTCAAAGACAGCCCGTCCCACTATTTGCAGCTTGGCGCAACAATCGCGCTGTCCCATCACGAGCGATTCGACGGTAGCGGCTACCCACACGGCATTGCGGGTGCCGAGATACCGCTGGCCGCACGGATCGTCGCCGTGGCCGACGTCTTCGATGCCCTCACGTCGGCACGCCCCTACAAACGGCCCTGGTCGGTGGCCGCGGCGGTCCAGCATATACGGGGTCTCTCCGGCTCCCATTTCGACCCGGACTGCGTCGGCGCCTTCCTGACCAACCTCGACGCGATCCGCGCCGTACGCAAGCGTTTACACGATGCCCTACGCGCCGACCGGGTGGGTCCCAACGGCCCGTTCTGCAGCGTCCCGATCTCCAGGGTGGCCCGCGGGGAGCCGTGACCGGATCCCAGTCAGTGTTGGCTCGGATGGCCGCGCGGCTGCGGGGGCGTGCCGACTCGGAGCACGAGCAGGCCGCAATCCGAATCGGTCTCGGCGCCCTGGCCTGCTCGTACCTACTGACCCTGGACCTGTCGGCGCAATGGTCAGGGGCCTCTTACGCCATTCTGGTCCCGGTGGTGTTCCTCATGAGCGCCTCGGTGCTTCTGTTCGTCGCCATCCTGATCTGGCCGGCCCCGTCTCCCCTGCGCCGTTGTCTGGGCATCCTGGTGGACATGCTCGCCACCTCCGCGGCGATGGGCATCGCCGGTGAGTCGGGGGCGCCGCTGCTGGCTATCTATCTCTGGGTCATCATCGGCAACGGCTTTCGCTTTGGCCCTCGCTATTTGGGCATTGCCGCCGCAGCGGCCCTGCTCGGGTTTGGTATCGTCGCCCTTTGGTCAGAGTTCTGGCGCAGTCATCCGGTGTTCAGTACCAGCTTTATCCTGGTGCTTATCGCGATCCCAGCCTATGCGGGGGTCCTCCTCAAGAAGCTCAACCATGCCATCCGCGAGGCCAACAAGGCCAACGCGGCCAAGAGTCAGTTCCTCGCCAAGATGAGTCATGAGCTGCGCACCCCGCTCAATGGGGTGATCGGGATGAGCGACCTGTTGATGGACTCTCGACTTGAGGCCCAGCAGGAATCCTTCGCGCGCAGCATCCAAAGCTCGGCCCAGACTCTGCTCGGCATCATCGAAAATGTCTTGGATTTCTCGAAGATCGAGGCTGGCCGAATTGGCGTGGAATCCATCGATTTCGATCTGCATCGGCTGCTTTCTGACACAATCCGCATGTTCCGGCCCCAGGCCCAGCGCAAGTCGCTGCGGCTCACACTGCACATCGACCCGCAAGTGCCTTTCCTCTTGCGCGGGGATCCGTTACATACGCGTCAAATCCTCACGAACCTGATCGGCAACGCCGTCAAGTTCACCGAAAAGGGTGACGTAGCCGTTCGGGTCGCGCTGATTGGACCCCGCTTGGTCCCAGGAACGGCGCGGCTGCGCTTCGAAATCGAGGACACCGGAATCGGTATCGCTGCCGCCGAGCACGGGCGCATCTTCGAGAGCTTCCGCCAAGCGGACAGCTCTACGACGCGCCTCTATGGCGGCACCGGGTTGGGTGCCGCCATCGCCCGTGAGCTGGCGATGCTGCTCGGTGGACAGATCGGGTTCTCCAGTACGTTTGGACAGGGCTCGCTCTTCTGGGTCGAGCTACCCTTCGCAATCCAGCCCCAGGATGCCGAGGCGGGTCCGCGGGCGCTGGCCGAGACCCGGGTACTGATCGTTGGCGTCCCGGACTCGGCGCGCGCCATCGGCAGCCTATTGGCGGCCTGGGATATGCCATTCCAGGCGGTCGCGTCCGCCGTGCAAGCGTCTCGCGAGCTGCTGCGGGCGCACGCCGAACGGGAGCCCTATGACCTAATGCTCGCGGTGGCCCCGGACCTGGATCTGGATCCTGCTCAGCTCGCGCGCGACGTCCGTGCCGAGCGTCGGCTGGATGGCGTCGAGCTGGTGTTGGTCGATGCACAGGCCAACCCGGCCGCTAAGCCGATCTGGCTGCGGGCGGGCTTCGGGACCGTATTGTTCGCACCTCTGGACCGAACCTTACTGTTCAGTGCGGTGCATCTGGCGCACAGCGCTCGGGATCATGCCGACAACGTGGTTTCCCTCGCGGACCGCTACCGCCATCTCGCGGATCAGCGCGGCGGGGGGCTCCATATCCTCGTAGCAGAAGACAACGACACCAACCGGACGGTGCTGCGGGGCATCCTGGAGCGGGTCGGTCACCGGGTCAGCACCGTCAACGACGGCGAGGCGGCGCTCGACGTCCTGGAAGCGGCCGGTCACGAGATCGATCTCATGGTCCTGGACATGAACATGCCTTATCGCAGCGGGCTCGACGTGTTTCGCGCCCACCGCTTCATGACCCCGGGGCGCCACATCCCTGCCATCATCCTGACCGCCGACGCGACTCCCGAGGCCCTGGACGCCTGCCGTGAGGCGGGGGTCGACGCCTATCTCACGAAGCCGGTGGAAACGGTGAAGCTGCTTGCGACGCTGGCGCGCTTCGATAAGGCACCGGCCACTTCGAAACCCGGCGGGTCGATTCGACAATACCGCATCAGCCCCCAGCCGCCAGAGGTCGAGGTACCCTTGGTCGATCTGGCCAAGCTGCAGTCACTCAGGGACCTGGGGCTCGGATCGAGCTTCTTTGTGGATCTGATCGGCGGTTTCGTACGCGATAGCGGTCTTGCCGACGCTGCCATCGCCGCGGCCAACGAGGGGCGCAACTACCCGGCCCTTCACGATGCGTTGCATACCCTGCGCGGAAGCGCTGGCGAGCTCGGCGCGACCCGCGTCGTCGATCTTTGTCAGCAGCTACGGGCCCTCAGACCCTTCGAGCTGGGACTGGTGCAGTCGGTGCGGCTGGTCGAGCGGCTGCGGTCGGTCCACAAGGAGACAAGGCTTCGGCTCGACGAGCTTGCCGCAACGGGGGGCGCGGCGGACCCGCGCGCTCCAGGTCGGCAAGATCGATAAGAGGGCGCGGGACCTCCGTCTGAGAGACGCATCAGCGATAGCAGGGGGTTGCCCGGCCCGCGAGCACAGGGTTTTCCCGATGCGGAACGTCTAAGCGGCCTGGGCGCCTTGCTGCAATTGACGTGCGACCAGTCGCTCCATCATCCGCAGGTCGCGATGCTCGAGCCTCATGGCCGCGTCGACCCAGATCTGCAGCACGTCCATCAACTCCTTGTAGGTAATTGGATCGCGTAGGTCGCGGACTCGACGCAGGGAGCGAAACCCGTTTCGGGCACGGTTCTCGCGCTTAATGTATTCGTAGACGACCCGTTCGCCATCGCCTGCATCCGCCAGCATGTCCACCAGTCCCATCCCGTAGAGCTCCTCGGCGGAATAGACCTTTCCGCTTAAGATCATCCGTTCCGCCCGTTTCGGGTCGAGCTTACGCGACAGCAGGCTGTAGGCGCCCATGCCGGGGAACAGGTTGAACAGCACCTCCGGGAAACCCATGCGGGAACCGCGCTCGGCAATCAGGATGTCGCTCGACAGCGCAGCCTCGAATCCCCCGCCCAGGGCCTCGCCCTGGACCAGCGATATCGTGGTGACATCCCGTTCGTGGTGGTTGATGTTGGCATACAGGGCATCGATGCAGGCGGTCCCATAGCTCAAGAACCCTTCCCGGTCGTTCCTCTGCGCCATACGGCGGAACAGGTTCAGATCGCCGCCGAGGTTAAAGACGCCGGGTACCCGCGAGGCGATGACGTGGTATTTGATGTCAGCGTGGCTCGCGTTGGCGCGCAGATAGGCAAACCATCCATTGAGGTCGTCGAGCAATTGGGTCGTGAAGCAGGCTCGCGGTGCCGGATTCATATAGCACCAGGCGCATTCATGCGTGCGATCGATATGAGTCGTGAGCTCCGCGTATTCGCGAAGGGTGAAGGCCAGGCTGGTGACGGTGGCGAGCGCTTCGGCGTTCATCATGTATTTCCGGTTGTGCGGTTCTAGACTGGATATGCGCCACTCAGGGCGTCATGAAGGAATCCTCGTCGATAAGGATAAGTCCGTTCGCGAAGGTCTGTCGGCATTTCCTTCGATTCTTGTAACCGTGTCACATTCGAAGCGTGTTATACCTATTGACGAAAAGAGACTTTCAGCTTATAAAAACAAGCCGTTATAAAATATTCATTAGGCGGTGATTGCGTCCCCTTACTGTCGCTTCCGTATTTGACGGCGCTCACATATTCCCGAGCTATGGGAGTGCTTTGCATATCCCATTAGCCGCCCTTTTGCATTGCGGAAAGCGTCTTTGCGGCGCCACTCTGGTTGCGCTGGAGGTCCGCGAAACGCCTGGATCGCGAGATCTCCGCCGGACTTAGATGGGCCTACCGTACCTCTATTGAGTCCACCTGGGCCTACGCGCCAGGCGGCTCGCACAAGTGTGTCGGCGTGCGCTTTCCATCGAAGGTCGCGTCGCATCGGGAGTGCGAGCGATTGACCATGTGCCATTGGCGTAGGTCGAGCTGCAAGATTCCGTACGGCTCGGTCCGCTCGGGCAGCATACGGAGACAACGAAGGCGGCTTCTCTTGTCCGGATTGCTCGGCTAGGGTAGCGCGAGTACGCGGAGCCAGGAGGCGCGGCGAGAGAGGGGGGCTTTCGACTCGGCTAATTGCCGAGCTTGTTGCGCTGCGTGCGCTCGCTATCCAAGCAGGGGGTGACGCGTTTGGGCAAGCATGCCTGCGCTAGCCTTCGCATCAAGGTCGCGACGCGACCGACCGGCACCTGGGCTTTCGGGTCGCCGCACTCTTCCGACAGCGGCGGCAAGGCTTGCGCCAATAGACCTTCGAGAGTCTCGATGGGTACGGCCGGGCTAAATAACGCACCTTGCGCCTGGTCGCACCCGTGACTACGCAGGATCTCCATTTGACCCGCTGTTTCGACCCCGTCGGCGATTACCGCCAGACCGCAGGTATGTGCAAGCGCGATGATCGCTGCCACAACCGTTTCGGATTCGCTATTCGTTTCTAGGTCGAGAATCAGGGATCGATCAAGCTTGACGCGACGAAATGGCAGCTTCTTGAGCTGCCGCAGGAATGTTGGACCGAGTCCCATTTGGTCCAGCATGAGTGGTATTCCCAGGTCGCGCATCCGTTGGAGTGCGTCGAGCGTGCGACTCGGACAATCCAATAGATCGGCCTCCCTGATCTCTAGCTCCAACGCGCTGCGCAGCTCGTCGGCCGTTTCTGCCAGGCGAGTCGCCAGTCGTTCGAAGTGGGCTGGGCGCAGGTGTAGGGACGAGACATCGATGGAGTACGTTAGGGCGCTTGCGATCAGCCTTTTCGAGTCCTCGACTTGGGATATCAGCGCATCGAATGCCCAGCGCTCGCATTCAACGATGCACTCGGTCTTTCGCGCCAGCGGCAGTGAGGCTTCAAGCTCGACAGGACCTTTGCCTGGGCGATTCCAGCAAAGGAATGTCTCGCATCCCAGGATTTGGAAAGTGCGCAGGCTTACTTGCGGTTGATAGAGGAGGCTGAGCTCGTTGCGATCGAGGGCGCCCCGCAGATCGGATTCCTGGGCGTGCCCGTTGCGATAGCTCTGACCGAGCGCGGTGGAATGGAAGCGAAAACCGTTTCGGCCGGCGCTCTTGGCGGAATACATGGCAGCGTCGGCGCAATCGATAAGAGATTGGGAATCCTGGGCATCTCTCGGGTATAAGGCGATGCCGATGCTGACACTGGCGTAGATCTCCCGTCCGTCAACGTGAAACGGGGTTTCCTCGAAGCGATTAAGGATATTGGTCGCTATCTGGCCGGCGGCCTGAGGTCGCTTTAGGTCGTGAAACAGGATGGCAAGCTCGTCGCCGCCTAAACGGGCAACCACATCGGTTTGACGGACCGATTCCTTGAGCTCCTTCGCGACAAACTGCAGCAGTCGATCGCCGACCGAGTGCCCCATGGTATCGTTCACGTCCTTGAAATGATCCAAATCGAGATACAACACCCCGAGAAGGCGCTTGTCTTGCTTGGCGTCGATTAAGGCGCGGCTAAGTTGGTCGAGAAAATTGGCACGATTGGGGAGCCCGGTGAGGCTGTCGAAGTAAGCGAGCTGGAAGAGCTGCGTCTTCGCTTCCTCTTGAGGCGTCATATCCGACAGCATGCAGACATAGTGCGCCACGTCTCCACTGTCGTCGCGGATCTCGCTGACGCTGATCCATCCAACATAGGGTTTGCCGGACTTGTGTCGACTGCGCACCTCGCCTTGCCAGTGCCCCCGTTCGCGCAATGCGGTCATGATGCGATGCTCCAGCTCATTATTTCCGAGATCTGGCTGAAACACCGTGGGTAGTTGCCCAAGGACTTCGCGGGCCGCGTAGCCGGTGATCTGCGTGAAAGCGGGATTCAATGCAATGATTCGCCGTTCCGCGTCAGTGACGATGACCGCTTCGGATGTGTGCTCTACGACGCTGGCGGCGAGCGCCAACCCCGTTTCCATTTCATGGAGGCCGGAGACATCGAACAACGCGGTGCGGAGCGGACCCTCGGCCCCGTCGCCGGCATTCAGCGTTGCCAAGCATATCGGACGAGGGCTGCCGGTCGCGCCGATCAGATCGATCTCGCAGTATTCGAGCTCCGAGCCAGCCGCCAATAGGCACAGGTGCTCGGCAAAAAGGCTCTTCGTGCCCGCGGTGCAGTGGGCGATGAGGGGGGTGCCCACCAGTCGTGCCGATTGGATCTGGAGCATGGCCTGGGCTGTGGCGTTGGCACGCAGCACCAAGCCGCTCAGGTCCATCACCAACAGCCCGACCGGGGATCGCTCGAAGAGGTCGCGGAAGTGCGCCAAATCGGCGTAGGGATCGTCGCCGACTTGTCGATCGTCGAGGGCGAGCCAGGGGATGTCCGTGGCGCGCCGGGCTAATCGAAGCCGCGCACTGGCATGAGTGTGGACCCGCGTCGCGCGAGGCGAAGCGGCCTCGCCGGCAGTAGCGGACCAAGCGCGCGGATGCAATGCGACAACCTTGGATTTTCTGTTCGGCATCGGCGTTATCCGAATCGATCCATCGCTGAAAGCTGTTCTGGCGTCCTACCCTTTGTCGCCGAGCCGCTGAAGGGCGGACTCATTCTTCTGGGGTCGGGAGCGATTCGTTCTGCTGGAAAGCGCTTGAGGCCCAGAGCGGCAATCTCGGTCCAAAGCGCCAAATCGGCGTCACATCTTAACATGATCGGAGGCAGTCGAGCTGCAGGGTCGACCTCGACGTCGGAACGTCCTCCGTCGCTCCGACGGATCTCCGCCACCATCCTTGCGATGGGCGCAACAGTCTTTCTGCGGCCTCGATCTGGTGGAAAGTCGCCCGGCTCACTATATCGTGCTCATCCAACCGCAAACCGGGAGAGTGCCGTGATCCAACTCCGTCCATCGGCCGAACGGGGCCACGCCCGACTAGATTGGCTCCTAACACACCATAGCTTCTCCTTCGGGGATTACTACGATCCGGGTCACATGGGGGTCTCAAACCTGCGTGTCCTCAACGACGACACGATTGCGCCGGGGGGCGGATTCCCGACCCATGGGCATAAGGATATGGAGATCATCACTTATATTTTGGAAGGCGCTCTGGCGCACAAGGACAGCATGGGCACCGGGTCCGTGATCCACCCTGGCGATGTCCAGCATATGAGTGCCGGGACCGGGGTACGTCACAGCGAGTACAACGCATCCGACGCGGACCCCGTGCGCCTGCTCCAGATCTGGCTTGTGCCGAACCGTGTGGGTATCCGGCCGGGTTACCACCAGCAGCACTTTGCATCGGACGAGCGTCGAGGCAGGCTCGCCTTGGTCGCCTCCCCGGACGGGCGCGACGGCTCCATTCCCACGCAGCAGGACGGACTCATGTACGCGACGTTGCTATCCCCTGGACATTCGGTCCGTTTGTCCCCGGCCGCTCGCCGGGAGGCCTACGTCCACGTGGCCCGTGGCCGAGTGCTACTGAATGGGACCGCCATGGGAGAGGGCGATGGGGCGCGCCTGGCCGGGGAGCCTGAGCTGCAGATCTCCGGGTTAGAGGATGCGGAGGTGCTGGTGTTCGACCTACCTTGAAACGCGCCCTGGCGCGGGCATGTAACCCGTCGAAGTTGGCCATGATGGGGGGCGCAGACGGCGCTTGATGACGGCCGAAACCCCCGTGGACGGTGAGGCTTAGCCCGACGCAAACGGCTGGGCGGGTCGCGACGAGCGATCCGACCGGCTGCGGGGTCGCCAGTAGCCGGACGCCGGGCCAGAGATAACCCACAGCGAGGACCAGAGGATGAGCGAGAAAGAGGTGTTCGGCTATCCGGGTAAGGAGGTCGACGTCCAGTGGGACGGTCGGCTCTGTATCCACATCGGCGAATGCGGCAACGCCCAGGGCGACCTGTTCGTCGGAGGCCGGGATCCGTGGTGCATTCCGGATACCTCCACCAAGGCCGAGGTGAGGGAGATTGTGGAGCGCTGTCCGAGCGGTGCGCTCAGCTACAGCGACAAGGACGGCGTCCCGGAGACCGCGCCTGCGGAAAACACCGTTACCGTCGCCTATAACGGACCCCTGTATGCGCGCGGGGAGCTGGCGATCGAGGGCGCCCCTGAAGATATGCCCGGGGTGCGTTTCCGCGCCGCTCTGTGTCGCTGCGGCCAGTCCGCCAACAAGCCCTTCTGCGACAATACCCACATCGAAATTGAGTTCCAGGACTACGGCTCGGTCGGAGAGCGGGGCCCCGGGTTGACTGCCAAGGGCGGCCCGCTGACGATCAAGCCCATCCCGAACGGGCCCCTGGTTGTCAACGGGAACCTCTCCATCCGCGCAGCCAGCGGACGCCTCGCCTGGGAGGGCGACCAAACCGCCCTGTGCCGATGCGGCGGCTCGAAGAACAAACCCTTCTGCGACGGAACCCACCGGACCATCGGGTTCGAGACCGAGTGACGCGCCAGGGCAGCTCCAGGTGCCTCGATTCCGGGGTCTTACGCGGATCCGCGTGCGTCGCCGGGTAGGACGGCCTCCCGGTACCAGTGTCCGGCCCGGTGGACCAGGACCTCGCCTCGCTGCGGGTACCACTGGGCCAGGACCGAGCGGACGGCGGACAGGCCGCCCAGGGTAATCTCATGGTCCGCGGGCCTGTGGGTGTGTCCATGAACCAGGCGGGTGGCGCGAAAGCGCATCAGATAACCCGCCGCCGCCTGAGGGCTCGCGTCCGTGATGTCCTCGGGTTTAACCGCGGTAGCGGTACGGCTGTTCTTCCGATAATGCTCCGCAATGGCACGGCGGGCGTCCCGAGATTTCCACAGGAACAGGCGTTTGACGATGGGATTGCGCACCCGGCGGCGAAAGCGTAGATAGTCCACATCGTCCGTGCACAGCAGGTCCCCGTGCATCAGCAGGATCCGCTCGCCTCCGACCCGCACTGCCGCGGGGTCCGGTAGGAGCTCGCAGCCCGTTTCTCGGCAGAACCGCCGCCCGATCAGGAAATCCCGATTGCCGTGCAGCAGGGCGCAGGCGGTCCCGGAGGCGGTGAGGGCTCGCAGGCCGGCGCGAACCTGGGGACAGGGCGGGGACTCGTCGTCGTCGCCGATCCATGCCTCGAACAGATCGCCCAAGATATAGAGCCGCTCGGCTCGGCGCGCGCGGCCTGCCAGGAAGCCCAGGAACAGCTCGACCGTTCCCGTGTTCTCCGCGGAGAGGTGCAGGTCGGAGACGAATAAGGTCTCGGCGGGGAAGGGCCGGGGGCCAAGGGACGAGGTCCGAGGGAGCGGGGCCCTAGGGAAGGTGGACATGGAGCGGGTCGACTGCGTCAGGGGAGGATCTCGGCGCACTCGATATAGACGTCCTCCCGCGGCACGTCTTGGTGTCCGTGACGGGTGCCGGTGCCGACGCCCTTGATCGCATTAACGGCATCCATGCCCTCCACCACGTGACCGAACACGCAATAACCCCAGCCGTCCTGTCCCGGATAGTCCAGGAAGGCATTGTCCGACACATTGATGAAAAACTGGGCGGTTGCGGAGTGGGGGTCCATGGTGCGCGCCATGGCGACGGTCCCTGAGAGGTTCTTGAGTCCGTTGTGGGCCTCGTTACGAATCGGTGCCCGGGTGGGCTTGGGGACAAAGTCCCGGCTCAGGCCGCCGCCTTGAATCATGAAGCCGTCGATTACCCGGTGGAATAGGGTTCCGTCGTAGTGTCCGTCGCGCACATAGTGCTCGAAGTTTGTGCAGGTAATGGGCGCCTGGTCGGCCGCCAGCGCGATCAGGATGTCGCCGTGGTTGGTGGTGAGCTTGATCATGGGGTCTCCGGTGGGCTCCCCCGACCAAGGCCCCGCGCGGGGCGCGAGGACGGGGCGGGGTCTGTCGATCATGTTACGGGCTTCATTCCAGGCAGAAAAGGCCACAGAAGGTTCCAGCCGATCGCATGCAATCGTGGCGGTTATCCCGGGCCGAGCCCGGTCGGCCTTTGCTACCATGGCGCGTCGAGACGTTCTGCCCCGCCCCATTCAATGGAAGCCGTTGCGATGCTTGAGATTTATAACAGCCTGACCCGCCAGAAGGCGCCGTTTGTCCCGCTCCGACCTGGCCATGTCCGGATGTACGTGTGCGGCATGACGGTCTACGATCTCTGCCACCTAGGGCATGCTCGGGTTATGGTGGTGTTCGACGTGGTCTACCGCTATCTGCGGCGGCTGGGCTACGAGGTGACCTATGTCCGCAACATCACGGACATCGACGACAAGATCATCCGCCGGGCCGAGGAGCGGGGCGAGCCCCTCGCGGACCTGACCGAACGCTTCATCGCCGCCATGCACGAGGACTCCGAGGCGCTGGGCATCCTGCCCCCCAGCTCCGAGCCCCGGGCAACCGCCCACATCCCCGAGATCCTGGACATGATCGAGACCCTGATCGCCCGGGGGTTCGCCTACGCCGCTGACAACGGGGATGTCTACTATTCGGTCTCCTCCTTTCCGGGCTACGGACGGCTGTCCGGCAAGGACACTGAGAGTCTCCGTGCCGGTGCGCGCGTCGAGATTGGCGAGTCCAAGCGCGACCCGCTGGACTTCGCGCTCTGGAAGGCGGCCAAACCCGGGGAGCCCGCCTGGGACTCCCCCTGGGGACCGGGCCGCCCCGGCTGGCACATCGAGTGCTCCGCCATGTCCACCTGCGAGCTCGGCAACCATTTCGATATCCACGGGGGCGGAGCCGACCTCCAGTTCCCCCACCACGAGAACGAGATCGCCCAGTCCGAGGGGGCCACGGGCGAGCCCTTCGTGGAGGTCTGGATGCACAACGGGTTCGTGCGCGTGAACGAGGAGAAGATGTCCAAGTCACTGGGCAATTTCTTCACCGTGCGCGAGATCCTGCAGCGCTTCCGCCCGGAAGAGGTGCGGTACTTCATTCTCACCAGCCAATACCGCAGCCCGCTCAACTACGACGACGAGCACCTGGATAATGCACGCGCCGCGCTGACCCGCCTTTACACGGCGCTACGCGGTTTGCCCCACGCCGAGCCCGCGGGCGGCGAAGGCTTCCGGGAGCGGTTCCATGTCGCTATGGACGACGACTTCAACACCCCAGTTGCCCTCGCGGTCCTTTTCGACCTGGTGCGCGAGATCAACCGGGTACGGCCAACGGACGAGATCGCCGCTGCCGGACTGGGTGCGGAGCTGCGCTCTTTGGGCGAGGTGCTCGGCATCCTCCAGGGGGACCCAGAAGCGTTCCTAAAGGGCGGCAGGGCCGCAACCGCGTCCGCGGATTTGGATGCCGTAATGGTTTTTAGCGACGAGAAGATCGACCAAATGATCCTGCAGCGCCTGGCCGCCCGTAAAGCCAAGCAATGGGCGGAGGCCGACCGCATCCGCGACGCGCTGGGCTCCGCCGGCATCTTGCTGGAAGACGGACCGGGCGGGACGAGCTGGCGGCGCGGCTAACCGCGATCCCCGCCAAGGATGGGCTCCGGGAGTCGTTATCCGACCTGCGCTAGTTGGGCCGTCCGGCGCTCGGATTCAGGGGTTGCCCCAGCTTACCGTCGCGGACGGTCTTGAAGGTTGCGATCCGCGAGGATTCGACCAGGGTGGACCGCATTTTTCACGTGCTTTTCACGCTGCCGTGACGGCTTCTTTGACGCCTGGCCCCTAGTCTCTTCCTCAAGCCCGACCTCCCCGGTCGGGAAACCAGCGAGGAGAGACAACCGTGAGCCAAGTCACCGGCACCCGCCAAGACAACCTCGGCAACCCCCTCACCGCCGCCAGCGGCGACATCGTCAGGACCTACGAGCAGGCACTGCACGAGTTTCAGTGCTACCGCGACGATCCGGTCGCGACCGTCCGAACGGCCCTGGACCGGGACCCCAGCTTCGTTATGGGCCATGTGCTCAATGGTTACCTGAACCTACTGGGCACCGAGCCCAGCGGTGTCCCGGTCGCCCAGGCGAGCCACGAATCGGCATGCTCCCTGCCTGCCAACCCCAGGGAACGCGCCCACCTGCGCGCACTCGCGCACCTCCTCCGCCACGAGTGGCGCGCCGCCGGCCGAGTGCTGGAGGATATCGCCGTGGAGTATCCGCGGGACGCCCTGGCGCTCCAGGCGGGCCAGCTGGGGGACTTCTACACCGGGGACTCGCGGATGATCCGCGACCGCATCGCCCGTGCCCTGCCGGACTGGTCCAGCGGCATGCCCGGTTATCACGCGGTGCTCGGCATGCACGCGTTCGGCCTGGAGGAGACCGGGCTCTATGTCCGTGCCGAGGCCGCTGGGCGGCGCGCGGTCGAGCTGGAGCCCCGGGACGCCTGGGCCTGGCACGCGGTGGCCCACTGCATGGAGATGCAGGGCCGTCGTCAGGATGGGATCGCGTGGATGCGCAGCGACACCGACGCTTGGTCCATGGACAACTTCTTCGCTGTGCACAACTGGTGGCACCTGGCCCTGTTCCATCTGGACCAGGACGAGATCGGGACCGTGCTCGGGCTCTTCGATGGCCCTATCTACGGGGCCCGCTCCCAGATGATCCTGGACCTGATCGATGCCTCGGCCTTGCTCTGGCGCCTGCACCTGCGAGGTGTCCCGGTGGGCGAGCGCTGGCAGGCGGTGGCAGATGCCTGGGAGCCCCAGGCCGGTGCGGGTAATTACGCCTTCAACGATGTCCACGCCACCATGGCCTTCGTCTGCGCCGACCGCCCGGCGGCCGTCCAGCGGGTGCTTGAGGCCCAGAGCGGGGTCGCGCAGGAGTCGGGCGACAACGCGGACTTCACCCGCGAGGTGGGCGCCCCGGTGACCCGGGCCATCGTCGCCTTCGGCAAC
>JBGSOR010000088.1:0-3095 GCA_041738985.1 Chromatiaceae bacterium | reverse complement strand
GGCCGTCAGCGGAATCGCCGGTCCCGGTGGGGGCAGCCCGGACAAGCCGGTCGGGACCGTATGGCTCGCCTGGTCGGTGCCGAGCCGGACGCCCTGGGCCGAGCGCCATTGGCTCGCGGGCAACAGGGAACGGGTGCGCCTTCAGACAGTCCGTCTGGCCCTGGAGGGGCTGATCGCCGCACTCGCAGATTCGGACGGGGAGGATGCCTGACCGCTGGTTTTTCGCCTTGTGGCCGGACGCCGCTGCCCGTGCGGCGCTGGCGACCAGTGCGACCGCGCTGATCGCACCCGGTGGCCGTGCCGTTCATCCGCAGGATCTGCATCTGACCTTGGCCTTTCTCGGACAGCTCAGCCCCGAGGGTCTGGCGGCCGCGGTACAGACGGCCGAATCCGTGCGTGCCGAGCCCGTGTCGCTCTGCATCGATCGGGCCGGGCACTTCCCCCGGTCGCACGTCCTCTGGTGTGGGCCGGCCGACCCCTCGTCCGGGCTTCTCGATCTCTATCGTCAGCTCTGCGGCGCCCTCTCCGATCGGGGCCTGGCGACCGAGTCCCGTCCCTACCGCCCCCACATCACGCTGGCACGCAAGGTATGGCGGGATCCGCGGCAGGACTGGGGCCCGCCGGTCGAATGGACCCCACGGGAGTTGGTGCTTGCGCGGGGGCTGGAGGGCCGTGTCCCGAAATACGAGCAGCGATGCCGTTGGCCTTTGGTTGCCGATGCCACCACCGTTTCCGATCCCGCGTGTCCGCTATGACGGGTCTATCCGGCCTGTGCGATAATTTCGGACTTTCCATGCCTGGCGGAGCACCGCCGCGCAAGCGGCCCGCTTGGAAGGCGTAACGGAGACCCAATGGACGAGAATCGCAAGAAGGCCCTGGCCGCCGCCCTGACCCAGATCGAAAAGCAGTTCGGCAAAGGCTCGGTCATGCGCATGGGCGATGTGGCCGCCGCGCGCAACGTGGAGGTCGTCTCTACCGGCTCCCTGGGTCTCGATCTAGCCCTGGGAATCGGCGGCATCCCTCGCGGCCGGGTCGTCGAGATCTATGGGCCGGAGTCCTCCGGCAAGACGACGCTCAGCCTGCATGTGGTCGCAGAGGTCCAGAAGCTCGGCGGCGTCGCCGCCTTCGTTGACGCGGAGCACGCCCTAGACCCGGGCTATGCCCAGAAGCTCGGGGTCAAGATGGACGATCTCCTGGTGTCCCAGCCGGACACCGGCGAGCAGGCCCTCGAGATCACCGACATGCTGGTGCGCTCCGGTGCGGTGGATATCGTGGTGGTGGACTCGGTGGCGGCCCTGACGCCCAAGGCCGAGATCGAGGGCGAGATGGGGGACTCCCATGTGGGTCTGCAGGCGCGCCTGATGTCCCAGGCCCTACGCAAGCTCACAGGCAACATCAAGCGCTCCAATGCCATCGTGCTCTTCATCAACCAGATCCGCATGAAGATCGGGGTGATGTTCGGCTCGCCGGAGACCACTACGGGCGGCAATGCCCTCAAGTTCTACGCCTCGGTGCGGCTCGATATCCGCCGTACCGGCAGCATCAAAAAGGGCGACGAGGTCATCGGCAACGAGACCAAGGTCAAGGTGGTCAAGAACAAGGTCGCGCCGCCCTTCAGGCAGGCGGAGTTCGACATCCTGTATGGCGAGGGGATCTCCCGCGAGGGCGAGATCGTGGACCTGGGGGCATCGGCCGGCATCGTTGAGAAGTCCGGTGCCTGGTACAGCTACGAGGGCAACCGGATCGGCCAGGGCAAGGACAACGCCCGGGCCTACCTCCGGGAGAACCCGGCCGTGGCGCAGGCCATCGAGGCGCGCATCCGCGAGCGTCTGCTGCCGCACCCGGCGGACGATGCCCCGGTCGCCGACCTGACCCCGGATGCCGCGGAGCTCGCGCCCTGAGCGCTGCCGAACCGGCCATGTCGGAGGGAGACCCAAGTGCGTTGGCCGAGCGGCTTGCGCTCAAGCTCTTGGCCACCCGCGAGCATTCCCGTCTGGAGCTCATCCGTAAGCTCGCCGCCCGCGGTTTCGGAGAGGCCGACGTCGCTCCTGTGCTGGAACGTCTGATCGCCGAGGGCTCCCTGAACGAATCCCGCATGGCCGAGCTCTACGTGGCCGAGCGGGTCCGCAAGGGGTATGGACCGCTGCGTATTCGCCGGGAGCTGAAAGACAAGGGTCTGTCGGATTCGGCCATCGAGCCCCATCTTGATTTCATGGCGAGAGATTGGCCGGAGCGTCTGGCCCTGGTCCATGATCGCCGGTTCGGCCCCGGCGCCCCCTCCGATCTCCAGGAGCTGGCGCGGCGCGCCCGCTTCCTGGAGCAGCGCGGCTTCCCCACCGAGGCGATTCGCCGATTTCTCCGTTGGAACGACTGACCGCTCCCCACGCGGCCCATCCGAGTACCCCATGACCACCAGTGCCGAGCTTCGCGCGAGCTTCCTCGATTATTTCGCCCAGCGGGATCACCAGCGCGTAACGTCCAGTCCCCTGGTCCCCGGGAACGACCCGACCCTGCTCTTCACCAACGCCGGCATGGTGCAGTTCAAGGATGTGTTCCTCGGGCGCGAGCGTCGCCCCTATGTCCGCGCGGTCAGCTCCCAGCGTTGCGTGCGCGCCGGCGGCAAGCACAACGACCTGGAGAACGTGGGCTATACCGCCCGGCACCACACCTTCTTCGAGATGCTCGGAAACTTCAGCTTCGGCGACTATTTCAAGCGCGAGGCGATCGGCTACGCCTGGGACTACCTGACCCGGGTCCTGGCCCTGCCCCCGGACCGCCTCTGGGTCACGGTCTTCGAGGAAGACGACGAGGCGGCCGACATCTGGCTCAAGGAGATTCGCGTGAACGCCGCGCGCTTCTCCCGCTGCGGGGCCAAGGACAACTTCTGGTCTATGGGCGAGACCGGACCCTGCGGCCCTTGCTCGGAGATCTTCTACGACCACGGCCCGGCGATCGCTGGCGGCCCGCGCCCGCTCTTTCTGCTGCTCCATCGCGCGCTCGAAGCCGTCCATGTCCAGAGAGAGCCCTCGCTCGCGGGCGATGTCCGCCGTCAGGTCCGTGGGGAAACCGTAGGTGTCGTAGAGCTTGAAGACGGT
>JBGSOR010000022.1:0-13229 GCA_041738985.1 Chromatiaceae bacterium | reverse complement strand
AGCTCCAGGGCGCCCTGCTCCCGGACGCGGGCCTCGGCCGCGGCGGCGGCTCTTGCGATGTGATCGGCCTCTTCGAGGCGAAAGGCGGTCTCAAGCTCGGCGCGGATGCGATCGGCCTGTTGACTGTATTGCTCTTCGAGCTCCCGGGCCCGCTTGCGCAGCGCGAGCTCCCGGGCGGCGGCCTCGTCCGCCTTCTGAGCCTTCTCGGCGATCTGCGCCTGGAGGTCGGCGAGCTCGATGTCGAGGCTTGCCCGGGAACGGCACTCGGCCTCGGCGATGGCCTGTTTGAGGCGCGTGTCGTGGTCGGCCTTCAGACTCGTCTCCAGCTCGCTGCGGATCTGGGCGCTGAGGGCCTCCGAGATAGGGATCTCGTGGCCGCAGCTGGGGCACTTGATATGGGTATCGGGCATGGGGGTGTCAGGTTTGGGTGGCGGTACATCGGAGGCTTCGAGATCGGAGGGCAAGCTTGCGCTGGGAGTGGGGTAAGATCGGGCTATCTCCGATCTCCAGGCGCCGAGCGCCAAGAGGCCCACCCATGACCCACATCCGCGAATCCGACTTCGTCCAGAGCATCGCAGACGCCCTTCAGTTCATCTCCTACTACCACCCGCGGGACTATATCCAGTCCCTGGTCGCGGCTTACGAGGCGGAGGAGTCCCCGGCGGCCAAGGATGCCATGGCCCAGATCCTGGTGAGCTCCCGGATGTGCGCCGAGGGGCATCGGCCCATCTGTCAGGACACGGGCTCGGTCGTTGTGTTTCTGAAGGTTGGCATGGAGGTACGCTGGGACGCGGACTTAGGCATCCAGGAGATGGTTGACGCGGGGGTGCGCCTGGCCTACCTGAATCCGGACAACGTGCTGCGCGCCTCGATGGTCTCGCCCCCCATCGGTGCCCGCAAGAATACCGGGGACAACACCCCTGCGGTAGTCCATGTGGAGCTGGTCCCGGGGGATCGCGTGGAGGTGAAGATTGCGGCCAAGGGAGGCGGATCGGAGAACAAGTCCAAGTTCGCAATCCTGAACCCGAGCGATAGCCTGGTGGACTGGGTGCTTAAGACGGTCCCGACCATGGGGGCCGGCTGGTGCCCGCCCGGGATGCTGGGGATCGGGATCGGGGGCTCTGCGGAAAAGGCGATGCTGCTGGCCAAGGAGTCCCTGATGGAGCACATCGATATCCAGGAGCTGAAGCGGCGCGGGCCGGCAGACCCCATCGAGGCGCTGCGTCTGGAGCTCTACGAGAAGGTCAATGCCCTGGGGATCGGCGCCCAGGGGCTCGGGGGGCTCACCACGGTGCTGGATGTGAAGATCCGCACCTTCCCGACCCATGCGGCGTCCCTACCGGTGGCCATGATCCCCAACTGCGTGGCGACCCGGCACGTGGAGTTTGTCCTGGACGGCTCGGGACCCGTCGCACTGGAGCCCCCTCCCCTCTCGGACTGGCCGACCATCGCCTACGACCCCAGCGCCGGTGCCCGGCGGGTGGATCTGGACACCGTGACCCGCGACGAGATCCTGACATGGCAGCCGGGCGCGCGGCTGCTTCTCTCCGGTCGGTTGCTGACGGGCCGCGATGCCGCTCATAAACGTCTGACGGATCTACTGAGCAGCGGCCAGGGGCTTCCGGAGGGGGTAGACCTGCGCGGGCGGTTCATCTATTACGTGGGTCCCGTCGACCCGGTGCGCGACGAGGTGGTCGGCCCCGCCGGCCCCACCACGGCGACGCGGATGGACAAGTTCACCGAGCAGATGCTGAGCGAAACCGGGCTGGTCGGCATGATCGGCAAGGCCGAGCGCGGGCCCGCCGCCATCGAGGCGATCCGCCGTCATGGGGCGGTCTATCTGATGGCCGTGGGCGGGGCGGCCTACCTGGTCGCCAAGGCGATCAAATCGTCCCGGCTCGTTGCCTTCGAGGACCTGGGGATGGAGGCGATCCGGGAATTCGAGGTCCAGGACATGCCGGTCACTGTGGCAGTAGACAGCCGCGGCGAGTCGGTACATCTGACCGGGCCTGCAGAGTGGCGCAGGCGGATCGGCAAGATCCCAGTGGCCGTGGAGGCATGATCTCAGGAAGGAACATTGGAACGCGAATAATGCGAATCGACGCGAATGAGCGCGAATCGGGGCAGATGGCGATCGCGAATTCGCTCGGTCGAGCACTCGCGTCGATTTGCCGAATGTTGAATGCTCCCCAGCGTTCCCGCGGACCCCTTGACCCAACCGGGAGGCAATTGCATGACGACCTATCGCGCCTTTCGCATCGATAAGGACGAGCACGGCCACCGGGCCGGGATCGAGGATCTGCCCAAGCCGGAGCCGGCGGAGGGAGAGGTCCTGATCCGAATCAGCCATTCCGGCGTCAATTACAAAGATGCCCTTGCTGGAACCGGCCGAGGCAAGATCCTGCGTACCTTCCCTTTGACCGGCGGGGCGGATGGGGCGGGACTCGTGGAGACGAGCCGGGACAGCCGCTACCGGGAGGGGGATGCGGTGCTGGTCACCGGCTGGGGACTCACCTTCGACCACGATGGGGGCTTCGCCCAGTACCTGTGTTGCCCGGCCGACTGGCTGGTGCCCATCCCCGCGGGACTCGACACCCGCTCTGCCATGATCCACGGCACTGCCGGATTTACGGCGGCCATCGCCTTGCATCGGATGCTCGCCAACGGCCAAAGACCGGATCTGGGACCCATCCTCGTCACCGGCGCCACCGGCGGTGTGGGCTCCATCGCCGTCGCCATCTTTGCCCGGCTGGGCTACGAAGTGGTCGCCGTCTCCGGAAAGCCGGAGCTGGAGCCCTGGCTGCGCGGCCTGGGGGCCAGCCGAGTCATCGGCCGCGACGGCTTAGCGGAGGCCAAACGCCCCCTGGAGCGCGCTCAATGGGGCGGTGCCGTGGACAACGTGGGCGGGGAGCTCCTCGCCCAGATTACCCGCACGGTCGTACCGAATGGCAACATCGCCAGCATTGGCCTCGCGGGCGGGACAGAGCTCCGCACGACGGTCCTCCCCTTCATCCTGCGGGGCGTGAGTCTGCTCGGGTGCAACTCCGTGGACGTACCCTGGGCCCTGCACCAGGGTCTCTGGGGACACCTGGCGACGGATTGGGCGCCTGCGGATCTGGAGTCCATCGCCACCGAGACCGTTGGACTGGATGGCCTGCCGGAGGTCTTCGAGCGCATGATGGCGGGGCGGACCCACGGGCGAATCCTCGTGGAGCCCTGAGGCGGCGACCACCTTCGGCTAGCGACCCCTGCCCTCAAGTCCAGCCGGCTGCCCTGCTGGACACTGCCTGGCAGGGCCCGCTTCGACGGAAACGCCGACCGAGGCCACCGGGATTTTTCGCGCGGTCGAGCAATCCCGCCCGTGGGGCGCGACGATCCTTTAGGTCCGAACCTTGTAGTGGCGCATGACATCCTCGTCCCGATAGTGGACATCCGTCCAGCACTTGGGCATGGGCTCGTCGGACGGGAAGGCCAGCTCGCCCTTGTCGAAGCTCTCCGGATCCTGGGCCTCCTCCCCATAGTGGTAGCGCCCCACCAGAGTCCCGTGCATGGGATTGAAGAGGTCCCGCAGACTCAGGACCTCCACCATCTTGCCGGTCGTAATGTGTTTGAGGAACATGGGATTGCCTCCTTCGGGTACGCACGCGTGCTTCTCTCCTACAGTATGGCACCGGGTCAGCGGGCCACAACGGCGTGCGCCGACCCTTTGCCATCGCCATGAGGCACCGCAAGCCGGACCCAGAGGGCGGATTCGGGGCCTGGATTCCACACGGTGGATTCCTAGCGTCGGAGTCGAGCCGCCGATCCCTTAACCCGATCGCTTGGCCCATTCCTCTGGCGTCAAGGTCTTAATGGAGAGCGCATGGAGCTCCCCGCTCGCGAGCTGCGACCTCACGGTGTCCATGACCAAGCGCTGTTTCTTGATGGGGGTAAGACCGGCGAAGACGTCGCTTACCACCACCGCCTCGAAGTGGCTGCCGTCGCCGGTGACCTGGACCTGGGCGCCGGGCAGACCGGCGCGGATGAGCTGCTCGACGGCTGAAGTTTCCATAGATTTCCTCTCGTTCACCGGGCTCAGGGTCCGGCGCTGGATGTTGAACGTTCGGGCCTTGATTGCGATTCCGGCCGGGGCCCTGGTGGCTGCGCCGAGGAACGCGGGGCAGCCAACCGAGCGGCATCAGCCATTGCGCCGAAGACCTACCTGAAGCTACAGCTCACGGGTGGCGAGGAAGCGGATATCCGGCCAGCGCTCCTCGGTGAGACTCAGATTGACCCGGGTAGGGGCGAGATAGACGAGCTGCTCGTCGCCGTCCAGGGCCAGGTTCTCGTAAGCCTTTTCCTTGAAGCGCTCGAGCATCTTGGGGTCGTCGCAGCCGACCCAGCGGGCGGTGTGGACCGAGACCGGCTCCACCACGGCATCCACGCCGTACTCGTCCTTGAGGCGGAAGGCGGCGACATCGAACTGGAGCACGCCCACCGCCCCCAGGATCATGTCGTTGTTCTTCAGGGGACGGAAGACCTGGGTCGCACCCTCTTCGGAGAGCTGGACCACGCCCTTCTGAAGGGCCTTCATGCGCAGGGGGTCTCGGAGCACGATCCGACGGAAGAGCTCGGGGGCGAAGTAGGGCACGCCCTCGTACTTGAGGTCTTCGCCCTCGGTGAAGGTGTCGCCGATCTGGATGGTGCCGTGGTTGTGAAGCCCGATGATGTCGCCGGGCCAGGCGTCTTCCACCAGGCGGCGCTCGTCGGCCTGGAAGGTGATGGCATTGGCCACCTGGACCGTCTTGCCGGTGCGCACATGGCGCATCTTCATGCCCTTGGCGTAGCTCCCCGAGCAGACGCGCAGAAAGGCGACCCGGTCTCGGTGGGCGGGGTCCATGTTCGCCTGAATCTTGAAGACGAACCCGGTGAAGCGCTCCTCGGAGGGGTCGACGAGACGCTGGGCAGTCGCACGTGGCCGCGGTGGCGGGGCATAGTCGACGAATGCGTCGAGCAGCTCTTTGACGCCGAAATTGTTGATGGCGGAGCCGAAGAACACGGGGGTCTGCTTGCCGGCCCGGTAGGCGTCAAGATCGAGCGTGTGGCTCGCACCCTGGACCAGCTCCATCTCGATTCGCAGCTCGTCGGCCTGGTCGCCCAGGAGCTCGTCCATGCGGGGATTGTCGATCCCCTGGATCAGCTCGCCGGTGCGGATACCCCCGCCATGCTGGGCGCTGAAGAGATGGGTGCAGTCGTGGCGCAGGTCATACACGCCCTTGAAGCGTTTGCCCATACCGATCGGCCAGGTGACCGGGGAGCACTGGATCTTCAGTACCGACTCCACCTCGTCCAGGATCTCGACGGCGTCCCTCCCCTCTCGATCCAGTTTGTTGACGAAGGTCAGGATGGGGGTGTCGCGCAGCCGGCAGACGTCCATCAGCTTGATGGTGCGCTCTTCCACGCCCTTGGCCACGTCGATGACCATCAGCGCGGAATCCACGGCCGTGAGTGTGCGGTAGGTGTCCTCGGAGAAGTCCTCGTGCCCGGGGGTGTCCAAGAGGTTCACGATGGAGTCGCCGTAGGGGAACTGCATGACCGAGGAGGTCACGGAGATCCCGCGCTGCTTTTCCAGCTCCATCCAGTCCGAGGTGGCATGGCGCGCCGCCTTGCGGCCCTTGACGGTGCCCGCCATCTGGATGGCGCCGCCGAACAGCAGCAGCTTTTCGGTGAGGGTCGTTTTGCCCGCGTCCGGGTGGGAAACGATGGCGAAGGTGCGGCGCCGGCGCAGCTGGTCGAGGAGGTCGGTCATGGGTACGGAGATTGGGACGGAGGGCCGAGATGCGGCTAAACCCGGGATTATACCGGTGCCGACTGGGGTCGGGCACGGCGATCGACATCAGAGAGATCGTGCCAGCACCACGGCGTCTTCGCGCCCGTTGCGGGCCGGGTAATAGCCCCGGCGGGTGCCGATCTCGCAGAAACCTTCGGATGCATAGAGACCGCGCGCCTGAACATTGGAGATGCGGACCTCCAGGAAGGCGGTGTCCGCACCCCTGTCCTGGGCGAGCGCCAACAGCCGGCGCAGCAGGCGGCGCCCCAGCCCGAGGCCCTGCCAATCCGGACGGACACAGAGGTTGAGCACATGGCACTCGTCCGCCCCGACGGACATGATCCCGTGGGCGGCGATCTCCCCGCCCAGGTCCGCGACCCAGCAGTTGTAGCCGACTCGCAGGCACTCCTGGATCACATCCTCCGTCCAGGGTAGGTCATAGGCGGCGCGCTCGCAGGCCATGACGCCAGCGAGGTCGGCGTCCCGCATGGGCCTGAGCGTGAGCCCGGGTAGCCTGGGCGCCGCGCTCATGCGCGACGGCCTGTGCGCCTTCCGCGCCAACGGGTTTGCACCGGGAGCGCCCAACGCTCGCCCGACAGGAGCGCTTTCGGCCCGATCGGATCCGACGCGGAGGCCACCGGGCACAGAATTTTTCGCCCCGAAACGAAGGGGCCGGCGCGCCAGAGACAAACTTTGGGGTTATAGTTCAGCGTCATATTTGTGGACCCGGACTGGCGTGCCGCGGTCCCCCACCGGACCACCAAACGCTTGGGAGAGATCCATGCCGCAATCTGAGATGGTCACCCTGGACGGCAACGAAGCCGCCGCCTACGTCGCGCACATGACTAACGAGGTTATCGCGATCTACCCCATCACACCCGCCTCTCCCATGGGCGAGTGGTCGGACGAGTGGTCGTCTCTCGGGATCAAGAACCTATGGGGTACGGTTCCAGAGGTCATGGAGATGCAGAGCGAGGCGGGTGCCGCCGGGACGATCCACGGGGCGCTCCAGGGCGGCTCGCTGGCAACCACCTTCACGTCCTCCCAGGGTCTGCTGCTGATGATCCCCAACATGTACAAGATCGCCGGGGAGCTGACCCCAACGGTCCTGCATGTGGCCGCCCGGGCACTCGCCGCCCAAGCGCTGTCCATCTTTGGAGACCACCAGGATGTAATGGCTGCCCGCTCCACCGGTTACGCCATGCTGAGCTCTTCCTCGGTTCAGGAGGCCATGGACTTAGCCCTGATCGCCCAGGCCGCGACCCTGGAGAGTCGGGTGCCTTTCATGCACTTCTTCGACGGATTCCGGACCTCCCATGAAGTGGCCAAGGTGGAGCGCCTGTCCGTGGATGTCATCCGCGCCATGATCGACGACGACCTGGTGAAGGCATTCCGCGAACGGGCGCTGAATCCGGATCATCCCATCATCCGCGGCACCTCCCAGAACCCCGATGTCTGTTTTCAGGGCCGGGAGACGGTCAATCGCTTCTACCAGGCGGTACCCGGTATCGTCCAGAAGACCATGGACCGTTTCGCCGAGCTGACGGGACGCCAGTACCGGCTCTTCGAGTACGTGGGTGCGGAGGATGCGGAGCGCGTGATCATTCTCATGGGGTCCGGGATCGGGGCCGCGGAGGAGACGGTAAGGTACCTCGCCGAACGGGGTGAAAAAGTCGGTCTGATTAAAGTCAGGCTCTACCGGCCGTTCGACCCGAGCTATCTGCTCGCGGCACTCCCGGTCACCGCCACCCGGCTCGCCGTGCTCGACCGCACCAAAGAGCCCGGTGCCGACGGGGAGCCGCTCTATAAAGACGTCGTCACCGGCCTGGTCCAGGCGGTAGCGGACGGCCGCATGGCCACCATGCCGCGGGTCATCGGCGGGCGCTACGGGCTGTCGTCCAAGGAGTTCACCCCGGCCATGGCCGCGGCGGTCTTCGAGGAACTCGACAAGCCCGACGCCAAGCGGCACTTCACCGTCGGCATCTACGACGATGTGACCAACCTGTCGCTGAAGTGGGATCCCACGTTCTCGACCGAGGACCCCGAGGGCACCCGCGCGGTGTTCTACGGCCTGGGCTCCGACGGCACCGTGGGCGCCAACAAGAACACGGTCAAGATCGTGGGCGAGAACACCCCGCTCAACGCCCAGGGCTACTTCGTCTACGACTCCAAGAAGTCGGGCTCGGTCACGGTCTCGCACCTGCGGTTCAGCAAGAAGCCGATCAAGTCGTCGTACCTGATCGGCTCGAACCAGGCGAACTTCGTGGCGATTCACCAGTTCAACTTCCCCGAGCGGATGGACGTGCTGGACGTCGCCGAGCCCGGGGCCACCGTGCTCCTGAATAGCCCGTTCGGACCTGACGAGGTCTGGGACAAGCTGCCCCGGGAGTTCCAGGCGCAAATGATTCGCAAGCAGCTCAAGCTGTTTGTGGTCGACGGCTTCCGGATCGCCGAGGAAGCCGGCCTGGGCCCGCGCATCAACACCGTGATGCAGACCTGCGCGTTCGCGCTCTCCCCGATCCTGCCCCGCGAGCAGGCGATCCAGGAGATCAAGGACGCGATCAAGAAGACCTACGGCAAGCGCGGCGGCGAGTCGATCCTGAAGAAGAACTACGAGGCGGTCGATCGCTCGCTGGCGTCGCTCCACGAGGTGAAGATTCCCGCCGAGGTCACGAGCACGCACTCGATCGTGGCCCCGATGCCGGCCAACGCCCCGGACTTCCTCCAGCGCGTGACGGCCATGATGGTGGCCGGCAAGGGCGACCTGCTGCCGGTCAGCGCCCTGCCCATCGACGGCACGTTCCCGACCGGAACGGCCAAGTACGAAAAGCGCTCGATCGCGCTTGAGATTCCGATCTGGGATGCCGAGATCTGCATCCAGTGCGGTCTGTGCGCCCTGGTCTGCCCCCACGCCGCGATCCGCATGAAGATCTTTGACCCCGCGCTCCAGCAGACGGCTCCCGGGGGGTATGTCTCCAAGCCGTACAACGGCAAGGAACTGCCCGGCAAGCTGATGACGATCCAGGTCGCGCCTGATGACTGCACCGGGTGCGGCGTGTGCGTCGACGTCTGCCCGGCGCGCAGCAAGGAAGTGGTCAAGCACAAGGCCATCAACATGGAGTCGAAGTTCGACCACCTCGAGCGCGAGCGGGCCAACTTCGACTTCTTCCTCGATCTGCCGGAGATCGACCGCACGAGCGTCAAGATCGAGACCGTCAAGGGATCGCAGGCCCTGCAGCCCCTGTTCGAGTTCTCGGGTGCGTGCCCGGGTTGCGGTGAGACGCCCTACGTCAAGCTGATGACCCAGCTCTTCGGCGACCGGGCCCTGATCGCCAACGCGACCGGTTGCTCGTCGATCTACGGCGGCAACCTGCCCACCACGCCGTACACCTTCGGCCCCGACGGCCGGGGCCCGAGCTGGTCGAACTCGCTGTTCGAGGACAACGCCGAATTCGGGCTGGGGATGCGGCTGGCGGTGGACCAGCAGCGTGCCTACGCGATGAACCTGGTCCGGTCGCTCGCCAGCTCGATCGGAGAGGATCTGGCCGGCTCGCTGCTCGCGACCGACCAGACCTCCGACGCCGCGATTATCGAGCAGCGCAAGCGGATCGACGCCCTGAAACAGAAGCTCCAGGCTCTGGGCACGGAGGAGGCACGCGAGCTGCTCGCGGTGGCCGACACGCTGGTGCGCAAGAGCGTCTGGATCGTGGGTGGCGACGGCTGGGCTTACGACATCGGCTTCGGCGGCCTGGACCACGTCCTGGCCTCGGGCCGCGACGTCAACATCCTGGTGCTCGACACCGAGGTCTACTCCAACACCGGCGGCCAGGCCTCCAAGTCGACCCCCCGCGCGGCGGTCGCCAAGTTCGCCTCCGGCGGCAAGAAGGTGGGCAAGAAGGACCTGGGCATGATGGCTGTCGATTACGGCAACGTCTACGTCGCCCAGATCGCCATGGGCGCGAACCCGTTGCAGACGATCAAGGCGTTCCGCGAGGCCGAAAGCTATCCCGGCACCTCGATCATCATCGCCTACAGCCACTGCATCGCCCACGGCATCGACATGACCACCGGAATGACGCACCAGAAGGACGCGATCAATACCGGTTACTGGCCGCTCTACCGCTACGACCCCCGGCTGGCTCATGAGGGCTCGCTGGCGTTCCACCTCGATAGCCGCAAGCCGACCCTGCCGTTCAAGGACTTCGCCATGAAGGAGGCGCGCTATGCCATGCTGGCCCGCGCCAACCCGGCCGAGTCCGAGAAGCTCATGGCGCAGGCCCAGCGCGATATCGAGGACCGCTGGCACTTCTACGAGCAAATGGCGGGCATCGAACGACGCGTGTCACTGGACCTGAGCCTCGAAGCAGCCAACGGCAACAAGCAGGACAAGACGGAGGTGGCCCAATGAGTGTTGACCTGAAGACCCACTACCTGGGGCTCGAGCTGTCGAGCCCCCTGGTCGCCTCGCCCGGCCCGATGACCGGCAAGATCGAGTCGCTCAAGCGGCTCGAGGACGCGGGGATCGCCGCGGTCGTGCTGCCCTCCCTGTTCGAGGAACAACTCGTCCAGGAAGAGGTCGAGATCGCCAAGGTCTACGACTACGGCTCGCAGGCCTTCAGCGAAGCCCTGAGCTACCTGCCCGACATGCCCGACTACCACACCGGGCCCCGACAGTACCTGCAGCTCCTGGAAGAGGCCAAGGAAGCGCTCAAGGTGCCGGTGATCGGCAGCCTGAACGGCGTCTCGACCGGCGGCTGGACCCAGTACGCCCAGCTCATGGAGTCGTCCGGGGCCGACGCCCTGGAGCTGAACATCTACTACCTGGCCACCGACCCCAACCGCACCGCCGCCGACATCGAGCAGCAGTACCTGGACCTGATCGCGGCCGTCAAGCAGGCGGTCAAGATCCCGGTCTCGGTGAAGGTGGGGCCGTACTTCAGCTCGCTGCCCAACATGGCCAGGCGCATGGTCGAGGCGGGCGCTGATGGCCTGGTGCTGTTCAACCGGTTCTACCAGCCCGACATCGAGCTGGACCAGCTCGAGGTGCTGCCGCACCTGGTGCTCTCGACCAGCGAGGAGTCGCGTCTGCCCCTGCGCTGGATTGCCATCCTGCGGTCGTTCCTCGACACGTCGCTGGCCGCCACCTCGGGTGTGCACACGGTAGACGACGTGGTGAAGCTGCTCCTGGGCGGCGCGGATGTCACGATGATGACATCGTCGTTGCTCAAGTACGGCCCGGGCCACGTCCGCACCCTGCTGCAGTCGCTCACGGTCTGGCTGGCCGAGAAGGAATACGAGTCGGTCGAGCAGATGAAGGGCTCGCTCTCCCAGAAGAACAGCCCCGACCCCGCCGCCTTCGAGCGGGCCAACTACATCAAGACAATCACCTCCTACACCGGCACGGCGTGGTGGTGACCCGCGCAAGTCAAGCCCGCGAGTGACACCAGATCAGGTGGAACGCAAACGCAACGCAACCAGGAGGGGGCCCATCCAGCGGCCCCCTTCTTGCTGCGCGGGGGAGGCGGCTGTGGCCTGGTACGAAATCGTTGGAAAACGCGTTGAGACAATCGATCCCGAACAGGACTTCGTTCGATCGTTCATCATCAAGCGACTGCAACGCCGGGAGTTGCAATTGCTTCGGTCACCGAAGCAACGCCACCGATTTCTGACTCGGATGAATCACTCGCTGGATCTGATTCCCAGGTACGCATCCCAACTGAGCGCCGAGGACCGCACGGCGACGCGGATTGAGGCTCTCTTGCGCTGCCATGATCTGCCGTTGGCTTGCCACGCCATCTCCTCGAACCCCGATTGGGACGGGAAAGTGAAGCCATTTCGTGAGGCGCTGAACCAGGTCGTGGGCTCAGGATTCGGCACGATCTTATGGTTTGTACCCGGCAGGCTGGCATACTACGAAGCGAGGGACCCGCAATTCTGTTGCATTCTGCGTCGGGGCCACCCCAAGGGTCCACTCAACGTCGATACGCTCCATGTGTGCAATGGGATTGCACACGTCTTGGGCCGTCGTCAAGGCACCGACACAGACGCGCCGTGACGACCAGTGTGTCGCCGAGGCTGGCTCAAATCTCGCGGCTGCGCCGCACCGGTTACGGCGGGCGCCACCAGCCCGGAACTCCGGTGGCGGCCCTTCCGCACTGGCATATCCAGTGGAACCCAGATATTAGCATCCGTCACCAGTGCCACCCTGCCGTCGCCTTTCCTACGTTTGGAGAGCGTCGAGCATTTCCTTGATCTTGTTGACCGCCTCATTGAACTTCGTTACCGAGGTTTCATGAAGCGCGCCGAATTCATCGCAAGCCACGTCCTTGACTTCCGACATGAAGCTTGCGTCGCTGCGGGAGACCGTGATGCGGAAATCCGCCACGTAAGAACCATCTTCGGATGGGCGAGCCTGCCCAATCATTTCGATGCTCACATGGTTCTTGCCCAGCAACCAGCCTGTACCGTTATGGGCCTGCTCCAAGACCCAGCCGCCGTTCGCGGCGACCGTCTGAATCACGACGTTCCACCAAGGCTGTTTGGACTTGTATCCCCCGCCATCTGCGTTTGCGCCTGCGTTCGCGCGAGAATTCGGGGACGATGACGCCTGAGGCGTACCGGAGTCAGCACCGCCGCCATTACACGATGTGAGGAGGCATGAAAGAGCAGCGAGCACGCAAAATAAGTGTTGTCTCATTGTCGCTCTCGGATGAAGCCACCTAACGGCTTGGCGATCAGCGGAGCGGCGTAGCCGCGTCCGCTGCATCGCCTTGTTCGCTGATTTTGTCATGTGAAAACGCCGACATCATTTGCTTGCTTTTGGCTTCCTGTAGATAAGAACTTGTATCCGAAGAAATCGGTGCGGGCTATCACGATCTGTTGAGTCTGAAGCGGCTCCCAGGCTGCAACAATAGGCTTCAATTGCGTCAGCGGGAGGTTCCGACAGCGAATGATTCCTCGGGTCGCCAAGGTCTCTCTGAAATCAAGGCACTGAACGAGAGCCAAGAAGGCTCCTTCCAAAGCGTGCATGACGGTTCCAAGCTTTGCTTCTTTGATCTTTCCAAATCGGTCATGCTTTACACCGTTATAAGCTGTCCACCACTTAGGATGTGGGCCGTTGGCCTTCTGCCACGCGTGCCACGGAAAGGAAGAGTCGCTGCGGGGAATGAACCATACCTTCTTGCCGTAAAACTGGTCGGATCTAAAAACGGTCCTCGAATCGTTGATGTTGTAGTATGGAGGGGTTGTCGCAAATCTCTTGTTCCTGATTTGCGCGACGTTGTAGTGTGTCACCCCAACTGGCACACCGGCCAGGTTAGAAGTTGGCCTCCTCCAAGGGTACGATGATGACAACCTGGAGGACCAGCGATGAGCGACAACGGGCAGCGGCGGAAGTGGAGTGCCGCCGAGAAGTTGAGGA
>JBGSOR010000017.1:0-13493 GCA_041738985.1 Chromatiaceae bacterium | reverse complement strand
CGCCCTCGGGGTGCGCGACGGCTCGGACGCCCGACCCGCGCCAGTCGGCCGGGCAGAGACTCAGGCGCATTTAGTTTAACCCAGGGACAGAGCGCGGAAATACTCCGGTAAAAAATGCCTCCGTGGACGCGCACCCGCTCTATTTGGTTCCCGCATCCATCTGCTTGACCACCTCGCCGGTGATATCCAGCCCCTTGTCCAGGTAAACAATGCCGGCCATGCTCCGCTCCAGCACCACCGAGAGCTTTTTCTCCTTGGCCACGGCATCGACGGCCTTCTGGGCAGGACCCAAGACCTCCCGGCCCTTCTCCTGCTGGGCCTTCATCAGCTCCTGCTGAAAGGCCCCGGCGGTCTTCTCGTACGCCTGGATGCGCTTCTTGATCTCCGCCTCCTTCTTGGCCGCCTGATCTTTGCTCATCAGCGCGGATTCCTTGGCCAAGGTCGCCTGGAGCTGGCGGATCGCCTGCTCCTCCTCTCCGAGGGGCTTGGCCTTGGGCTCGAAGTCCTTGCGCAGGTCCGCCTGCACCCGGGAGCCGAGCTTGCTCTTTTCGAGCACCTGCTGCATGTCCACGTAGCCGATGTCCGTCGCCAGGGCGGTCTCGGGAAGGGCTATAGAGAGGGACAAGGGAAGCGCGAGGGTGAGCGCGAAAGCGTGGCGCTTGTTCATGATCGTGACTCCGTGACAAGAATTAAGGCGCGCGATTCTAGCAGGATGCGAGGTGCCGCCGCCGGCCAGCCGAACCGACCGGATGGCGAGCGGCCTTGCGTTGACCGCTCGCCTGAAGGATGCTTCGCGCATACCCCAATCGTCCCCAGGGCGGACTGACTCGCTGGGCCAGCTCGATAAACTGCCGGAGACCTACCCATCGTGGGCAATTCACTTCAGGAGCAGTTGCTCAAGGCCGGTCTGGTCTCGGAGCAACGGCTGAAAGAGACACGGTCGGACAAGCGCAAGACCGTCAAGCAGACCGGCAAGCACGGGGCGACGGCGGACGAGGGCACGCGCCGCGCCGCCGAGGCGGCCCGGGAGGAGAAGGCGCGTCGGGATCGGGAGCTCAATCGACAGCGTCAGGAAGAGGCGGAGCGCCGTGCCCGGGAGAACGACATTCGCCAGTTGATCCACGCCAATCGGGTGGTGCGCGAGGGCGGCGACCGGGCCTACAACTTCACCGACGGCAGCACGCTCAAACGACTCTATGTCACCAAGGACCAGCACGCCAAGCTGGTCGGCGGTCGCCTTGCGGTGGTGCGCCAGGACGCCTTCTACGAGCTGGTTCCAGCGGAGGTGGCCGAGCGCCTGCGCGCGCGGGATGCGAGCCTGGTGCTGGTGCACAACCAACCGGAGAAGAAGCCGGCGGCCGATGACCCCTACGCGGATTTTCAGGTCCCGGACGACCTGATGTGGTAAGCGTCCGGGGTCGGCCCCGGACCGCACCGTTCAGGTCCCGGCAGGAGCGACCATGTCCGATACCGCCAACCGCAAGCTCGCGGTCCTGATCGACGCCGACAACGCCCAGGCGAGCATCGTCGAGGGGTTGCTGGCCGAGATTGCCAAATACGGCACGGCGCACGTCAAGCGCATCTACGGGGACTGGACCCTGCCGAACCTCGGCTCCTGGAAGGAGACCCTGCTCAGGCATTCCATCCAGCCGATGCAGCAGTTCCGCTACACCAAGGGAAAGAACGCCACGGACGGGGCCATGATGATCGACGCGATGGACCTGCTCTATTCGCGCAACTTCGACGGCTTCTGCATCGTCTCCAGCGACAGCGATTTCACCCGGCTTGCCTCGCGCCTGCGCGAATCCGGCATGACGGTCTATGGATTCGGAGAGCAGAAGACCCCCGAGCCCTTCGTGGCCGCTTGCGACAAGTTCGTCTACACGGAGGTCCTGCGCGAGGAGCCAGGGACGGACGCGACCAGCCGCAAGAGCGGTAAGGAGCTCAAGCGCGACATCAAGCTCGTTGCCCTGTTGCGCGGGGCACTGGACAGCGCGGCGGACGATGCAGGCTGGGCCGGTCTGGGCGCCATGGGCTCGGCAATCGCCAAGCGCAGCCCGGAGTTCGACTCGCGCAACTACGGCTATGCCAAGCTCAGCGGGCTGCTGAAGGCAATCGGCATCTTCATCCTGGAGGAACGGGTCGTCGGCCGCGGCCCCCATAAGTCGCTGTTCGTGCGCGACTCGGCCGAGCGGGACTGATCCGGGCCCGATGGAGCTGCTCGACACCCACTGCCACCTGGATGTGCCGGACTTCGATCCGGACCGGGATGCCCTGATCGAGCGCGCCCGCGCCGCTGGGGTGGTCGGCATGGTGGTCCCCGCGATCCACCGCGCCGGCTGGCCCGGACTGATTGCGCTCTGCCAGTCCGCCCCGGATCTATACCCCGCACTCGGCCTGCACCCCGTCTATCTGGCGGAGCACGGGGACGAGGACACCATGGCCCTGGAGGGCCTGGTGGCCGACTCGGGACCCGTCGCCATCGGCGAGATCGGGCTCGACTACTGGGTGCGAGGGCTGGACCGCGACCGCCAGCAGGCCATCTTCGAGTCCCAGCTCCACATCGCCCGCTCGGCCAACCTCCCGGTGCTGCTCCATGTGCGCAAGGCCCACGAGCAGGTTCTTTCTACCCTGAAGCGCATCCGGGTCCGGGGCGGCATCGCCCACGCCTTCAGCGGTGGGCTGGAGGAGGCGCGCCGCTACCGGGATCTGGGATTCGCTCTGGGGTTCGGGGGCATGCTCACCTTCGAGCGGTCGACCAGACTCCGCAGTCTTGCCGCCGCACTCCCCATCGAGTCCATCGTCCTGGAGACCGACGCCCCGGACCTGACCGTCGCGGCCCACCAGGGCAGCCGCAACAGCCCCGAGTACCTGCCGGACGTGCTCGCCGCCCTGGCCCAGGTGCGGGGCGAAGACCCCGCCTGGCTCGCAGGGCGCACCACCGCCAACGCCCGTGCGGTGCTCGGTCTCCCCGCAGACCGAGGGCTGTGCGAAGATCCCAGCGGATGAATCCACCCAGGCACCCCCTCCAATGACGGACGTCCTGCTCGATGTCGGCGGTCTCGTCGCTCAGATCGGTCTGGGCCCCCACCCGGCGCGGGTGGTCGACGGTCTGGACCTGACCCTAAAACGGGGAGAGACCTTGGCGCTCCTGGGCGAGTCCGGCTGCGGCAAATCCATGACGGCTCTGTCACTGATGCGGCTACTGCCCCACGGGGGGCGGATCGTCCGCGGCTCGGTACGGCTCGGAGACACGGACCTGCTGGGGCTCGCAGAGGCGGAGATGCGCGGGGTGCGGGGCGGGCGCATGGCGATGATCTTTCAGGAGCCACAGACCTCCCTCAATCCGGTGCTGACGGTAGGCGACCAGATCGGGGAGGCGGTTCGCGTACACGAAGGCCGACCCAGGGACCAGATCCAGGAACGCATTGTCGAGCTGCTGCGGGCGGTCGGCATCCCGGACCCAACCCGGCGTGTGACCGAATACCCCCATCAGCTCTCCGGCGGCATGAAGCAGCGGGTCATGATCGCCATGGCGCTCGCCGGAGACCCCGAGCTCCTGATCGCCGACGAGCCGACCACGGCGCTCGATGTCACCATCCAGGCGCAGGTGCTGCGGCTGCTCAGGGATCTTCAAGGCTCTACGGGCCTGGCAGTGCTGTTCATCACCCATGACCTGGGGGTGGTGGCGGAGACCGCGGATCGACTCGCGGTTATGTATGCGGGCCAGATCGTGGAGACCGCCGCGGTGGCCGATTTTTTCGCCGGACCCGCCCACCCCTACAGCCGCCGGTTGATGGAGAGCCTGCCCTCGGCGGACAAACGCAGCGGGCGGCTCGCCTCCATCCCCGGACGGGTCCCACCCCTGGACCGCCCCTTCCCGGGCTGCCGATTCGCGGACCGCTGCGAGCGGGTGCTGCCCCATTGCGGCACGCAGGTGCCCGGCTGGCAGAACCTGGGACCGGGACGGGGCGTGCGTTGCCACCTGTGGAGCAGCGGCACCGCCCAGGCCCCGATCTGGGCAACGGACGCCCGGGCGCCCTCCCCTGGCGCACCGGCGGGGGTCGACCCGACTCAGGGGTTCGGCGAGGACCTGTTGCGGGTGGACGGGCTTCAGGTGCACTTCCCTATCCAGCGGGGGGTGCTGCGGCGGGTGGTCGGCAAGGTACGGGCGGTGGACGGGGTCTCCCTTACCCTCAAGTCCGGCCGCACGCTCGCCCTGGTGGGGGAGTCCGGCTGCGGCAAGACCACCGCGGGCAAGGGCCTGCTCCAGCTCATTCGGCCCACCGGGGGCTCGGTACGCTATGGGGACCTTGAGCTTGCCGGGCTCGGACACCGGTCCATGCGCCCCGTCCGTAAGGACCTCCAGATCATCTTCCAGGACCCCTTCGCGTCGATGGATCCGCGGATGCTCGTGGGCGACCTGGTGGCGGAGGGTTTGCTGGCGCTGGGGATCGAGCGCAGCCGCACCGGGCGCATGCGCCGGGTGGCTGAGCTTTTGGATCTGGTTGGTCTGAGCCCAGATGCCGCCGAGCGCTACCCGCACGAGTTCTCCGGCGGCCAGCGCCAGCGCATCTGCATTGCCCGTGCCCTGGCGGTGGAGCCCAAGGTCATTGTCTGCGACGAGCCGACGAGCGCGCTCGATGTCTCGGTTCAGGCCCAAATCCTGAATCTGCTCAAGGACCTCCAGGATCGGCTCGGACTTGCCTATCTCTTCATCACCCACAACATCTCGGTGGTCGCCTACCTGGCACACGAGGTGGCGGTCATGTACCTTGGGCGAATCGTGGAGCGGGGATCCGTAGACGAGGTCCTGGACGACCCGCGCCACCCCTACACCCGGGCACTGCTCTCCGCAGTACCGGTGGTGAATCCGGAAGGCCGGCGCGAGGCGATTCGTCTGGAGGGGGATATGCCTTCCCCCGCAGACCCTCCGACCGGCTGCCACTTCCACCCTCGCTGCCCCGAGGCGATCAAGGACTGCGCACTGGCCTACCCAGGCGAAACCCGGCTCGGTCCAGGGCGGAGCGTCCACTGCATCCGCGCCAGGGTCTAGACTACCAGGAGGAGACCCAGTCAGGCACACGAAGGGCCAGGCCCGATGCAGACCGCCAATCCAACCCATGATCGGAACCGCCCCCCGGCGTTGGCCATCGCGCTCGTCCTGACCCTGGCCGGCTGCGCCTCGCAGATCCCTCAGGCCATCCGCACCGCCCCGGCGAAGCCGTTGTCCGTGGCCCAGGTCCAGCAGGCCCCGGCCGGGCTCGAGGGCCGACGGGTGCGTTGGGGCGGCAGCATCGTCGCCACCGTCAACCTACCCCAGGCCACCGAGATCGAGGTCCTGTCCCGCCCCCTGAGCCGGGACGGGGAGCCCCGCACCTGGGACCCCGGGGAAGGCCGTTTCGTCGCCCGGATCGCAGGCTTCGTGGACCCGGCGGAGTACGCCAAGGACCGGGCGCTGACGGTGGAGGGCACCTTGCTGCGCCTGGAGACCCGTATGGTCGGCGACTACCCCTACGCCTACCCCGTGGTCGCCGCCGAGGCCCGCCACCTCTGGCCGGAGGCCCCGCCGCCCTCGGCCTCTCCTTATCCGGGGCCCTGGGGCTGGCCCGGTTACGGCCCCGGGTGGGGACCCTGGAACGGATGGCCCTACGGACCCGGTTTCGGGCCTTGGTGGGGACCTTGGTAGAACCATGGCGACGGCCGACGCGGCACGATTCTTTCGCTCTCTCTCATCGGCTGGGAGCCCCAACGATGCCCCATAAGAGACCCTCTCGTATCGAGATCGCCATCGCGACCTTGCTGGCGAGCCTCGCGGCTCTCGGCGGATGCGCAAGCACCGGGAGCGACTGCACCCCGGCAGTGGGCAAGCCCGATCTGACCCCAGCCCGGGTCTCCGCCACCGGGACCCACAGGGGTGGCCTCCAGAGCTGGGGCGGTACCCTCGTCTCCACCCGTAACTCGCCGGATAGCACCGAGCTTGAGGTCATCGCCTACCCCTTGAACAGCTGCGGCAGACCGCGCCTGGGCGCAGAGCCCGTCGGCCGCTTCCTGGTGCGCACACGCGGCTTCCTGGAGCCCGTGGATTACCAGCCCGGCCGCCAGGTCACCGCCACCGGACTCCTCGCCGAGATGCAGGACGGCCGAGTCGGCGGCGCCCCCTATCGCTTCCCGGTCCTCGAGGACGGCAAGGTGCGACTCTGGCCCAAGGCCCAGGGGTCTGACTGGGACTCCCCCTACCCTCGGCCCTGGATCAGCGTCGGCGTCGGCGGGGGGAGCGGGGGCTGGAGCGGCTGGGGTGGCGGGGTCGGGGTTAGCTTCTGAGGTGTCCCCCTCGGACGGACAACGACCGCTAATGGCCGTCGGGTTGCCGGAGGACTGGACGCCGTTTCAAGGATGACGAGCTGGCTCCCCCTGTCGCTCCTCTGCGCCTTCAGCCTGGCCAGCGCGGATGCGGCCACCAAGGCTTGGCTCCAGGGGTTCTCGGTCCGGGAGCTGACGGTGGCTCGGTTCGGCATCGGCGGGCTACTCATGACCCCATTGCTTGCCGGTCTGCCGCCGATCGCGAGTCTGCCGGGCGAGCTCTGGTGGTGGCTGGCCGCCCTGGTGCCCCTGGAGCTTTTGGCCATGCTCCTGTACATGGCAGCGATCCGCGACCACCCCCTCTCGCTCACCCTGCCCTATCTCGCCTTTACCCCCGTCTTTGCCATCGGCATCGCGTGGCTCGTGCTGGGGGAGCGGGTGACCGGTCAGGGCGGCCTTGGGATCCTGCTGGTGGTGGCCGGGACCTGGCTGCTCAACGCCGACCAGGCGCGCGGGGGGGACTGGCGCAGCTGGCTCGGACCTTTCCGGGCCATCCTCCACGAGCGTGGATCTCGCATGATGCTCGCAGTCGCGGCCATCTACGCCTTCACCTCCACCCTCGGTAAGGGGGCGATGCAATACCTGGAGCCCAAGCTCTTCGGACCCTTTTACTACGCCCTGCTGGGTCTCGCGGCGACCCTGGTCTTCGCCCTGCCCCAGCCGCGCATCTTCGTCCGGCTCGCCCGCCGGCCCGTCCCCGTGCTCCTGGTAGGGGCGCTGGTCGGGCTCATGGCCTATACGCATTTCTTGGCCATCCAGCAGGTGGAGGTGGCCTACATGATCGCGGTGAAGCGCCTGAGCCTGGTCTTCGGCATCCTCTACGGCACACTGCTCTTCAAGGAGCCTGGCCTCGGTCGCCGGCTCCCGGCCGGGGGGCTGATGCTGGCGGGGGTGGGCTTGATCCTGCTTTGAGCCGATGGGCTCAGGATCCGAGAGGCACCCCGGTCAGGGCGGCGATGCGCTCCAGGATCTCCATCAGGGGCGGGGTATGGGTGCTATCGATGTGCAGGGCGGACCCCTGCTCTGCCGGGGTGAGCGGCTCGTTGGCGCTGCGCTGGCGCTCCAGCACGCCGAGACTCGCCTCTGAGGCGTCGTCGCCCGCGGCGAGCCGGCAAGCGACCCGCTCGCGCAGGACCTCGATGGGGGCGTCGAGAGAGAGGATGGCAAACCCGGCCCCGCGCTGGCGGGCCAGATCCTGGAATGTCGCCCGATGCCCCTGTGCCAGGAAGGTCGCGTCTACCAGGGCGTCGTACCCGCACTCCAGGATGGTCGCGGCCAGGGCGCGCAGTCGCTGGTAGGTCCATGCGTTCGCCTGCGGAAAATAGATACCCAGCGCGATGCGGATGTTGGAGCGCTCCTCCGGGCGCAGGCCGAACAGGCGCTTGCGCTCCACGTCGGAGCGCACGTGAATGGCGGGCAGGACCTCCCTCAGGGAACAGAACATTCGGCTCTTTCCGCAGCCGGAGAAACCGTGTGCGATCAGGAGCCGCGGCCGGCGGGTGCGGGTATAGGACTCGGCCAGCGCTAGATAACGGACGCAGTCGCGACGTTCCCGGACGCCTTGGTGGCCTTGGCGGTCCGGCTGGCCAAGCCGGATCGCGAGCACCTTGGCACGCACCATGGCCCGGTAGACCTTGTAGAAGTCGAGCACCCGCAGTGCCTCATAGTCCCCGCCGACCTCCAGGTAGCGATTCAGCAGCCGGCGGGCGAGGCCCGGCTCCCCCGCCTCGTCAAGATCCATCACCAGAAAGGCGAGCTCGCTCGCGGTGTCGATCCAGCGCAGATTGGGGTTGAACTCGATGGAGTCGAAAAACAGGGGCTGACCGTCCAACAGGGCGATATTGCCCCGGTGCATGTCGCCGTGACACTCGCGTACCCGCCCCTCTTCCCGCCGGCCCTCCAAGACCGGGATCAGATCCTCCCAGCGGCGGCGAGTCCAGGCGTCGATCCGCGCCAGGCGCTCCGCATGGACGTGGGAGCCCACGCGCTCGCTCACCTGGCGCAGATTCTCCAGCATGGGCTCTAGGATCGCCTGCGGTGTCCCATAAGGACTTTCCGGGGCAGCCTTGGGAATGGATTCGTGAAAGGCCGCGACCCGCTCGCCGATCCGCTCCGCCACCGCGGGCGTGAGGCGGGCGCGGTCGAGCAGGGCCCGCTGGGGAAAGCGGCGCATCAGCACGGCATATTCCAGGGGCGGACCCATGCCGCCGATCCGGGGCTTGTCCGGGGTGCCGGTGATCGGGACGACGCCGAGATAGATGTCGGGCGCGAGCCTCCGGTTGAGCCTGAGCTCCTCGTCGCAGCAGACGCGCCGGCGCTCCAGGGTGGAGAAGTCCAGGAAGCCCAGGTTTAGCGGCTTCTTCAGCTTGTAGGCATAGTCCCCGACAAGGAAGACATGGGAGATATGGGTCTCGATATGTCCCACCGGACCCATGCCGGGACCGTCGCAGAAGCCGGTCGGATCGCCCGCCGGATGGGGATAGGCGGCCGGTCGAAGCAGACCTTGGATGAGGCGCGAAAAGCCGTCGGCATCCATCGGGGTACACTGTAAACCGCTGTTGGGGCCGGGGGATCCCAGGGTTGATGGAGATATTAGAGCCGATTAATATTCCCGTTCGTAGTCCTTCTATCCATGGTGTCCGCCCATGTCCATCGACCGTATCGTGCTCGCCTTTGCCGGCAGCGTCATCCTGATTACCCTGCTGCTTGGGCATTACCACAGTCCCTATTGGCTCTGGTTCACCGCCTTTGTCGGGGTTAATCTGCTCCAGTCCGCTTTCAGCGGGTTCTGCCCACTCGCCCTGATCCTGAAGAAGCTAGGAAAGCAATCCGGACCCGCGTTCTGACCTTGGGTAGCCCCCTCCGGGACCCGGCGCCAAGAGGCCCGCCCAGTGCGGGCCTTGTCGTTATCAGCTTAGCGAAATCGTGCGACCGCGAGGCTACCAGGCCAGCGGATCGCCTCGCCGCCGGCACGATGACATCCACTCTGCCCCGCTCAATCCTCTCCTGCCTCCTCCACCGGCACCCCCCAAAGATCATGGTCGCCGGAGTCCGCCACAGTCACCTCGATGAAGTCCCCCGGGTCCAGCTCCCAGGCACCCGGGACTATGACCTGGCCGTCGATCTCCGGGGCATCGCCGTAGCTGCGGGCGATGACCAGGTCCTCCTTCACCTCGTCCACCAGGACGGTGAGCCGCTCGCCCAACCGGGCGGCGAGCTTTTCCCGGCTGATCCCGGCCTGGACCTCCATGAAGCGCTCCAGACGCTCCTCCTTGACGACCTCGGGGATCGGGCCGGGCAGATCGTTTGCGGCGGCCCCGGAGACCGGGGAATAGGGGAAACAGCCCACCCGGTCCAGACGGGCGGCCCGGATGAACTCGAGCAGTGCCTCGAAGTCGGACTCGGTCTCCCCGGGAAACCCGACGATGAAGGTGCTGCGCATGACCAGCTCGGGGCACTGGGCGCGCCAGCGCTCCAGGCGCTCCAGGACCCGCTCCGTTGCGGCGGGGCGGCGCATGGCCGCGAGCACGGCCGGGGAGCCATGCTGCAGCGGCATGTCCAAGTAGGGCAGGATCAGACCTTCCGCCATGAGCGGGATCAGCTCGTCCACATGGGGATAGGGATAGACATAGTGCAGGCGCACCCAGGCTTGCATCCCCCCCAGGGCGCGGGCGAGGGTCGCGAGATCGGACTTAAGCGGCTTGCCCTTCCAGAAGTCCGGCCGATAGTGGATGTCCAGTCCGTAGGCGCTGGTGTCCTGGGCGATGACCAGGAGCTCCCGCACCCCGGACTCCACCAGTCGCTCCGCCTCCGTCAGGACCTCGCCGATGGGCCGGCTCTGAAGGTCCCCGCGCAGGCTCGGGATGACGCAGAAGGTGCACCGGTGGTTGCAGCCCTCGGAGATCTTGAGATAGGCGTAATGGTGCGGGGTGAGCTTCACGCCCTGGGGCGGGACCAGGCTGTGGAGCGGGTCGTGGGGGGCCGGGAGCTCCCGGTGAACCACGGACATGACCGCCTCCGCATCGTGGGGACCCGTGACCCCCAAGAGCTGGGGAAAGGCGGAGCGGATCATCTCCGCGCGTGTGCCCAAGCAGCCCGTGACCAGGACCCGGCCGTTCTCGGCCAAAGCCTCCCCGATGACCGCCATCGACTCGTCCACCGCCGCCTCGATGAAGCCGCAGGTGTTGACGATCACCAGCTCGGCCCGGTTGTAGCTGGGGGCGATCTCGTAGCCCTCGGCACGCAGCCGGGTCAGGATCCGCTCCGAGTCCACGGTCGCCTTGGGGCAGCCCAGGCTGACGAATCCGATGCGGGGGATGTGGGCTGGGGTCAATGGTCACCTCGGTCGTGGCAGGGGTCCGGCGGCTGGGCCGGATCCGGGGGGCGGGTCGCGGAACGGGGGCGCGTACGGGGGCGCGGAATACCCGATTATGGTAGATGGCTCGCGGGTGTGAGACAAACCGGGCGCGCGTTCCTAGGACATCCCACCTTTGTCAATCCGGACTTGCCCTGATTAGTCGTTTCGGTAAGGATACCGACTCCCTCCGCCCGACCACAGGGGCATGGGCTGCGGCACGGATTAGGCTGCACTGGAGCACCCGGTGGATCGGGCGCGCGCGTGCCGGCCGTTAACGGCACATGATCCTGTCACCGAAAGGGGCCCGCCCTGGCGCCACGGGGCGGCCCTGTTGTTCGATCGGCGCAAGGTCACCACTATGAAATCCTGCAATCTCTGCAAGCTCAGCAAGGTCTGCAACGACCTGCCCGCGGTCTGCCTCCTGGTCCCCTACATGGCCGCCGCGGTCGTCGCGGTGTCCATGGGCTACCTGTTTGTCACCCAGGAGCTGCTTTGACGGGGGTACCGATCCACGAGCCTGGCTCATCGCCAAACACCGCCATGAACGACACCCGACGGATCGGCCCGGGTCGCTCGGTCTCGATGCACTTGGAGGTCCGTTTTCAAGACGGGTTCGTGGCCCTCTCTACGTTCGACTCCGAGCCGGTCGACTGCCACATCGGCGACGGCACCCTCACCCCCGGACTGGAAGATGCGCTCGCCGGCCTCGCGGCCGGGGACGAGGAGACCATCGTCGGAAGCGGTTCGGATCTCTTTGCGGACTATGACCCCGCCAATGTCCACTGGATCGATCTGGCCGATTTTACCTCGGACTTGGACCCGGCCCCCGGCCAGCTGGTGGCCTTCGAGACACCCGGCGGACACGAGACAGGCGGCGTGGTGCTGGAGCGGGACGGTGACCGAGTACAGGTGGACTTCAACCACCCCTTCGCGGGGCGCTCGCTTGCCCTGCGAGTGCGCGTGCTCGACGTGAGCTGAGGGGCTCCTTTCGCGCCCGACCCGCGAGCTCGGGGACGCGTCAGGTCGTCCCGGTTCCACCGGCACATCGGGGGGATTCCCCCACCTGCTGCGGCTTCTTCTAACCCCTGCCCTTCGCCTATCCTCTGCGGCCATGCAAATCCTACTCGCCAACCCCCGCGGCTTCTGTGCCGGCGTCGACCGTGCCATCGAGATCGTCGAGCGCGTGCTCGACCTCTACGGCGCACCCATCTATGTCCGTCATGAGGTGGTCCACAACCGCTTTGTCGTGGAGGGACTGAAAAGCCGCGGCGCCGTCTTCGTCGACGAGCTGGACCAGATCCCGGAAGGGGCCACGGTCATCTTCAGCGCCCACGGGGTCGCCCAATCCGTGCGCGCGGAGGCCGAGCGGCGGGGGCTGCGGGTCTTCGACGCGACCTGCCCCCTGGTCACCAAGGTCCATCTAGAGGTCGCCCGCCACTGCAAGGCGGGCGTCGAGCTGGTGCTGATCGGGCACCGCGGACACCCGGAGGTGGAAGGCACCATGGGTCAGGCCGGACGCGACGGGAGCCTGATCCACCTGGTGGAGTCCGCGGCCGACGTGGCCGACCTCCAGGTGCGGGACCCGGACCACCTGGCCTATGTCACGCAGACCACGCTGTCCGTAGACGATGCGGCGGCCATCGTCGCGGCCCTGCGGGATCGCTTCCCTGCCATTCAGGGCCCCAAGCGCAGCGACATCTGCTACGCCACCCAGAATCGTCAGGACGCCGTCCGCACCCTGGCGGAGCGCTGCGACCTGCTGCTGGTTGTGGGCTCGCCGAACAGCTCCAACTCCAACCGACTGCGGGAGCTGGCGGAAAAGCAGGGGCGCACCGCGTACCTGATCGACGGCCCCGAGGACATCCAGCGGGAATGGCTCCTGGGTCAGCCCCGAGTGGGGGTGACCGCCGGGGCGTCAGCCCCGGAGGTCCTGGTGGAACAGGTCATCGCGCGGCTGCGGGATTGGGGCGCCGACACCGTGGAGGAGCAATCGGGTATCCGCGAGGACGTGGTCTTCGCGCTCCCCGCGGAGCTTCGGGAACCGGCGGCCGGGCGCGGCGCCGCTTGAGGGCCGTGATCGCTTGTGCCGCGGAGGGCAGCGACATGGCGAAACCGCCGATCCCTTCCTTCCTCCGCTCGTGGTCCGTTGTCTGCCCGGCGGCTGAGTCTACCCATCGCGTGGACTGGAAATACTCGGCCCGTCCTGCCGGCAGAGGTGCACGGCAATGAGCCACACTTTGGTCATCGGCGGAGGCATCATCGGCATGCTCACCGCACGGGAGCTGGTCCAGGCCGGCGAGCACGTGACCCTGATCGAGATGGGCGAGACCGGACGCGAGTCCACCTGGGCCGGCGGCGGCATCGTCTCCCCGCTCTACCCCTGGCGTTACCCCGAGCCCGTCAACGTGCTGGCCGCCTGGAGCCAGGCCGCCTATCCCGACCTGTGTGCCGGACTCTACGCCGAGACCGGGATCGACCCGGAGCTGACACGTAGCGGACTCTTGATCCTGGACACCGACGAGCGCGACCAAGCGATCGCCTGGGCCGGGCGCCACGGGACCGAGATCGCCACCCTGAGCCCCGCCGACGTGCACGCGATCGAGCCCGAGCTGGGTCTCGCACCCTCGGGGGCCCTGCTGCTCCCCCAGATCGCCCAGGTCCGCAACCCTCGGCTCGCCAAGGCCGCCCGTCGCGCGCTCGAAGGTCGAGTCGCACTTCGCGAGCGAGAAGAGGTCCTGGAGCTCCTGACGGATGGCCCGGCCGAGGGCCAAGG
>JBGSOR010000404.1:0-3899 GCA_041738985.1 Chromatiaceae bacterium | reverse complement strand
GCGCAGCGCGCGCCGCATCAGGGCGAGCTGTCGCTCGAACCGGCGGCAACTGACGCACATCCACAGATGCAGGCGCAAGCCCCAGCGTTCGCGGCGGCCGAGCGGGCGCTCCTGGCGCTCCGACAACAGATGGCTTGCGTCTTTACAGGTCAGCATCTTTATTTACCCCGAGGGGCCACCCCGAGCCAGGTCGTGTCCAGACAGCGTCGCAGCCCCATGCGCGCCCGATAGAGCATCGTCCATAGATTATTCGGAGTGATCGCCAACTCCTTACAGATCGTCTCGGTATCCTCCTCCATGACCTCGCGCAGCCAGAACAGCTGCGCGAGTCGCTCGGGCAGGGCCTCCAGACAACGCTGCAGGAACGCGATGAATTCGCCGCGCTCCAGCATGTCCTCCGGGTTGCCCCAGTCGGCCAGCCTATTGCTCCAGTGACCGGAAGGGGCGAAGTCGCCCTCGTCCGCGGCGTCGTCGGTCTCCGCGACATCCTCCGGGTCTTCCAGTTGGACCTCGCGCGCCTGGCGCCGGAACTGGTCCATGATCTTATGCTTGAGGATGCCGATGAGCCAGGTGCGCACCGACGCCCCGCCGGAGAAACGCTCCTGCGCCCCCAGGGCCGCCAGCAGGGCATCCTGAACCGCGTCCTCGGCCTTGTGCGGGTCGCGCAGCTGGGCCAAGGCATAGCGGTAGAGGACCCCGCCGTGCTCGTCCAGCCAGGTCTCGGGGGAGCCCGCCGGGTGACTGCCCGATTTCTCGTTCAACGTCGTCTCCTTAGGCCAGGTGCGCGGCCACGGCAGTCGTGGACTCGGACATCGTTGCGCCCAGATTATGTACCGTACAGTCCACAAAATACAACCGTTTTTCGCAGGCCGACCGCGCGCCGCACGGACGGTTTGAGGCGACGGCGATTTCCGGAACACACGACAAAATACCTTGGCTCATGAGGCGAACTGTGTGACGCCACAAAGTATTCGGAGAAATTCTATACAACATATTTTAATGTTGTGAGCCCATTCATGAATGGCGACGTACTGCTGAAGATAGATCTTACTCACACCACGAAAGGGGCGGATGAAATTGCGCAATCCTGTCCAAAAGCCTTCGCTAGTATTGACATGCACTTCCCGAATGCCGTCGCCGTCGTCATCTCTAGCCCAGACGCGCTTGCCGGGTGTATGACAGACCGTCACATGCACACGATCAGCATCGGCGAGATGATTATAAGCCCCCCACTCATCTGTATTAATCGTAGATCCTGGCTGTGTTGCATCTAGCACGGTCGGCTCAAGGTCTTTTCGCGCGCTGTTATGTTTTACTTCCAATTGAATCTGACCAGTTTCTCGACCGATGACGCACAGAATTGGGGGGCGGTCCGAGTTCCAGGTGCCATGACCACGAGCTTGGTTACCACGCCGACGAGGAGGGTCGTTCGGGTCTGGATGTCTTATGCCTTTCTCGCCGTAATTCTGATACATTTCATCAGCTTCGCCAACTTTATCCGGCATAGGCATTCGAATGCAGGCATTGGCCGAAAAGGCTTGGATTTTATGACGCCGCTCAAGTAAATGTTTACGATCTATGCCCAATTCCTTAGCCAAATGAAGCGTTGATGTACCTTGCGCAATACCTTGTAAGATGCGGACTATAACTGGACATGCATGATGTGTCCCCTGCCAAATTGTCTTCGATAATGCGTTATAAATATGTCCTTTTGCACATTTGTAGTATAAAATCGGCGCGCGATCTTTTCTGTGAATTGTCGAATTTTGAACTGGGCATTGGCAGACGGGACATGTTAGGCCAGTAGGGTGAAGTATATTGACCAAGAAATCGTAGCATTTCTGTTCATCCATTAATTCGACGATGGAAAAAATGAGCATATTGTTCGATAAAGAAATATTTCGCTATACGGTACTTCATTATCACCCATTTATCTCAATTGGCAAGGATTCACACACTTGGCCTCATGAGCCAATACCTTTAATTATAAAATACGTTTGAGTTAAAGCTCTCATCCAGAGCCGGAGACTCGGTCACGCTGAGGGGTGCGGTCGAGCCGCCTTGATCGGCGGGCTTGACTTAACGTACCGAGTGGTCCATATATAGCGCATGGCAACGACTCTCGGACGTCCGCTGGAATTCGACCCCAACGCCGCGCTGGAGGCGGCGATGCACCAGTTTTGGTCGAAGGGTTACGAGCACACCTCGATGCAGGACCTGCTCAGGGTCATGAATCTCTCCAAGAGCAGCCTCTACCAGGCGTTCGGCAGCAAGCGGCTCCTGTTCAGGCTGTGCATCGGGCGCTATGCGGACCAGTTTGCGTCGCAGTTGCGCCAGGGTCTGGCCGACGCCCCCTCGGGTTGGCGGTTCATCGAGGACTTCCTGCATTCGGTGCTGAGGGACACCGGGGGCGCACCGCGCGGCTGCCTGGTGATGAACACCGCCAGCGAACTCGGTCAGAGCGAGGCCGAGATCGCCCGAGACGTCTCGCAGAGCATCGGGCGCTTCCGCGACGTCTTGCGGGCCGCCGTGGAGCGCGCCCAGCGCGAGGGCGACATCGCCCCCGAGCGCGACGCACGGATCCTGGCCAGCTACCTGGTCAGCAGCATGAGCGGGCTGAAGACCCAGGCCAAGGCGGGGGCCGATGCCGAGACCCTCAAGGGCATCGTCGCGGTCGTCCTCGGAGCCCTCGCCTGAGTTTTTTCGGTCTATTCTGGAATGAACGGTCCATATACCTCCCGAATCGTTGGAGTCGTCCCCATCAACCCACACCCCTGGAGCAGACCATGCGCATCGGCGACGTCATGATTCACATCCCAGAGTCGCTGAGCACCGCGGCGCGCGCGTCGCTGGAGGACGCCCTGCGGGGCATCGACGGGGTGATCGCCCCGCGCTTTGGCGCGGGCACGAAGCACCTGCTGTTGGTCGCCTTCAACGCCGACAAGACCCGCCCCGCCGACTTGTTGGGCGCCGTGCGACAGTCCGGTCGCCAGGCCCGGCTGGTGGGCCTCTGACCGGGGCGCTCATGCGCGTGTTTTTAGAACGATCGGTCCCGTTACACCCTCTACACAGGAGCCATTCCATGCAAGCCGAATACAAGCTCACCCTCCCGGCGCTGGTCGCCGAGCAGGCGGAGCCGCCCGCGCGGACCCGCCTCGCCGAGGCCCGCTCCAGCCTGGGCTTCGTGCCCAACATGTATGCCGCGATGGCCAACTCGCCTGGACTGCTGGATACCTATGTGCACGGCTACGGGCGTTTTCGCGAGGGCTCGGGATTCTCCCCGGCGGAACAGGAGGTGGTGCTCCTCGCCATCAGCCGGGAGAACGGCTGCACCTACTGCGTTGCGGCCCACAGCTTTCTCGCCGACAAGATGTCGGGGGTTCCGGCGGAAGTGACCGATGCCATTCGCGACGGCGCACCGATCCTCGACTCCAAACTGGCCGCCTTGCACGCGTTTACCCGCACCCTGGTCGCCAAGCGCGGCCTGCCCAGCCGCGACAATGTCGCGGCCTTCCTGGCGGCCGGCTACAGCGAGCGGCAGATTCTCGAGATCGTGCTCGCCATCGCGGTGAAGACCCTAAGCAACTACGCCAATCATCTCTTCCGTACACCCGTGGATGCCGTCTTCGCCGCACGGGCCTGGACGGACCCGAGGTGCGGGTCGTGACGCTGTTGTAAGGACTGCGGACGGACCCCGACCGATCGGCGGCACCGCCACCGGAGGCTACCGTGAACGTCGCATTGGCCGAGAAGCCCGATCGAATGCAACAGCAACGACGTCGATCCCTTCGCTTCGCCGCGCTGCTGGCCACGCGTTGCGCTGCGGCCCTGTTGCTGCTGGCCGGGCTGCTCGGCGATGAACCCGGCGCTGCGACCGAGGCTCCAGTCGTCGTCCCCCG
>JBGSOR010000399.1:0-3264 GCA_041738985.1 Chromatiaceae bacterium | reverse complement strand
CCCGGGCAGAGGACGCCCGGCCGGCCGCGGACTACCGGTTCCTGGTCAAAGGCCCCGGGCTGGCCGGGTCGCACCGCTCGCCGCTCGCCCAGTTCCCCCTACGCGCCGAGATCCCGGGCCTGGTCGGCTGGTTCCAGGTGGCGGAAGACGGGCGCTTCTCCACTCCTTTGGTCCCGGAGGGTGCCGAATCCCCCACCGACTTCGACATCGGTCCCGCGGAGCTGGCGGGACGGCAGGCCCTGGCGGCCCGGATCGAGGGGGTGCTGATTGGAAACCGGCTGGTGGAGCGGGTATCGCCGGGCGAGCGCCGGGACGGAGACCGGCTCGCCACCCCGGCATCGGAGCCGCCAGAGTTTGACCTTCCGGAAGCATATGAGGGGACTGCAGGGGTCTCGAATGCCGCAAAGTCCGCGAGCTTGTCACCGGCTCCCGCACCTGCCTCCAGGCCCCGGCTCTCTCAGGAGGCGTTCGACCGGCTGAGCGCCCAGCGCGCCGCTCCAGCCCCGTCTGCGGAGCGGGCCAAGACAGCCAAGCGCGAACAGGTCCTGGAACGGTCGAAAGCCCCGGGGGATTCGGAATCGGAGCTACAGGTCCAGGCGGTCCAGGGTCTCGGACGAGTGGACGAGCTGGCCCTTGACGCCGCGCTGGCGAAGCGTCCCGGCCCCGACCTGGGTGATACACAGCTCAATGCCCAGGCCGGCTCGGTCGAGATACCGCCCGCACCGGCTGCCGCTCCGCCGGCACCAGCCCAGCCAGCGGGCAAGGGACGGACCGATCGCCCGGCCGCGCTGCCAGCCGCATCGCCCGCGAAGGCACTGTCCGGGTTCGAGTCGAGCGACGACTCGGTCTCGTACCGGCGCAAGGATGGAGCAATACCGGCCAGGGTGGGCCTGTTCGGCAATGTCAAAGAGCCCTTCGAGCTGGGCCTGTTGGGCAGCGGACACTTCGTTCTCTTCCGAGCCGTCCGCAAGAACGGCGAGCGCCTTGTTCAGGGGCTATTGATCGAGCAGGGACCCTTCCTAGAAGCCTTGATGGAGGCCCCTTTTCGTGCAGCACCCTTGGCCGCCACCACGGATCTGATCGTCGCCTTTCGCGACGAGGTACTCGCCGCCTTCCGCGCCCGCACCGCGCGCAGCTATGTGTCCAGCGCCCGGGAGTTGACTGGCGCCCTGCTCTATCGAACCCGACTGAGGGAGCCCTTTGGCGGGCTGGATCTGATCTTCAGCGTCGGCCGGCTGCCGGTCCCACCGGGGGCTGCCGCCATCGGGTGGGTGGCTGGGCTGCTCGGCCTGGTCCTGGTGGCCGGGACCTGGCTTATGTACAAACTGGGGCTGCGCCAGCTTGCGTTGGTGCGCCAGCAGCAGGCATTCGTCTCCGCCGTCAGCCACGAGCTGAAGACCCCGCTCACGTCCATCCGCATGTACGCGGAGATGCTGCGGGCTGGTTTCGCAGACGAGGACCGTCGCCAGGTCTATTACCGCTATATCCACGAAGAGAGCGAGCGGCTTTCGCGGCTCATCGCCAACGTCCTGGCACTCTCCCGGATCGGACGGGACGCCCTCACCGTCGCCCCTCAGGATCTGGATCTGGCCGTCCTGATGGCCCAGGTGCGCGAGCGGGTCGCCGCACCCGTAGAGCGGGCCGGTTTCAGGCTCGACATGGACTGCGCGGGGGCAGGCACGGATGCGAGGGTCCTGGCCGACCCGGACGCCTTTGTGCAGATCCTAATAAACTTAGTGGACAACGCACTCAAATTCGCGGCCCAGGGGGAGCCCAAGCGCGTAGAGATTCGCTGCGACCGTCCCCGGGATGGGTGGGTGCGGGTCGCCGTGCGGGATTTCGGACCTGGGGTGCCGCGTGAGCTGCGCCGCCAGGTCTTCGAGCTCTTCTACCGGGGTGCAGACGTGGGCGCCCGCGCCATCCCCGGCACCGGCATCGGGCTCGCCCTGGTAGAGCGCCTCGCCCATGCCATGGGCGGGCGCGTAGAGCTCATCGGGCGGGAGCCGGGGTTAGAGGCGCGGGTGGAGCTGCCTGTGGGGAGCGGCTAGCGGATGTTGGCGCGCGACGGACTGTCGTTGACCCAAGGTGCGCTATTATCCGGGCCCGCCGACTGACCGCAGCCGAATCCTCGCCAGATCCTCGCGCGACCTTGGTCACAAAAAAAGCGCCCTGGTGCCGAAATCGCGCCCCAGCCCTAGGACATGCTTCGACGCTCTTGGAGCCCGCTCGGGCGGCGGTTGCTATTTGTCGATGTGAGTTTGAGGGCGTTCTGGTTCCATGCGAGGTCCGACATCTTACTGCGCGTCCGGCCCGATCTCCGGCCTGCCGCGCCCATGGAGATCTCTGTGACCCCAGCATCCCTCACCCCCGCCGAGCCCTCAGCCGCTTCCCCGACCATCGTCATCGTCGGCGGGGTTGCAGGCGGCGCCTCCGCCGCCGCCCGCGCCCGTCGCGTTAACGAGCGGGCACGCATCGTGGTGTTCGAGCGGGACGCCCATGTGTCCTTCGCCAACTGCGGCCTGCCCTATTTCATCGGCGGCGAGATCGAGGATCGCACCAAGCTCCTGATCGCCACCCCGGAGCTGTTCCGCGACCGGTTCCGTATCGAGGTCCGCATCCGCCAGGAGGTCTTGTCCGTCGACCGGGTGGCGAAATCCGTGACGGTCAAGAACCTGGACACGGGCGAGACCTACACCCAGGGCTACGACAAGCTCGTCCTTTCGCCGGGCGCCTCGCCCATCGTCCCGTCGCTCCCCGGCGCGACCGTCCGGGGCGTCTTTACCCTGCGCAACATCGAGGACATGGATGCCATCGTGGACGCCATGCCGGGGGCCCGGCAGGCGGTGGTGGTCGGCGCCGGCTACATCGGGTTGGAGGTGGCCGAGCAGTTCGTGCGCCGGGGGCTCAAGGTCGCCGTCGTCGAGCAGAAGGAGCAGGTCATGCCCTTCTTCGACCCGGAGATGGCCGAGCCCCTGCATCGCGAGATCGAGCGCCACGGGGTCCGGCTGGGGCTGGGCAGCGGTATTGCGTCGATCGAGGAGGCAGAAGGCAAGGCGACGGCGGTGGTCATGGCTGACGGCACCCGGCTGCCGGCCGATTTGGTCCTGCTCGGCATGGGGGTGCGCCCGAACATCGCGCTTGCCGAGACCGCGGGTCTGACCATCGGGGCGAGCGGCGGCATCGCGACCGACGCCGTCATGCGCACCTCCGACCCCGACATCTACGCCGTGGGCGATGCCGCGGAATATGCCTTCGGTCCGACCG
>JBGSOR010000330.1:0-19089 GCA_041738985.1 Chromatiaceae bacterium | reverse complement strand
AGCCCTCGCCCTGGATCGCCACGTCGAGATCGCGACCGGTGGCGATGGGGGGCGCCGGCGAGAGGTCCGCACCGGGCGAGTCCGCGCCGGTATAGACACGCGATCGGTGGCCAGGCCCAACCAAGGGCAGGCTCTGCAGCTGCTGGAGATCGGCGCGGAAGCCCGTGGTGTTGGCGTTTGCCAGATTGTTGCTCACCACGCCTTGAGCGTCCGTGACCTCCCGCGCGCCGACCATCCCGATGTAGAGCATCCTGTCCATCGCGGGCCTGTCCCTTCGCTTACCTGATGTTGATGATGGTCTGGGTCACCGCGTCCGCCGCCTGGATCGTCTGCGCGTTGGCTTGGTAGTTGCGCTGGGCCAGGATCAGGTGCACCAGCTCCGCCGTGAGGTCCACGTTCGACTGCTCCAGGGCGCCGGACTGGACGCCGCCCAGGCTCCCCGTCCCGGGCGCCCCCACCATGGCGGGGCCGGAGCTGGGGGTCTCGCTCCAGGTGGTGTCCCCGAGCTGCTGCAGACCCTGGGGGTTGGCGAAGTTATACAAAGCCACCTGACCCAATGCCTGAGACTTGCCGTTGCTGTAGTAGCTGGTGATGGTCCCGGATTCGTCGATTCCGATCCGGCTGAGCTGCCCGGCCGCGTATCCGTCCTGACTTAGCGCATACACGCTGAATGGGCTGCCGAACTGAGTGGAATCGGCGAGAGAGATGTCGAAGGCCGGGGAAGGGTCCGTCGCACCATTGGCTGCGCCTCCCGGATCGAGCGGGTGCCAATCGGCAATGTTGATCGGCGTCGTCGCGGGGTCCAGTAATCCGTCCGTACCGAACTGAATCGTCTGCGCAGGCGTGCCCCCAACCGTGACGCCGTCCACTAGCGCGTGCACGTCCCAGAGGCCGCCCCCCGCGTTGACGAAATAGAGCGACAGGTCGTGGGAATTGCCCAAGCTGTCATAGATTGAGAGCGAAGTGGATCTGTTGTAGCTTGTCGAGTCACCGGCACTAAAGGTGGTCGTGGCCGGCTCCGTGCTGCCAGCTTCCAGGTTTAGCGAGGCGCTCGCCCGGCTGGTGACCGCAGGCTGCAAACTGGACGCGTCGATGCGAAGCTCGCCCCGCTGACTCGACACCGCGCCTGAGCCATCCCCCTGGTAGCCCGTCAGTCTCTGGCCCGCATTGTTGACGATATAGCCGTCCTTGTCGGTGCCGAAGGCCCCGGCACGGGTGTAGACCATGGAGCCGCCGTCCGCGAGACCGAAAAAGCCCTGACCGTCGATCGCCAGGTCCAGGTTGTTATTGGTCAGATTGAGCGTGCCTTGCGTGAACATCTGGTTGATGCCGGCGGTCTTGACGCCCAGGCCCACGGCGTTCGAGGGCGAGGAGCTCGCGGCATACACGTCGGCAAATTGGGCACGCGACGACTTGAACCCGGTCGACGAGGCATTTGCCACGTTGTTCCCGATCACGCTCAGGTCGGTGGTTGCGGCCTGCAGGCCGCTGATGGCGGTATCGAACATGTCTTCTCTCCTTTAACCCGTGCTGATCAGCGAATCTCACGCACCTTGTTCAGGGCGATCGTGCCCCCCCCGGCCATCTCCAGAAGCGGCTGACCGCCCTCGGGGTCGACGGTGACGCCCTCGACCCGTTTCAGGGTCAGGGTCTCGAAGGCCTGGGTCTGCCCCTGGTAGGAGCCGGTCGCCTCGAGGCGGTATTGGCCGGCGGGCAGGGCCTCGCCCGAATCGTCCAGCCCGTCAAACTTGACATCCACCAGCCCCGGCCCCTGCCCCTCCATGGTCAGAGACCGCACGAGCTGGCCCGAGGCGTCGTAGAGGTTTAAGGTCAGGTCCGGCACCAGGGCCGGCAGATCCACTGTCGCCTTTAGTCCCGACGCCGGGTCGAGCGCCACGCCACTGCCGGGGACCAGTGCCGAGCGCCCCACCATTTGGGACGCTTGCAGGACCTGGCCGGAGGTCAGCGATCCGGACAGCGTGGCGAAGGACTTGTTCAGGGTATCGATGCCGTTCACCGTGCTGAACTGGGCCAGCTGGGACAGCAGGTCGGTGCTGTCCATCGGTTTCATCGGGTCCTGGGACTTGAGCTGGGTCATCATCAGGGTCAGGAAATCGTCCTGGCCCAGATCGGACTTCGCGGACTTCGCCGTCGACGGCTGGCCGAGGCCCAGGGCCTGCAGGGTTTCGGTTGCTGTGCTCACACCCATGGATTCGGACGCCCCTCCCCGGGCGGTGCGTTAACGGCCAAGCTCCAGCGTCTTGAGCAGGAGCTGCTTGGTGGTGCTCATCACGTCGACGTTCGTCTGGTAGGAGCGGGACGCCGAGATCAGGTTGGCGAGCTCGTCCATCGCGTTCACGTTCGAGTAGTAGACGTACCCATTCCCGTCTGCGGCCGGATGGTCGGGCCGATATTCCATCCGCGGCGGCGCGGTACTCTCCACCACCCCGGCCACCCGCACGCCGACGCTCGCAGAGGCCGAAGCCCCGACCTGCTGCTCCAGCACGCTCGCGAAGACCGGCTCCCGGGCGCGATAGGCACCCTCCGGCGTCCCGCTGACCGTTTCGGCGTTCGCCAAGTTGCTAGCGACCGTATTGAGCCGGACACTCCCCGCGCTGAGCGCAGAGCCGGCAATGTCGAAGATCCGCTCGATGGACATCTCACTCGCCCCGGATGGCGGTCGTCAGGCCGCTGATCTTCGAGCCGAGGAGCATCAGCGAAGCCTGATAGCGCACCGTGTTCTCCGCGAAGGCAGCCTTCTCCAGGTGCGGGTCCACGGTGTTGCCGTCCAGCGAGGACTGAGTCGGAATGCGGTAGAGCAGCTCGGCCGCCGCGGGAGTCCCTTGTGCCGGTTCCCGGATATGCCCCGGGTCCGCACCCGCCAGGGCGACCCCGGCGCCCTGCTGCGACAGGACTGCCCTGAAGTCGAGGTCCCGCGCCTTGAACCCCGGTGTATCCGCGTTCGCCAGATTGCCCGCGAGGACCTCGGTGCGCCGTTCCCGCAGTCGCAGCGCGTCGGCATGCATGCCCAGTGCAGAATCGATGCTGATGGTCATAGTGGCTCCCCCTGAGTCCTGTCGGTGGCTGAGAAGCGGTATGCAGAAATTGCGCCGTCTCTCCAGCTATCTGAATTCGCATGGATCTACCGATCCAGCACCCGTCGATTCGGCGGCAGGGGCGGCAAGATGTTGCCGGCGGCGACGATCGACGACGGCCATGCGATCCCTATCGCGCCGCCGACTGCTTCGCCGCCTCGTCGATCGGTTGCTGCATGAGCTGGGTCCGGGCCTCTTCCGTGTCGGTCACGCTCGCGGCTTCCTTGCCTTCGTTGCGGATCGCTTCCTCGGCCTTGCGCTTCATCACGATAATGCTGATGCGGCGGTTCATCGGATTGTTCGGATCGGCCTTATCGAACGGCACGGCCGATGCGAGACCGACGACGCGCATGATCTTGCTTTCCTCCATACCACCCGCGACCAGCTCGCGGCGCGAGGCGTTGGCGCGATCGGCGGACAGCTCCCAGTTGCTGTAGCCGCGCTCGCCGCCGGCATAGGGCGTCGCATCGGTGTGGCCAGCGAGACTGATACGGTTCGGCACCTCGTTCAACATTCGCCCGATCTCGCGCAGGATAGGGCTGGTGTAGAGTCGCATTTGCGCCGAGCCGCTCGCGAACATCGGGCGATTCTGCTCATCGACGATCTGCACCCGCAGGCCCTCGGCCGTGATGTCGAGCAGGATCTGATTCTTATACTGCTTGAGCATCGAGCGCGATTCGATCGCCTTTTCAAGCTTGCCCTTCAAGTCTTCAAGCAGCGCCTTTTCGCGTCTCTCGAGCTCGATTTCGACGGCCCGACGGCTCGGCTTCGTGCTGGACGCCGACGGTGGCTGCTGCGCGGCGGATTCGCTGTTCTTGTTGTTGTCTTGGCCGACGCTCTTGGTGAGGTCATCGCCGCCGCCCTTGACGAGGCTGGTCGCATCTCCGGAACCCTCGCCGCCCGAGAGCGCGACCTTGAGCGGGGTTTGGAAATACTCGGAGATGCCCCGGAGCTGGGCTTTGGTGGTGGAGCCGAGGAGCCACATCAGCAGAAAGAAGGCCATCATCGCCGTCACGAAGTCGGCATAGGCGATCTTCCAGGCCCCACCGTGATGCTCGTGGCTCGCCTTTTTCTTGCGCTTGATAACGATCGGGCGCTGAGTTGGAGTGGTCATGACCCCTCGCGTTACTTCTTCTTTTTGACGCCGTCCTCGAGCTCGCGGAAGGTTGGCCGCTCGGTCGAGTACAGGGTCTTGCGGCCGAACTCCACCGCGACCTGGGGGTTATAGCCGTTGAGGCTCGCGAGCAGGGTCACCTTGATGCACTCGAGCATCTTGGTGGATTCGGAGGCGCCCTGCGCCAGCCGAGGACCGAGCGGACCGACGAAACCGTAGGCGAGCAGGATGCCCAGGAAGGTGCCTACGAGCGCGTGGGCGATTAGCACACCAAGCTCTTTCGGCGGCAGGTGCAAGGATTCCATCGTATGCACCACACCCATAACCGCCGCGACGATGCCGAAGGCCGGCAGCGCGTCGCCGACCTTGCTGATCGCGTGTGCCGGCACCTCGGCTTCGTGATGGTGCGTCTCGATCTCGACATCCATCAGGTTCTCCATCTCCATGGAGTTCAACGTGCCGCCGACCATCATGCGCAGGTAGTCCACGATGAAATCGACCACGTGGTGGTCATTAAGGATGTTGGGATACTTCTTGAAGATTGCGCTCTTCTTCGGGTCCTCGATGTCCGCCTCGATCGACATAAGCCCGTCTTTGCGCGTCTTGGAGAGGATCTCGTAAAGCAGCCCGAGAAGCTCCAGATAAAGCTTCTTCGTAAACTTCGAGCCTTTGAACGCCTTTGGCACCGCCTTGACGGTGGCGCCGATTACCTTGCCGCTGTTTCCGACGAAGAAGGCACCGACGGCAGCGCCGCCGATCATCAGCAGCTCGACGGGTTGAAACAGGGCGGCAAGGTGACCGCCCGCAATCACGAAACCGCCAAAGACGGCGCCGAGAACGATGAAATAGCCGATGAGAACGAACATCTCGCTTTCTCCCAGTCCCCGGATTTAATCCTGCATCGAATCGCCATGCGAGCGCTTGCGGCGGAGATCGAGCCGTGGACGGCTGATGGGTCCGGAATGTTTATTCTTCCCACCGGACCACGACTGGCGGCCTTGATGCACGGTTCATGCCTGGACCGCAAGGGGCCATGTATCGTCGAAAACGCCTGAAATTTAAGGCGCGAGGGGTGCCTGAACGGTCCGCGCGGACCATTCGAGCGACGGGATTCCGTCGCGCCGTCCAAGCAGTGACGGGTTCAAGACCCTCGCACACAGCGACAGCGGGGCGCCTTTGGAGAAAGCTGCGGCGCGCCATCACGATTCCCGATCTTGATCGAGCTCCGGCTCCCGGCTACGCTTGCCTCGCGTTCAAGTGCGGTGTGCGACCCTCAAGGAAATGTGCTTTCTCGCTTCTCGACACGCAGGGGAGACCGGATGGCTAAGAGCGACATCGATGCCCTTCTGGAGCCGGTCGCACCGGACGAGCCGGCCGGTCCGGACCTAGAGTACGACGCAGACTTTCTGGCGGCATGCCAGGCCGCGGAGGGTACCCCGGAGCGTCGCATGGGCGACACGGTGGTTGCGGCGGAGGAGCCCGATTGGCGCCGGGTCCAGAAGCTGGCAACCGGGCTTATAAGCCGATCCAAGGATTTGCGCGTTGCCGTCCTTCTGACCCGGGCATGGTTGAGACTCTCCGGACTCGCTGGCCTGGCCCAGGGGCTCGCCCTGGTTCAGGGCCTAATTGACCGCTACTGGGATCAGGTTCACCCGCAGCTCGACCCCAGCGACGACAACGACCCCACCGCCCGTATCAATGTCTTGTTGGACCTGTGCTCCCGCGAGGCCCTGCTGGACGCGCTCCGGACGACCGCACTGATCCAATCCCGTGTGTTCGGTCCCCTCTCGTACCGGGACATCGAGATCGCCGACGGCAAGGCTCCCGCCCCGCCCGATACCAAGCCGCTCGACGCCGCCGCGGTTGCCGGTGCCTTCCAAGACTGCGATCTCGACGAGCTCGCCGAGGCCGCCGAGGCGGCGTCTCGCGCCCTCGCTGAGGTTCGCGCCCTGAACGAGTCGCTTGCGGCGCAGGTCCCCTCGGGGGTCGCGCCCGATTTCGAGCCCCTCGTCAAGACCCTGTCGGCCATTTCAGACCTGCTCGGGGGCCGGCATGCGGAGCGTCGGCCTGGGGGAGTACCCGCCGCGCCGTCGCCCGCCGAGGGGGTCGGCACACGGAATCCGCCCCCGGCAGCCGGTGTTGGCTCCGGAGAGATCGCAAGCCGCGACGACGCGATTCGCGCACTTGACCGTATTTGCGACTACTATCGCCGCAACGAGCCTTCAAGCCCCGTCCCCCTACTCCTGAAACGGGCGCGGCGGCTGGCCACCGGAAACTTCATGGATATCGTGCGGGACCTAGCCCCTGACGCACTTGCGCAAATCGAAAAGGTCTGCGGCACTGAACAGAGCTCCTGAACAATCCCATGCGCAGCGCCGCCCCGATCCTACGGCTGACGGGCATAGGCGACGCGTATCCCTTTGACGACGGTGGAGGAGACCCGTGGCTAAAGAGAGCAGTCAGAAATTCATCGCCCGCAATCGCGCCCCTCGGGTTCAGATCGAGTACGACGTGGAGCTCTACGGGGCCGAGAAGATTATCCAGCTCCCGTTCGTCATGGGGGTTCTGGCGGATCTGTCCGGAAAGCCGGTCGAGCCGCTGCCCGCAGTCGCCGACCGCAAGATGCTCGAGATCGACGTCGACAACTTCGACGACCGACTCAAGGCCATGAAGCCGCGGGTCGCCTTCCAAGTCCCCAACACCCTGACGGGCGAAGGCAATCTCAACGTAGAGCTGACCTTCGAGTCGATGGACGACTTCTCCCCAGCGGCTGTTGCACGAAAAGTGGACGCACTGAACAAGCTCCTCCAGGCTCGCACCCAGCTTTCCAACCTCCTGACCTATATGGACGGCAAGAGCGGGGCCGAGGATTTGATCGCCAAGGTGCTGAAGGACCCGACTTTGCTGCAATCCCTGGCGGCAGCGCCCAAGCCCACAGGCGAATCGAGCTCGGAGCAGGAACAAGCGAAGACGGGGGGCAACTAAGATGGCCGAGACCGAAACCCAAAAGGGGGCGGAGGCCCAAGTCCAAACCGGCACCATCGAGGCCGGCAGCTTCGCCTCGCTCCTCCAGCAGGAATTTAAACCGCGCACGGACCGCGCCCGGGAGGCCGTGGAGGGTGCGGTCGCCACCCTCGCAGCTCAGGCTTTGGAGCAGACCTCGCTCGTCTCCGACGACGCGGTTCGCACCATCGAGGCGATCATCGCGGAAATCGACAAGAAGCTCACCGAACAGGTCAACCTAATCCTTCACCACCCGGACTTGCAGCAGCTCGAGGGTAGCTGGCGTGGACTGCATTATCTCGTCAATAACACCGAAACCGACGAGATGCTCAAGATTCGGGTCATGAACATCTCAAAGAAGGAGCTCCACAAGACGCTCAAGAAATTTAAGGGTACCGCCTGGGATCAGAGCCCGATATTCCGAAAGATCTACACGGATGAGTACAGCATGTTCGGCGGAGAGCCCTTCGGCTGCATCGTCGGCGACTATCACTTCGACCACGGCCCACCGGATGTCGAGCTGCTCGGCCTCATGTCCCAGATCTCCGCCGCCGCCCACACCCCATTCATCGCCGGAGCGGACCCTGGGGTGATGCAGATGCAGTCCTGGCAGGAGCTAAGTAACCCTCGGGATCTTACCAAGATCTTCCAAACCCCCGAGTACGCCGCCTGGAAGTCGCTGCGCGAGTCCGATGACTCGCGCTATATCGGGCTCGCCATGCCGCGCTTCCTCTCGCGCCTGCCCTATGGGGCCAAGACGGACCCGGTAGAGGAGTTCGACTTCGAGGAAGACACGGGCTTGGGCGACCACAGCCGTTACACCTGGTCCAACTCCGCCTATGCGATGGCGGTGAATATCAACCGCGCCTTCAAGCTCTACGGCTGGTGCTCGCGCATCCGTGGGGTCGAGTCCGGCGGCGCCGTAGAGGGATTGCCGGTCCACACCTTCCCCTCCGATGACGGCGGGGTGGATATGAAGTGCCCCACCGAGATCGCCATCGACGACCGGCGCGAGGCGGAGCTTGCCAAGAACGGATTCATGCCCCTAATGCACAAGAAAAACACGGACTTCGCGGCGTTTATCGGCGCCCAGTCGCTACAGAAGCCGTTCGAGTACGACGACCCGGATGCGACAGCCAATGCGAACCTGTCGGCTCGCCTACCCTATTTGTTCGCGGTGTGCCGCTTCGCCCATTACCTAAAGGCTATCGTGCGTGACAAGATCGGGTCCTTTAAGGAGCGTGAGGACATGGAGAAGTGGCTTAACAAATGGATCAACAAGTACGTAGAGCCCAATCCGTCCAGCGCCTCCGAGGAGGACAAGGCGCGCAAGCCACTGGCCGCGGCCAGGGTGGAGGTTACGGAGGTCGAAGGGAACCCCGGGTATTACCGCTCGATCTTCTACCTCCGACCCCATTACCAGTTGGAGGGACTGACCGTGTCCCTGCGCCTGGTATCGAAGCTTCCGTCGCAGAAGACCCCCTAGGCACTCACACCTGGGGCGGCAGGATGGCGCCGGTCCGGGGGGCGCACGACTGCGCGGCGTGCGGCGTGCGGCGTAAGGTCTAAGCTTAACCCGTAACGCGTTTCAACAAACCCAGAGGCCACCAACGAGGAGACCAGTCATGGCAGTCGACATGTTTCTGAAGATCGAGGGTATCGACGGCGAGAGCACTGACGACAAACATAAGAAATGGATCGAGGTCCATAGCTATTCGCACGGCGTCTCCCAGCCTGTTTCCGGGGCCAGCGCCACCGGCGGACGCACTGGCGGGCGGGCGGACTTCCAGAACATGCAGATCGCCAAGACGATCGACAACGCAACGCCTGACCTCAACATCAAGTGTGCGAAGGGAGAGCACATACCAAAGATCGAGCTGGAGCTGTGCCTCGCCAGCGGTGAAAAGCACACCTTCATGAAATACACGATGGAGGACTGTATCGTCACATCGGTACAACCAGGAGGCTCTGCAGGAGGGGAGATCAAGCCGCTGGAGAACGTCACCTTCGCTTATGGCAAGATCAAGTGGGAGTACACCCCCATCGATCACACCGGCAAACCCGGCTCAGCCACCGACCGCACCTGGGACTTAGAGGCCAACAAGCAGGGCTAGGTCTTCGGGCCAGTGCAGTCTTCCCGATGCAACCGACACGATGGCACCGGACCGCGAGTCCGGCGCCGGGGATGAGCCTATGGGCGCTGAAGACGCACTGAAATCAGGAGACTTAGACGGCGCCCTCGCCGACCTCACCGACCGCGTGCGCCGCGCCCCGGCGGACGCGCGACTCCGCGTGTTCCTGTTCCAGCTCTTGGCCGTGCTCGGCCAATGGGGGCGCGCGCTCGCCCAGCTCAATGTGGCTGGGGAGCTGGACGCCGGGGCGCTCGCGATGGTCAACACCTATCGGGAAGCCCTTGCCTGCGAGGCCCTGCGTGCCCGCGTCTTTGCCGGGGAGCGGGACCCCCTCGTGCTTGGAGAGCCAGCAGAATGGGTGGCCCTGCTGCTGCAGGCGCTCAGGCTGGGAGCCCAAGGCCGGCCTGAAGACGCCGCGCAGCTGCGCGAGCGCGCCTTTGAGGCGGCACCGGCCACCCCAGGGCGAATCGACGGAGAGCCCTTTGCTTGGATCGCGGACGCAGACGGTCGGCTTGGACCGATGCTGGAGGCGATTGTCAACGGTCGCTATTACTGGGTGGCCTTCCAGCACGTCCGGACCCTGGCCATCGAGGAGCCCACAGATCTACGCGACCTGGTATGGACCCCGGCCCACGTTACCTGGGCCAACGGGGGCGAGGCCGTAGCCCTGATCCCGTCCCGCTATCCTGGGTCGGAGACAAGCAACGACTCGCGCATCCGCCTGGCGCGGCTCACCGATTGGGAGGACAGGGATGGCGGATTGTTCACCGGACTTGGCCAACGCATGTTGACCACAAACCTGGGGGACCATCCCCTGCTTGCGGTCCGGCATATCGAGCTGAACCCTGCCATTGAGCCGACGCCCTGACCCCGAGGAATCCGATGGCCGAGCTGACCCCCAAGGAGCGACTCCAACCGTCGCTGCTCGACCGGCTTACGGACGACGCCCCGGACCGGCGCGAGGAATCCCGAGAGGATCGCGTACTCTCCCCCCGCCGGCTCAAGGCGTGCGTGATCCGGGACCTGGAATGGCTGCTCAATTGCTCCGACCTGGACTCCGTTCAGGACCTGGCGCCTTACCCCCGGGTAGCGGATTCCGTGGTCAACTACGGTCTGCCGGACCTAGCCGGGCGCAATGTCTCGGGGCTAGACGTGCTAACCCTCGAGCGGGCGTTACGCCGCGCTATTCTGCGCTTCGAGCCGCGTATCCTGCGTCAGTCGCTGACGATCCGCGCGGTGGTGGACGAATCCCAGATGACCGCCAACGCCATACGGTTCGACATCGAGGGCGAGCTATGGGGGAACCCCCTGCCCCAGCGACTTTATCTCAAAACCAACGTGGACCTGGAGAGCGGCGAGATCCAAGTCGCCGAGACCGCATCGCCTTCCTCTTAGGTCGGCCTCTCGAGAATTGCTGGGCTGGCCGCGCGAGACCCGGAGCCAAAACGGAATGGATCCAAAGCTGCTCGAGTACTACAACCGGGAGCTCGCCCATGTCCGGGACATGGGCGGCGAGTTTGCGGCCGAGTTTCCTAAGATCGCGGGCAGGCTGGGACTGTCCGGTTTTGAGTGTGCCGACCCCTATGTGGAGCGTCTGCTGGAGGGATTTGCCTACCTGGCCGCTCGGGTCCAGCTCAAGATCGACGCCGAGTTTCCCGCCTTTACACAACACCTGCTGGAGATCGTCTATCCACATTACCTGGCCCCGACGCCTTCCATGGCCGTCGTCCAGCTAGAGCCGGACCTCGCGGAGGGCGCCCTGGCCGAGGGCTTCCCACTGCCCCGGGGGACCGTGCTACGCGGCGGCACCGGCAAGGGCGGCGAAACCCCCTGCGAGTACCGCACCGCCCATGAGATCCGGCTCTGGCCCTTGGAGCTTACCCAGGCAGAGTACTTCACCCATACAGGGCCTGTGGCCAAGTCCGACCTCTCCATTCTCAAACAGAGTAAAGCCGGGCTGCGCCTGCGCCTGCGCATGACCGCCGGTCTCGGTTTCCCCCAGTTGGCCCCGGGCCGGGCGGATCGGTTCAGGCTAGTGCTCTTTCTCCAGGGCGCCGAGCAGATACCCTTCGATCTCTATGCCCAGATCCTGGGCTCCACCACCGGAGTGCTGGTGCAGCCGGTCGTCCGCCCAGTGCCCTGGATCGAGGTCCTGCCCGCCTCCGCGGTCCGTCCCCTGGGGTTCGACGACGAGGAGGCACTATTGCCCTTCGCGCCGACATCCTTCCAGGGCTACCGCAACCTGCACGAATATTTCGCCTTCCCGGAGCGGCTCCTGTTCGTGGCAATCGACGGGCTTGGGGCGACCCTCCAACGGATTGCAGAACCAGAGGTGGACCTGATCCTGCTCTTCCGTCAGCGCACCCAGTCCCTCGAAGGCCGTGTCACGGCGGACAACTTCGCGCTCCATTGCACACCGGCCATCAATCTCTTCCCCAAACGATTCGACCGGATTCATCTAAACGAAGGAGGGCCCGAGTATCACGTCGTCCCGGACCGGACCCGGCCCATGGACTTCGAGGTCTATCGGGTCGATTCGGTCACGGGTTACGGGGCCTCCAGCATGGAGGCCCAGGAGTTTCGGCCCTTTTACACCGCCACCGACCTGACCGCCGGGAACCGGGAGCCGGCCTACTACAGCGTCCATCGGGTCCCGCGGCGCCTGTCCTCCCGGCAACAGCGCCAGGGACCGCGCACGAGCTATGTGGGGAGCGAAGTCTATGTGAACCTGGTGGACGCCGCCTCAGCCCCCTGGTCCCACCGGCTCAGACAGCTCGCGGTGACCGGGCTCTGCACCAACCGGGATCTGCCGCTCCAGATGCCGGTGGGCACAGGCTCAAGCGACTTCACACTCGAATCCGGTGCCCCGGTCCGGTCCGTGCGGCTGCGCGCCGGACCCACCCGGCCTCAGCCCTCCCATGCCCACGGCGACACCGCCTGGAGGCTCATCAGCCACCTGTCACTCAACTATCTCTCCATCGCCGACAGCGACGGGGGAAAGGGCGCAGCGGCCCTGCGGGAGCTGCTGGCCCTGTATGCGGACTTGGCGAACCCCTCGGTGCGTAAACAGGTGGAGGGCATCCGCTCCGTCGCCTCCCGGCCCATCGTCCGTCGGCTGCCGGGGATACGGCCGGTGACCTACGCCCGCGGGCTTGAGATCGGGGTCGACTGCGACGAGGCGGCCTTCGAGGGCACTGGCACGTTCCTGCTCGGGGCCGTGCTGGAGCGCTTCTTCGCCCGTTACTGCTCCATCAACTCATTCACCGAGACCGCGCTACGGAGCGACCGTGGCGAGCTCATGCGATGGCCCGCGACCATCGGCCGCCGCCCAGTCCTATGACCCCGCACGAGGACCAGAACCCTCAGGAGACCGTGCCCGCCATCCCAGCGGCAGGAACCGCAGACGCGGCCCAACGGGCGAGGGACCGGGAAACGCTGCTGCAACGGCTCGGACGCGCCCCCTGGAACTTCGGTTTCTTCCACACCCTCCGCCGGCTCGACTGCCTGCAACCCGGACATCCGCGCATCGGCGCCACCCCCCGGGCAAAGGACGACCCGGTACGGCTGGGACAAATCGCCTCAACCATCTTTGCCCCCGCCGAGCTCGCCGGACTTCAACCCGCCACGGCCCACCGGCCCGCCCGGCTGCTGGTCTACTTCCTCGGTCTGCTCGGCCCCAACGGACCCCTCCCCCTGCATCTCACCGAGTACGCCAGGGAACGGGAGCGCCGGGCTTCGGACCCCACTTTCGCCCGCTTCCTGGACCTCTTCCACCACCGGATGCTGTCCCTCTTCTATCGCGGCTGGGCTCAGGCCCAGCCCGCAGTCAGTTTCGACCGGCCCGCGGAGGACCGCTTTGGCACCTATCTAGGCGCCCTGGGCGGCACCGGCATGCCCGCCTTCATGGGCCGCAACGCCATGCCGGACCTGGCCAAACGACACTTCACGGGTCACCTCTCCTGCCAGACCCGACACGCAGAGGGGCTTAGGTGCATCCTCGTCGGTTTCCTGCGGCTACCGGTCCGCATCGACTCCTTTATCGGTTCTTGGCTGACTCTGCCCCAGAACTGCCGGCTGCGCGTCGGAGAGGACCGGTCCACCGGGACTCTGGGGGTGACCACGACACTCGGCGGCCGGCTCTGGGACCACCAGTCCAAGTTCCGAGTGCGCATCGGGCCGGTGGGACTCGCCGATTACCTGCGTCTGCTCCCCGGCGGCGAGACCCTGGCGCGGGTCAAGGCAGTGGTCCGCAGCTACGTGGGCGATCAGCTCGACTGGGACCTGAATCTGGTTCTGGAAGAGTCCCAGGTACCGAGGCTGCGCCTGGGCGCCGGCCATGGCGTGGGCTGGACCGCCTGGCTCGCGAGTGGACCCCTGGGACGCGACGGCGACGACCTCAAGCTCAATCCCACCTGGAGCCGAGAGCTTCCCTCGGACGCCCCAACTCCTCTCCTGTGCCATGACCCTTCGCTGACAACGACACGGAGCGCATCATGACCGAAATCAGCCGCACCGCCCTGTTCGGGAAGCTCAACCCCCTCGCTTACAAGGCAATCGAAAGCGCCACGGTATTCTGCAAGATGCGCGGCAACCCCTATGTGGAGCTGGTGCACTGGCTGAATCAGATCCTCCAGGGTCAGGACTCAGACCTGCACCGGATCATCCGCCGCTTCAGCCTGGACCCGGCGGGTCTCGCCCGGGACTTCACCGAGGCACTGGACCGACTGCCGCGGGGGTCGCGCTCCATCTCGGACCTGTCCTCCGATGTCGAAGAGGCGGCCGAGCGGGCCTGGACCTATGCAACCCTGTTGTTCGGGGAGTCCCAGGTGCGCACTGGCCACCTGATGGTCGGGATCTTGAAGACCAAGGGGCTCCGGAGCGGGCTGCTCGGCATCTCCCGCCAATTCGACAAGATCCAGACCGACGCTCTCACTGAAGCCTTCAGGGAGATCTGCTCCGACTCCCCGGAGGAGCGGATGGGGGCGAGCGACGGCTTCCAGGTCGGCGGCGGCGGCGCAGCACCTGGAGAGGCAAGTGCGTCCATGGCCCCGGCCCAGATGGGCAAGCAGCAGGCGCTCAAGCAGTTCTCCGTCGACCTGACCGAGCGCGCCCGCAAGGGTGAGCTGGACCCCATCGTCGGGCGCGACGAGGAGATCCGCCAGATGGTGGACATCCTCATGCGCCGGCGCCAGAACAACCCTATCCTCACCGGTGAGGCGGGGGTCGGCAAGACGGCCGTCGTCGAGGGGTTTGCCCTGCGCATCGCCGCCGGGGATGTGCCCCCGCCGCTCAGAGAGGTCACCCTGCGCACCCTGGACGTGGGTCTGCTCCAGGCGGGGGCCAGCATGAAGGGCGAGTTCGAGAACCGGCTCCGCCAGGTAATCGAGGAGGTCCAGGCCAGCCCCAAGCCCATCATCCTCTTCATCGACGAGGCCCATACCCTGATCGGTGCCGGCGGCAGCGCGGGCACAGGAGACGCGGCGAACCTGCTCAAGCCGGCACTTGCCCGCGGGACGCTCCGCACCGTCGCCGCCACCACTTGGAGCGAGTACAAGAAGTACATCGAGAAGGACCCCGCGCTCACGCGCCGCTTCCAGGTGGTCCAGGTGGACGAGCCGAGCGAGGAGAAGGCGATTCTCATGGTCCGGGGCATTGCCTCCACGCTGGAGAAACACCACCGGGTCCAGCTCTTAGACGAGGGCCTGGAGTCGTCGGTGCGCCTTTCCCATCGCTACATCCCCGCTCGCCAGCTCCCGGACAAGGCGGTGAGCCTGCTCGATACGGCTTGTGCCCGAGTCGCCATCAGCCAGTCCTCCGAGCCCGCGGAAGTCGAAGACTGCCGCCGCCGAATCGAGGGCCTACAGACCGAGCTCGCCATCATCGGCCGGGAGACCGCAGTCGGCATCGATGCCGCCGAGCGGGCGCGATCGGCGTCCGAGAAGCTCGCCGCCGAGCGCGAGCGTCTGATGGGACTCAATGCACGCTGGGAATCCGAGAAGGGTCTGGTCGAGCAGATCCTGGAGCTGCGGGCCCAGCTTCGCGGACACCAGGCACCGGTCGAGGGGACCGGCAGCGCGCTGGAGAAGGCGGCGATTGCCGCGGCGCCCGGCCCGTCAGCGGCTGCCCCAGTCGGGGTCGCCGATAGTCCCGCAGATCCGAGCGCCCCCCCCGCCCTCACCGAGCTGGAGCGCGCCGAGGCCCTGGAGAAGCTCCGCGCGCTGCAGTCCGAGCTCCAGTCCCTCCAAGGGGAGCGCCCCCTGATCCTGCCCAGCGTCGACTCCCAGGCGGTCGCCTCCGTGGTGGCGGACTGGACCGGCATCCCGGTGGGCCGGATGGTGAAGGACGAGGTGAAGGCCGTCCTCAACCTGGCCGAGACCCTGAACAAGCGGGTCATCGGTCAGCGCCACGCCCTGGACATGATCGCCGCGCGCATCCAGACGTCCCGCGCCCGGCTCGATAACCCCAACAAGCCCATCGGGGTCTTTATGCTCGCCGGCCCTTCCGGGGTGGGTAAGACCGAGACCGGGCTCGCGCTGGCCGAGGCGCTCTACGGCGGCGAGCAGAACATCATCACCATCAACATGAGCGAGTTCCAGGAGGCCCACACCGTCTCCACCCTCAAGGGTGCGCCCCCCGGCTATGTCGGCTATGGCGAGGGCGGCATCCTCACCGAGGCCGTGCGCCGCAAGCCCTATAGCGTGGTCCTGCTGGACGAGGTGGAAAAGGCCCACCCCGACGTTCACGAGATTTTTTTTCAGGTCTTCGACAAGGGCTGGATGGAGGACGCGGAGGGCCGCTATATCGACTTCCACAACACCGTCATCCTGCTCACAACCAACGCGGGCACAGACCTGATCATGAGCATGTGCAAGGACCCCGAGTTGATGCCCGACGTGGAGGCACTCGCCCAAGCCCTGCGCCAGCCGCTCTTGAAGACCTTCCCGCCCGCACTCTTGGGGCGGATCGTCGTCATACCCTACTACCCGCTGAGCGACGAGATGCTGGGGACGATCATCAGGCTCCAGCTCGACCGCATCGTACGGCGCATCGCGGACAACCATCGCGCCCCCTTGACCTACGACGAGGCGGTCGTGAAGCTGATCGCCGCGCGCTGTGCCGAGGTGGAGAGCGGCGCCCGGGTGGTCGATGCGATCCTCACCAATACGGTCCTTCCCGCCATCAGCCGGGAGCTCCTCAACCGCACCATCGAGGGCAAGCCCATCGGGCCTGTGGCCATCGGGGTGGGCGATTCGGGGTTCAGCTACAGTTTCCAGTGAGCCCAATGACCCTGGACGTCTCCGGCCAATCTCTCGGGCTATACTGACCGCAGTTGCGAGCAAGGACACCCCATGCCCCCCAGTCAAGCCGGTCGCATACTCTCGGTGAGCACCCCACTCGGCGAGGATGTGCTGCTCCTGCGCAGCATGAGCGGGTCCGAGCGGCTCGGCGCACCCTTCGAGTACGAGCTGGAGCTGGCCAGCCCGAATATCGATATCTCCCCGGACGACCTGCTCGGCAAACCGTCAACGGTGTCGTTGCAGCTCCCGGACGGAAGCAAACGCTATTTCAACGGCTACATGAGTCGCTTCTCGCAGGTGGGTTTCGACGGGGCCGATGCGCTCTACCGCGCCCGTCTATCCCCCTGGGTTTGGTTCCTCTCCCGCACCGCAGACTGCCGGATCTTCCAGGACCAGACGGTCCCGGACATCGTCAAGGGCATCTTTCGGGAGCACGGCTTCACGGACTTCGAGGAGCGGCTGACTGGGGACTACCGGACCTGGGGCTATTGCGTGCAATACCGGGAGACGGATCTCAACTTCGTTAACCGACTCTTGGAGCAGGAGGGCATCTACTACTTCTTCGAGCACCAGGAGGACAAGCACCTTCTGATCCTGGCGGATAGCTACAGCGCGCACTCGCTGGTCCCGGGCTACGAAGAGGTCCCCTATCACCCGCCAGACGACACCGCCGCGGTCGGACAGGAGCACATCTACGACTGGACGGTCGCCCAGCAGGTGAGTTCCGGGGCCTTCGCCAACACCGCCTTCGACTTCACAGCCCCCCGCAAGGACCTGCTGGCCACTCGAAGCGGACCCAAGAATCACGAGCTCGCCGACTATGAGCTCTTCGACTATGCGGGCGACTACACGCAAGGTTCCGAGGGCACCGAGTACGCCCGTATACGGCTGGAGGAGGCCCAGGCGGGGCACGAACTGGCAGAGGCGCAGAGCAACGCCCGCGGGCTCGGGGTCGGCGCCCTGTTCAAGATGGCCGAGTACCGCCGCGAGGACCAGAACCGGGAGTATCTGGTGGCCTCCGCCCAGTACCATCTGAGGTCGGATCTGTTCGGCTCCGGGGCTAATTCCCTCGGCGGGCCGCCCTGCCAATGCAACCTCAGCGTGATCGACTCTCAGGTCCCTTATCGGCCGCCGCGCATCACTCCCAAACCTATCGTCCAGGGACCCCAGACCGCTGTGGTTACCGGCAAGTCTGGCGAGGAAATCTGGACGGACAAATATGGTCGGGTGAAGGTCCAGTTCCATTGGGACCGCTACGGAAAACGCGACGAGAACAGCTCGTGCTGGGTGCGGGTGTCCCACCCCTGGGCCGGCAAAGGCTGGGGCGCGGTGGCCATCCCCCGCATCGGCCAAGAGGTCGTCGTCAGCTTTCTGGAGGGCGACCCTGACCGGCCCCTGATCACCGGCCGCGTCTACAACGGGGACTGCATGCCACCCTATGGCCTGCCGGGGAGCGCCGTCATCAGCGGGCTCAAATCTAACAGCACCAAGGGCGGGGGGGGCTACAACGAATACGTCATGGATGACACCAAGGGCAACGAACTGATCCGGGAGCATGGGCAGTACGACAAGGACAGCACCATCGAGAACGATCTGCGCGAGCGTGTGCTAAACAACCGAAGCCGCGATGTCGCCGTCGACGAGACCATCTTCATCGGCAATAACCAATCCCAGACGATCGGCGTCGATCAAACGGAAAACATCGGTAGCAACCAAGCCTACAGCATCGGCGCGAACCAAACCGGAACCGTCGGGGCCAACCGATCCGTCACCATCGGGGCTAACGACACCGAGTCCGTGGCGGCTAACCAGGCGGTAAACGTAGGCGCCAGCAAAACAGAGACCATCGCCATCGTCTATGCGCTCACGGTCGGCGCGGCCATGAACCAGGCGGTCGGGGCCGCCTTGGCACAGGAGGTCGGAGGCGCCAAAATCGTCTCGGTCGGTGCGGTAAGCAGCGAAAATATCGGCGCCAGCAAATCGGTGAACGCCGGCGCCAGCATCTCCGAGCAGGCGGGCAGCAATTTCTCCGCCCAGGCCGGCGGCACCATGAGCCTGAAGTCGGGCGACGACCTGAGCGCGGTCAGCGGCGCCAAGGCGCTGGTCTCGGCCGCGTCCGAACTGGTCCTGAAATGCGGTAGCTCCGAGATCGTCATGAAGAGCGGCGGCGATATCACCATCAAGGGGTCGTCGATCACGATCAAGGCGTCCGGTAAGCTCACCGCCAAGGCTGGCGGCGATATGATCCTCAAGGGCAGCAGCATCAAAGAAAACTCCTGAGCGCCGCCGCATTAGCGGGGCCAGCCTTGAGCGGGCGGCAGCCCGCCCGGCACCATTCCACCGATCGGAGCCCTATGTCATGTCCCAGGTCGCGCGCTTACCGGTCCCCGCGGTCGACCCGTCCAGCCTGCTGCGCGGGCGCGTGGAGCGTATCGAGCCCGACGGCC